>JARLGM010000078.1 GCA_031292755.1 Candidatus Sulfopaludibacter sp.
CTTTGAGCGGCCCAAGGTTAATAAAAGCCCCCGGCTCTGCCGGGGGATCATTTACACGAATCGAACCGTAAGCGAGGGGCACACCATGGCAGCACACGATGGCTGTGGAAACCACAACACGTCTCGGCGGCCATACAGTATGTCGTCGCCGGGCAGGGTGAGCCCATGAGCGTGTTCGAGTCTCACGAAGTGCGCATACGCTAGGATTCTGTCGGTTGGCCGGGATTTCCGTAAATCTCTCACTTCTATGTCGCACACGCCTGCACCGCCGCCTGGGGCCTGGAGTTGGCCGGCCCAGTTACAATGAAGAAATCGTGCCCCTTCTCTGCTACCTGGATGCCTTTTCCGGAATCAGCGGCGACATGCTGGTGGGCGCGCTGGCGGATGCCGGCGCGGACCAGGCGGCCATCATCGCCGCTATTGCCTCGCTGCAGGCCGGCGCCGCCGTTTCCTTCGAAAAGGTCAAGCGGACCGGGATCGCCGCTACCAAATATCGCGTCGCCATCCAGGAATCCAAAACGCATCGCCACCTGCACCACATCGTCAGGATGATCGAAGCCGCGGACATCGCCCCGCGCGCCCGGCGCAACGCCATCGCCGTGTTCCAGAAACTCGGCGAAGCCGAAGCCGCCGTCCACGATGTGCCCCTCGAAAAGGTCCATTTCCACGAAGTCGGCGCGGCCGATTCCATCGCCGATATCGTGGGGGCGTGCGTGGCGTTCGACCTTTTGGGCGTCGATACCATCGTCTCCTCGCCGGTGAATGTGGGCAGCGGAACGGTGAAGACGGAGCACGGCATTCTGCCGGTGCCCGCGCCCGCCACCGCGCGCCTGCTCTCCGGCGCGCCCGTTTACGCGCGCGGTCCGGCCATGGAATTGACCACGCCCACCGGCGCCGCCATGGCCGTCACGCTGGCGCAATCGTTCGGTGTACTGCCCGCGGTCAGAATTCTGCGTGCCGGATACGGCGCGGGCGATCACGAATTCAAGGAGCATGCCAACGTGCTCCGCGTCATCCTGGGCGAACCCACGGGAGCTGCCGAAGCCACCAGCGTCACGGTCATCGAAGCCAATATCGACGACGCCACTCCGCAGGTTCTGGCCTATGCCGCCGAACGTCTGCTGGATTCCGGAGCGCTGGATGTTACGCTGCAACCGCTGGTCATGAAGAAAGGGCGCCCCGGCAGCCTGCTGCGCGTCATCGCCCGGCCCGAGCAGAGCGAATGCCTGGCGCAACTGGTCTTCTCCGAAACTCCCACGCTAGGCCTGCGGATCTATACCGCCGAACGGCGTGTGCAGGCGCGCAGTTTCACCGAAGTGGCAACGCCGCACGGCACGGTGCGCATCAAAGTGTCCGGCGCGGGCGATTTCGCCCCGGAGTACGAAGATTGCCGCAAGCTGGCCCTGGAATCCGGCATCGCGTTGAAACAGATTATCGCCGAGGCCAACTACGCGTACCTCAACCAACCGAAATGAACAAATACTACCTCACGACTCCGCTCTACTACGTGAATGCCGCGCCTCACATCGGGCACACGTACACCACCATGGCCGCCGAGACCATTGCGCGCTTCAAGCGCATGCAGGGCTACGACGCCGTGATGTTCACCGGCACCGACGAACATGGCCAGAAGGTGGAGCGCGCCGCCGAAGCCATCGGCAAGTCGCCGCAGGAGTTCACCGACCTGATTTCCGCGGAATTCCGCGCCCAGTGGGAGAAGCTCAACATCCGGGTGGACCGCACCATCCGCACCACCGATCCCCGCCATCGCAAAGTGGTGCAGTGGCTGTTTCAGCGCTGTCTGGACAATGGCTACATCTATAAAGGCAGCTACTCCGGCCAGTATTGCGTCTATGACGAACTCTACGTCAATGAAGCCAAGCCCGGCGACCCGTGCCCGGAGTGTGGCCGCACCACCGAGACCGTCACCGAAGAGAATTACTTCTTCAAGCTTTCCGCCTTCACCGAAAAGCTGATCGAGTTGTACGAATCGCAGCCCGATTTCATCCAGCCGGAAACCCGCCGCAACGAAGTGCTCTCCTTCGTGCGCGCCGGTCTGAACGATCTTTCCATCAGCCGCACCACGCTGAAATGGGGCATCCCGCTGCCAGTGGAAGGCAAGCACGTCTTCTATGTCTGGTTCGATGCGCTGATCGGCTACATGACCGCGGTGGAAGATGGCGGCTTCGAACGTACCGGACTGTGGCCCGCCGACCTGCACCTGATCGGCAAGGAAATCGTCCGCTTCCACGCCGTTTTCTGGCCCGCGTTTCTGATGGCCGCCTGCCTGCCGCTGCCCAGGCGCGTATTCGCCCACGGCTGGCTGCTGTTCGAAAACGACAAGATGAGCAAATCGCGCGGCAACATCGTGCGCTCCGAGCCCATCCGCCAGGTGATGGGCGCCGATGCGCTGCGCTACTTCCTGCTGCGTGAAATCGTGTTCGGTCAGGACGGCAGTTTCAGCTTCGACGCGCTCATCACGCGCTACAATTCCGACCTGGCCAACGGCTTGGGCAATCTCGCCAGCCGCACCCTCACCATGATTACGCAGTATCGCAAGGGCGCGATTCCCGAAGGCTCCGACCCCGCCATCGCCGAACTGGCCGCCGGCACGATCAAAACCGTGCAGGAAACCTTCGACCGCTTCGAGTTCTCCAAGGGGCTCGAAGCCATCTGGGCTCTCATCTCCGCCGTGGACAAGTTCATCGTGACCATGGCTCCGTGGAAGCTGGCGCGCGATGCCGGCGGCGATGCGCAGCAGAATCTCAACCGCACGCTATACACCGCGGCCGAAGCCTTGCGCATCGTCACCGCGCTGCTCTCGCCTGTACTGCCGCTATCGGCGCCTAAAATATGGACGCAGCTCGGCATGAAGGATTCCATCGAGTCGGTGACCTTCGCCACGCTCGCCTGGGGCGGTCTTCCGGCCGGCCAGCAAATCGGCGAGGTGTCCGGCGTCTTCCCGCGCATCGAACTGAAGGAAGGCGTCGCCAAAATGCGCGAGCTGGAAGAAAAGGTCTCCGCCGAACAGGCCGCGCTCCTGGGCAAGAAGCCCGAGGCCGCCGAAGCCGCGCCAGGCAGTCCCAAGATCGCCATCGACGATTTCGGCAAAGTGGACCTGCGCGTGGGCCTGGTGCTCCAGGCCGAGCGCGTCAAGGGCTCCGACAAGCTGCTGCACCTGAAGGTCGATCTCGGCGAAGCGCAGCCCCGCACCATCGTCGCCGGCATCGCCGAGGCTTACACGCCCGAGCAGATGCTCCATCGCAAAGTGGTCATCGTCGCCAATCTGCAGCCGCGCAAACTGAAGGGCATCGAATCCAACGGCATGATCGTCGCCGCTTCCGTCGAGGGAGGCAAACCCGTGCTGGCCGGTTTCCACGAAGATATCCCGGTGGGAGCGCGCCTCAAGTGAGGCTGGTCGATTCGCACTGCCACCTGGACGACCCCAAGTTCGACCAAGACCGCGAGCAGGTGATCGAACGCGCCCGCGCCGCCGGTGTGGAGCGCATGATGGCGATTGGCACCGGCAACGGGCCACCCGACCTGGAGGTGGCCGTTCGCCAGGCCGATCGATATCCTTTTATGTACGCCACCATTGGCGTGCATCCTCACGATGCCTCCAAAGCGGCGCCGGAAACTTTCTTACGTCTCAGAGACCTGGCGCCGCATCCAAAAGTTCTGGCAGTGGGAGAGATCGGCTTGGATTACCACTACGATTTTTCACCGCGTGAGGTGCAGCGCGATGTCTTCGCGCAACAACTGGAGATCGCTGCGGAGGCCGGGCTGCCCGTCGTGATCCACACCCGCGAGGCCTGGGACGATACGCTCGCGATCCTGCGCCAAAACTGGCACAGCGGCGGAATCATGCACTGTTTCACCGGCGACGAAGAGCAGGCACGCCAGGCGCTCGACCTGGGTTTTCACTTGAGCTTCGGCGGCGTCCTGACATTTCCGAAGGCCGAAGCCGTGCGCCAGGCGGCTCGCATCACGCCCGATGACCGGTTGCTGGTGGAGACGGATTGTCCTTATCTGGCGCCGGTTCCGCATCGTGGAAAGCGCAACGAGCCGGCGTTTGTCGTGGAGTCCGTGAAGCGCCTGGCGGAGGTGCGCGGGCGCGCGCCGGAGGACTTGGCGGAGCTGACCACGGGCAATTTCGAGCAATTGTGTTTGCGAGGCAAGCCCGGCAACAGTTAAACTGGTTAACTTACATGAATTTAGGCAAGCTGGGGCAAGCCCTTTCAGCCCGCGAGATTTTCGACCTGATCCAGGACGACCTGGAGCAGGTGGAAAAGAAGATCACCACCGAGTCGGTCGCCTCGGTCGACGCCGTCACGGCGATTGGCCAGTATTTGCAATCGGCCGGCGGCAAGAGGCTTCGCCCCGCGCTGCTTCTGTTGTCGGCAAGGCTGTGTGGCGAAGCCGGCAGCACCGCGATTCAACTCGGCGCCGTGGTGGAAATGATCCATGCCGCCACCCTGGTGCACGATGACGTAATCGACGCGGCCCAGACGCGCCGCGGCCGCGCTTCCACCAACGTTAAGTGGGGCAACCACACCTGCGTGCTGGCCGGCGACTGGCTGTACATGCAGGCGTTTCAGATTGCCCTGCGCGAACGCAACTTCCAGTTTCTCGACCTGCTGATCGGCCTAACCCAGATGATGGTCGAAGGCGAATTGCTGCAACTGGAGCACATCGGCCATATCGATATCAGCGAGGCCGATTGCATGGAACTGGTGGACCGCAAAACGGCCTGCCTCTTTTCGGTTTGCGCGCGCCTGGGGGCTCTGGCCTCCCGCGCCGATCCGCAAACCCATGAGAAACTCGGCGAGTATGCCTGGAATCTGGGGATGGCGTTCCAGTTGGTGGATGACGTCCTGGATTTCACCGCGCGGGAAAAAGTTCTCGGCAAGCCGGTGGGCGGCGATCTGCGCGAAGGCAAGGTCACCCTTCCGCTGGTCTATGCGCTGGAGCGCGCCACCCCCGCCGAGCGCCGCATGGTGGAGACCATCCTCCGGCAGCGCACGTATGACGAAGTCCCCTTCGCCCGCATCCTCTCGCTGCTCGAAAAGTACCGCGGCATCGAGCGCGTCAAAGAGCGCGCCCAGGCGTTCACCGATAAGGCCCGCCGGCTCATCAATGAATTCCCGGAGTCGCCCTACCAGCGCGCCCTGCTGACCGTGACCGACCTGGTAACGGATCGCGATCACTGAAATCCCCGTGTTAAATTGAATCAAATGCAGGCTTCGTTTTCGCTCAAGACACTGGCCGCGCTCCTCGTCGTAAGCAGCGCCGCGTTTTGCCAGACGGCCCCGGCGCAGGAGGCGCCCGGTAAGGATGCGCAGATCAAGGGCCTGCCTCCCCGGCCGACGCCTGGGGATTATCAGGCGCATGCCAAGGTTGGCGACTTCACCGTCGCGGCTGAATTCACCGAGCACGCCATATCGACTCCCGAAGCGACGCTGTCATCCGAAGATTTCGTGGCCGTCGAGGTGGGATTCTTCGGGCCCCCGGATTCGCACTTGAAAATCTCACACGAGGATTTCTCGCTGCGCATCAACACCGGCAAGAAAGCGCCTGTCACGGCCTCGGTGCAATACGGAATCGTATTCCGCTCCCTGAAGGATCCCGAATGGCAGCCGCCAGAGCCCCCGGCATCGAAGTCGAAGACCGGTATCAACACCGGCGGCGACAGTGGCCAGGACAGCGCTCCCCCACCACCGGTCCACATTCCCATCGAAGTGGAGCGGGCCATGCAGCAACGGGTTCAGAAGGCGGCGTTGCCCCAGGGAGATCGCTCACTCCCGGCGGCCGGCCTGATCTTTTTCCCGTTCCGCGGGAAGGCGAAGAACATCCGCTCGATCGAACTGATCTATGACGGCCCGGCCGGCAAGGTCAATTTGCGGTTGCATTAATCGCCGGCCGGGAGGTTATTCCTACCACTTCGGCGCGTAACCGAACGTCACCGTTGCGGAAACACTGCGCGCCGGAAGCAGCGTCAATACATCGCCCTGGGCTGGAAGGTTGCTGGCCGTGGACGCCGGGACAACGCCGACGATGCTGTGCTGGTTCAGAAGATTGTTGATCGCGACCTGGATCTTGGTCCCCCGCAATGCCGATTCGCCTTTGAACGTGTAATTCATGAACAGGTTCGTCACGTTAAACGGATCGATACGGACCGCCTGGTTGATAGTGCCGTTGTCGTTATACATGGTGCCGACCCGCTTATTGAAGAACCCCACGTCCCAGGCCCTCACCTGGTAAGTCAGGCCCACTGCCTCGGTATCCTTCGGGGCGCTCGCCACGTACAGGCCGGTCTGTTGATACCGCGCTCTACCCAACGTTCCATTGACGTAGAGGCTGAATCCGCCGCCGAGCGCGATGTTGCTCTCCGCTTCCACCCCTTTCGTGTTGGATGGTCCGGTCTGGTTAAAGTAAGACTCACCCGTGGTGGCGTCGATGGCAGAGAGGTAGGGATTCTGGAAGTGGCTGTAATAGGCGTCAAAATCCAGGGTCCAGCGATTGAACTTCACTACCGATCCCCCCTGATAGGTTTTCACCATGGTGGGTTTCGGCAGAACGGCCACCAGGGCATTTTTCGAATCGAACACGCTGCTGGGCGGAATCACGGAACCTTCCGCGAACTGCGCGTATACCGACCAGTTGCTCTTCAGCTTGTAACGCGCGTCGATCGCCGGCAGCCAGGAGTGGTAGTTCGCCGAATTCGTCACATACGGCGCTCCATTCAGGTTGCCCACTGTCTTTCCGTTATCGGCGAACTGCTTGAGGTCCATAATGTAATCGGAGAATTTGACCCCGGCTGTCACGCTCAGAAGCGAAGTAACCCGGTATTCATATTCCACAAATGGCTGAATGGACGTAGTGATGAAATGCTCGTGGAAGTTCGGTAGAACCGCATCCACCCAGGTGCGTGGGTTGCTCGGAATCTGGTAGCGGTCGGTATAGGCCCACTCGTACCAGATGCCGGTCCGCAGGACACCCCGCGTCGTCTCGTGGCTGACGGACAGGATATCGCCCACCTTGCGATAGCCGTTGAGTTTGTCCGTCGCGCTGGTTGCGCCGATCGTACTGCCGTTGTAGTTCTGCTTGTTCCAATAGCGGTAAGTATACGCCTTGTCGTCCAGCTTCCAACCGTGGCCGAGCTCGGAGTGCACGCCGATGTACTCGAAGTCCGTCTGGACGTGATAGAAGTTGTATCCGTAGTAATTCGCCTGGTTGGGATCGCCGCTCATCAGGTAGTCGTCTCCGAACTGAGCCACCTGGGCCCGCGTAGGCCCCTTGAGGTTGGGCGTGTTGGTCCACAAATCCACCAGCCCCGAGAATGCAGTGAAGGTGGTCCGGTCCGTCAGCCGGTATTGGTATTTGATGAATCCCGCGACGCGTTTCTGGTAGTTATAAGTCTGATACCCGTCCGATAACATCTGGTGTAGGTTGATGGTCAGGCTCGATTTCTTATCCGTGCCGCCAAACTGCCCGGAGTCGAAATCCAGGGCGAGCATCCTGGTGTTGAATGATCCATACGAAGCGGTCGCCCGGATGTCCGGGGTGTAGGCCACGCTGCGCGACAGCAGGTTGATGGTTCCCCCGAAGTTCTGCGGGCCGATCGTCGCCGCCGATCCCGGGCTGCGGTCGAAATCGATTCCGGCGATAAACTGGCTGGGGAAGAACGCCCACGAATGGTGCGTCGGGTCATTGGTGTCGTTGAACGGAATACCGTCAACGGCCATGGTATATTGGCCATCCTTGAAGCCGCGGAAATAAGTCTTGCTGTCGCCCAGTCCCACTCCATTCGGATTCACACTGAACGTCCCAGGCGACATTTGCAGCAACTCGGTGTAATCCGCGACCGGCGAGGCAAAATTCTGAATAAACTCGGGACTGATTTCGGACCTTGCGGAACGCGCTTCCAGCGTGTTCTGCGACGGTGAGGTCTCCGCCGCCACGGAAACCGTCCCTTCGACCGTGATGCTCTGGGCCAACTCGCCGACATTCAGCGTGAGTGAAACGCTCTGGGACGCACCCGCGGCCAGTTTCAGGCCGCTGCGGCGGCTGGTGGTGAAACTGGGCGCCGATGCCTCAACCGAATACACGCCTTCAGTGAGACCGCTGAGCGAAAATTTGCCTTCTGCATCGGTGGCGATCATTTTGAGGGTGCCGTTAGTTTCGTTTCTGACCGATACGGCCGCGCCCGGGATGGCTTTCCCGGCAACGTCCACCACTGCGCCGGCGATCGACGCGGTCCCTTCCTGGGCGTGAACAGCGCCGGCGCCTAAGAAGAGCGCGCACGCGCCGAGAACAAACAAACGGCTCCAGCGATACAAGTCTGCCTGCATAAACTAAGCCTCCCGGGCATTAGAACTTCAAGATTGGTGTTTCACAGACTAGCGGTTGAACGTGACGATGGGATGACAACCGGGTTTAAATTTCCTGTCGGTGGCGAGCGTCTGGCACAATGGAAAATACCGGATGCCAAATATCAACACCAAGATTGTCGCTACCCTGGGCCCTGCCACCGACGCACCTGGAATTCTGAAACAACTGATGGCCGCCGGAGCCAATGTATTCCGCCTGAATGCTTCCCACGGCACCACCGCAGATCACGCCGCCCGCGTCACAGCCGTTCGCTGCACCGCCGCGGAGACGGGTTTGCATGCCGGCATCCTGCTGGACCTGCAAGGACCGAAAATCCGCCTGGGCCGGTTTGAAAATGGCGGCTGCACGCTAACCGTGGGCTCGGAATTCATCATCACCACCGAGGAAGTGTTGGGCACGGCCGCTCTGGCGTGCACCGGATATTCCAAATTCGCCCGCGACGTGCAGGAAGGCGACCGCATCCTGCTGGCCGACGGCGCCATCGAGTTGCGCGCCCTGACGACGGACGGAATCTCCGTGCGCACGGAAGTGATCTGCGGCGGCGCCATCGGCGATAACAAGGGCATCAACCTTCCCGGCGTGCAGGTGAGCATCCCCTCGATGACCGAAAAGGACCTGGCCGATTTGCATTTCGGCCTGAATGCCGGCGTGGATATGGTGGCGCTCTCCTTCGTACGGAATGCCGACGACGTACGTCAACTGCGCGACCGCCTGGGCAAGCGCCCCATCGCCATCATCGCCAAAATCGAAAAGCCGGAGGCCTGGGACAATATCGAACCGATCCTCGACTCTACCGATGGCGTGATGGTAGCCCGCGGCGACCTGGGCGTCGAGACGGCGCTCGAAAAGGTCCCCCGCATCCAGAAATCCATCATCCGGCGGGCGCGCCGCAAGGGCCGCTTCGTCATCACCGCGACCCAGATGCTGGAATCGATGATCGAAAACTCCACGCCCACGCGCGCCGAAGTGAGCGACGTGGCCAACGCAATTTACGATGGCACCGACGCGGTCATGCTCTCCGCCGAAACGTCGAAAGGTAAGTATCCCGTGGAAGCCACACGCTTCATGACGCGCATCGCCGGCGAAGCCGAAGCCTCCATTCGAAGCCGCGGCTATCAGGACCCGCCGCATTCGGCCAATCCCACCAACGCCGAGATTCTGGCGGACGCAGCCTACCACGCGGCGCGCGATTCGGGCGCGAGCGCCATCGTGGTCTTCACCTCCACCGGTTCCAGCGCGCGCCTGGTCTCGCGCTACCGGCCGCCGGTGAGCATCTTCGCCATCACTCCGCACAACACCACCGCGCAGCAACTGGCGGTGAATTACGGCGTGGTGCCCATCCTGGCGCCGGACGTTTCCAATACCGATGAGATGCTCGCGCAGATGGACCGCGTGATGGTGGACGGCGGGTACCTGCAGCGCAATCAACTGGTCGTCTTCATGGCCGGGCAGCCGGTGGGCCGCCCCGGCACCACGAACCTGATGAAACTACATCGCGTGGGCGCAGGCTGATACATTGAGACTGCCGCCCATGCAAGGGAAAGTGCTCATCGTGACAGCTTCTTCGGGTATCGCCGCAGCCACCGCACGGCTGGCGGCGGAGGCCGGCGCGCGCCTGGTAATCGCCACCTCCGATCCTGATTCCGGCTGGGAACTGGCGGCCGCCACCGGCGCCGAATGCTGGGTGGGCGAACTCTCTCTGGCGAACTCCGCCGATTCGATCCTGGGCGTCTGCCTGTCGCGTTTCGGACGGGTGGATGCGTTGTTCAATGCCGCGGGCCTGAGCGGCCGGCGCTTTGGAGACGGCCCCGTGCACCAATGCAGCGATGAAGGCTGGGACGTCACCTTGCAACAGAATCTGAAAGTCACGTTTCAGATGTCGCGCGCGGCGATCGGTCGCATGCTCCAGCAGGAACCGCAGGCTGACGGCATTCGCGGCGCCATTCTGAACATGGGCAGCGTCCTGGCGGAAGCCCCGGAACCCCGCCATTTCGACACTCACGCCTACGCTGCCGCTAAAGGCGCGGTGGTGGCCATGAGCCGCTCCATGGCGGCCTATTATGCGCCGCACAAAATCCGCGTCAACGCGATCGCCCCCGGCCTAGTGCGCACGCCGGCCAGCGAGCGTTCGCAAGCCAATGCGGAGTTACTCGATTTTCTGACGAAGAAGCAGCCGCTTGCCGCCGGAATGGTGGATGCGGAGGACGTGGCGCGCGCCGCTTTGTTCCTGTTGGGAACGGATTCGCGTGCGATCACAGGCGATGTGATAACTGTGGATGCGGGCTGGAGCGTTACCGGCGTATAGCCCGCGGGAGGCCTCATGGTAGTACTCGGGATCGACATTGGCGGCACGCAGGTCAAGGCGGGAATGGTGGATGAAGGGGGCGCCATCCTGGCATCCCGCACCATTCCAACGCCCAACGATCTGGAGAGTTTCCTGCCTGCCCTGCATGACGCCATTCACTGGCTGCTGGAGGCCACCGGACACCCCGCGGGCGTGGGCGTCGGATGCAAAGGCATCATCAATCCAGACAGCACGCAAGTGGAGATTCTACCGGGGACGCTGCATTTCCTTGAAGGCCTGCGCCTGAGCGATTTGGTGGGACTGCCGGCCGACGTTCCGGTATTCGCCGATAACGCGGCCCGCGTAGCCCTGGCCGGCGAAATGGTCTGGGGCGTGGCGCGCGGTCTCCAGAATGCCCTGATGCTGACTCTGGGAATGGGCGTGGGCGGCGCGGTTCTGGCCAACGGCCAGGTGCTGCGCGGCCATACCGGTGTTGCCGGCCACCTGGGCCACATGACCATCGAACCCGACGGTCCCCGCTGCGCCTGCGGCAATCGCGGCTGCCTGGAAACCGTGTTTTCGGCGCGCGCCATCGAAGGCGAAGCCTGGGCGGCCGTGCATCGCGGCTGCAGTTCCACCTTGACGCAACTGTTCCGCGACCATCCCCAACTGGCCACCTGCCGGACTATCTTCCAGGCGGCCAGCGAGGGCGACGACCTGTGCCAGTCCATCGTCTCCAAAGCCATCGGCAGACTGGCCGCCGCCATCGCGGGACTGCTTCACGTGTTCGATCCGGAACTGGTGATCCTCGGAGGCCACGTGGCGGATGCCGGAGCCGACCTGATGGTGCCCTTGCAGGAGGAGGTGTGGCGCCGTTCGCGGAACCTGTTGGGCCGCGAAGTGCCGCTGGTGGAACAGCAGGTGGCCGACAAATCGGGAATCGTCGGCGCGGCCGGACTGGTGATGGTGCCCCGGTCTTGAGCCGGTTACTGCACGGAAATTCCGGTCACCAGGGCTACCCTGGTATCCGGCTGCCTGATGGGCAACTCGAATCTGGTGATTTCGCCCGGCTGGATCTGTGTCAGATCGGTCCCGGTCGCGCCGGTGAACTGCCCGTCGGAATCCTGCAACTCGAACGACAGACGACCGAGCGCAATCACGTTGCCGGTTTTGTTTCTCACCGTGCCCACCAGTTTGGACCCGTTGGCGAGTACTTCTACCCCCAAAACGTCCAACTTGGAGCTCTCGAACCGGGAAAACGACATTGCGGCGAGTTTCGTGTTCGACGGAATCGCATTTGCGACGGGCGGCCTGTGAGGCACCGCGATCTTCCAACCCACCAGGAGGGCACCGAAAAGCGTGCCGACGGCTATCCACGGCCTAAGGCGGTCCTTCAGACTCCGATTGCTGAGATACAGCGGATCGGATGGGGCAGTTCCTGAAATCTGGCGGTTCACCCAAGCCTGCAGACGGCTCAACATTCCGCGGCCTTGCGGGTCCATGAAACGGTTATCCGGCAATCGCATCCCCCCTGTCTGTATGATTGCAGGCTTTTCCAGATTGCTCTGTGCGGGAAATAACAAAATTCCGGAGGCCTATACTTCCAGCGGCTCTGGCGCACCCATTCTCCTCAGGATGAACATGTTCCTGCAACCCGCAAGGGCCGCGCACGTCGCTATAAATTGGGTTCGTTCCCACGTGCGGCCAAGTCGATCCCCCACAAGTGAGGGGGTGTAGAAATCCACCACAAAAAAGTCAAAAATGTCTGATTATCCGTCAAACCAATGGGGGTATACTGAGATTTCAGAGGGATGGAATGAATAAATACGCCAAATTCGCTGCCCTGATCACCATTGTGGTCGGCACTGTGGTATGGCTGGCTTTCGCCGGCGCGTCCGAAACGAAGACCTACTATAAGACCATCTCGGAAGTCGGCAAGATGGGCAATGAAGCATACTCGCAACATCTGCGGGTGGGCGGCGATGTGGAAAGCGGTTCCATCCGGCGCGTGGGGAACCGGACCCAATTCGTCATGATTCAGGACAAAGAGCGAATGACCGTCATCTACACGGGCACCGACCCGCTGCCGGATACGTTCAAGGACGGTGCCCAAGCGCTCGCCGACGGTAAACTCGACCACGACGGCGTCTTCCGCGCCGCACGCATTCAGGCCAAGTGCGCCTCGAAATACGAGGCCAAGCCGGGGTCTTTGGCGCCCGGCACCGCTCCGAACATCAACACCGGTAAAGGCACCATCTAGCGAGGGGATATGGAAAATCTGGGTTCGTTGGCCACACTGCTGGCCTTTTGCGTCGCCTTGTACGCCACCGTGGCGTGCGTGGTGGGGCGCTTAAAAAACAAGCCTTTTCTTATAGTTAGCGGCGAACGAGCAGTTTATTCGGTCTGGGTTTTGATGACCATTGCCTCGGGCATCCTGGTTTATGCCCTGATGACCGGAGATTTCCGCTTCGCTTACGTGGCCGAGCACAGCAATCGCGCCATGCCCACGCTCTACAAATACGCCGCGTGGTGGGGTGGACAGGAGGGCTCGCTGCTGTTCTGGAGCTGGCTGCTCTCCAGCTACGCCGCGGTTGTGGTCTTTACGAATCGCCGCCGGCATCGCGACATGATGCCGTGGGTGATCGGCGTCCTGACCACCATCCAGACTTTTTTCCTTATTCTGAACAACTTCGTGGCCAGCCCCTTCCAGATGCTGGCCACCGATAAGCTGATCGTGGCCGTGCCGGATGGCAACGGATTGAGCCCGCTGCTGCAATACCCCGCCATGGCGATCCACCCTCCCATGCTTTACCTGGGTTACGTGGGTTTCGCGGTCCCCTTTGCCTTCGCCATGGGTTCGCTGATCACCAAACAGCCTGGCGATAACTGGATCTTCACCACGCGCCGCTGGACCCTGGTCACGTGGCTTTTCCAAAGTACCGGTGTCATGCTGGGCGCGGCCTGGGCATACCATGTGTTGGGATGGGGCGGCTACTGGGGTTGGGACCCGGTGGAAAACGCTTCGCTGCTCCCCTGGCTCAGCGGCACCGCCTTTCTGCACTCCGTGATGATGCAGGAAAAGAAGGGCATGATGAAGGTCTGGAACATGGTGCTGGTCAGCACCACCTTCTTCCTCTGCATCCTGGGAACGTTCCTCACGCGATCCGGCGTGGTGCAATCGGTGCACGCCTTCGCGCGATCTTCCATCGGAAAATATTTCGTCAGCTTCCTGGCCATCGGCATCGCCGCTACCATCTATCTGATCCTCGACCGGCTGGAATACCTGAAAAGCGAATCGCAACTGGAGAGCGTGATTTCGCGCGAATCCAGCTTCCTCTTCAACAACCTGATCCTGCTGGCAAGCTGCTTCGCGGTCCTGTGGGGCACACTGTTCCCGGTGATCTCCGAAGCTATCTCGGGCGACAAGATCTCGCTGGATGCCGATTGGTACAACCGGCTCATGGTCCCTATCGGCCTGTTCCTGTTGATCCTCACCGGTGTAGGTCCGCTGTTCGCCTGGCGGCGCACGTCGGTGGAGAGCCTGCGGCGCAATTTCCAATGGCCCGGCATTGCCGCGGTCGTGCTGGCGGCGAGTCTGTTCGCGGCCGGCATCCGCAACTTCTACGCCCTGATCTCCTTCGGCTTCTGCCTCTTCGTGGCCCTCACGGTAATCATGGAATTCTATAAGGGCGCGCGCGCCATCGCCGGCAAGACCGGACAGAACCTGCTGCGCGCCACTGTCGAATTGACGCATCGCAACACGCGCCGCTACGGCGGGTACCTGGTCCACATGGGAATCGTGCTGATGTTCATCGGCTTCACCGGCCACGCTTTCAATCAGGCTTCGGTGAAGGAACTAAACGTCGGCGACAGCATGGCGGTGGGCGTCTACAATCTCAAGATGGTGGACTTGAAGCAGGGCGATAACGAAAATTATGCCTGGCACCGCGCTTACATGCAGGTCACCAAGAACGGCAATGCGCTGGGCACGCTGGAACCGGAAAAGCGCTTTTACAAGGCCAGCCGGCAGGGCACCAGCGAAGTCGGCATCCGGCAGCGCCCCAACGAAGACCTCTATCTGAATTTCGGCGGCATGAGCGACGATAACCAGCGCGCCGTGATTCAGGCCTACGTATTTCCGCTGGTAAGCTGGATCTGGATCGGAGGCCTGGTGCTGATTGGCGGCACCTTCGTCTGCCTGGTTCCCAGCAAAGTGAAAATGCAGTACGCCCGCACTCAGGTTGTAGGTATAACCAAGACACATGCAACGGTTAAGAATTAGCCTCCTGGCCTTTGTCATCGCGATTGCCGCACTGGCGCAGACCGCCTCGGAAAACCCGAGCGCGGACGTTCGCCGCGTGGGCATGCGCCTGCAATGCCAGTGCGGATGCAAAGATTCGGTAGCGACCTGCAGTATGCTCGAATGCGGCTTTTCCAAGCCCGCCAAAGAGCGGATCGCGCGCATGCAGAACGTGGGCATGAGCGATCAGCAGATCGTCCAGGCGTTTATACAGGATTACGGCCCTGGGATCTTCCTGGCTCCTCCCAGCGCCTTCGGATGGATCGTGCCGTACGTCTCGGTCGGGTTTGGTCTGATGGTGATCTGGCTGTTCGTCAGGAAATATCGCAAACCCAAACCCATGGCTGAGATCGGACCGATCGAATTGGACGACCCGGCCCTGGCGAAGTACAAGGACCAGATCGAAAAAGAAATGGCGGACCTGGAATAGGAATTGGCCGCAGATGAACGCAGATAAACACAAAAAAACAAGATCTTATCCGCGTTCATCTGCGTTCCTCTGCGGCCCATAATCTGTTTGAAGTTTTCTACTCGGCCGAACGTCCAACATTAGGTGGATTAGTTTTGATAATCGTCGTTACATGCGTTATCGCGATCGCCGTCATCGCGTTTATCCTGGGGATCCGGCCTAACGATCTCCCCGAACCGGAACCGGTGTCTCCTTTCGCCCACCTGGACGAGCGCAAGGCCGCCATTTACGAAAATCTCCGCGACCTGCAATTCGAATATCGCGTCGGCAAACTCTCCGATGCCGATTACCAAAGCACCAAACAAGACCTGCAGAAGGAACTGGCCGCTGTCCTGTCTGAAGTGGATCGCCTGAAAGCGCAATTGAACGGCAACGTGAAGTCCGCCAAGCCGGCCGCCGCCGTTCCCCCGCCCGCCCCTACCGGATTCGTCTGCGATTCCTGCGGCGCGAAGTTCGAAACCAACCTGAAGTTCTGCGGCGAATGCGGCAAACCCATGAAGGTGGTGAAAGCATGAAGATCCTTCTATTGCTGGCCGCGGCCTTTCCCGCCCTTGCCGCCATCACCGGCACCATCAACAACCAGACCACCGGCAAACCGGCCGCGAATGTCACCGTCACTCTCTATAAGTTCGGCGCCGGCGGCATGGAGCCGGTCGATAAGGCCCAGACCGATGCGCAAGGTAACTTCAGCATCAACCAGGCGCCCGCGGCGCAAGGTCCTTCCATGCTGCGGGTGGAACAGGACGGCATCACTTACAACCACATGATGCCGCCCGGTTCTCCGACCACCGATATCGGTATCAGCATTTATAACGCCAGTAAGTCGCAGGGCGCCGCCAAGGTCTCCAAGCACATGATTCTCATGGAACCGAACGGCGGCCAGTTGACGGTGAACGAGACGCTGCTCTACGAGAACAAGGGCAAAACCACCTGGGCCGATCCACAGAACGGCACGCTGCGCTTCTTCCTGCCCAAAGAGGCCAATGGCAACGTAGACGTGAAGGGTTCCGCTCCGGATGGCATGCCCGTACCGGTTCCGACCGAAAAGACGTCCCAGCCCAATATTTACGTGGGTAAGTTCGAAATCAAACCTGGCGAAACACGCTTCGACTTGACTTACTCAGTGCCTTACACGGAAGGCGCGCCCTATGCCGGTAAGATCCCCAGCGATGACGAAAACACTTACCTGATTGTGCCCAACGGCGTGACGCTGGAAGGACAGAACCTGAAGGATCTGGGCCAGGAGCCGCGCACCCAGGCGCGCATCTTCGGCCTCCAGACCAATACGTACAACATCAAACTTTCGGGCGCTGCCGTTCCCACCGCGGATGCCTCCGCCGACCAGGCGGACAGCAGCGGACCGCAAATCGAGCAGATCATGCCGCGGGTGTACGGCCAGGTCTGGCCGATCCTCGGACTTACGCTCGGCATCCTGGCGCTGGGCTTCGTGCTGCTGTATCGTTCCCATGCGCCCGCCGGCGGCAAGGAGACGCATGAGCGCGGTCGCGGTTGATGGCGTCTGGAAGTTTTACGGCGATTACCCCGCACTCAAGAACATCCGGCTGGAAGCCGCGCGCGGTTCCTGCCTGGCCCTGATCGGCCGCAACGGCGCGGGCAAGACCACGCTCCTGCGCATCATCGCCGGCTTCAATCGCCCCGGCAAAGGGCAGGTCCGCATCTTCGGCAGAGAGCCGCGCGAAACCGATGCACGCCGGCAGATCGGCTTCATAGGCCACGGCATCTCCGTCTACGACGAACTCTCCGCCTTCGAAAACCTGAAGCTCTACGGCCAGCTTTACAACCTGCCCGACCCGCGCGCCTCCGCCACCGAGTGGCTGGAGCGCACCGGCCTGGCGCGCGTCGCCAGCGGCCTGGTCCGCGAGTTCTCCCGCGGTATGCGGCAGCGCCTGGCGGTGGCCCGCGCCTTTCTGCACGAGCCCAGCGTGCTGCTGCTGGACGAGCCATTCACCGCGCTGGACGATAAGGCCATCGCCGTGCTCCAGCGCCTGCTGCGGGAAGCGCTCGCGCAGGGCAAAACCATTGTGATGTCGACCCACCAGTTGCGGGAAGCGCTCGAGCTTTCTTCGCACGTCGCGATGTTGAACCGCGGTCAGGTGGCATTTCACGGCCCGTGCACGCCGGAGATGATTTCCGATCCCGGTTATGTTTACGCGCGATACGGTGAGGGTTGATGGGATTTTTTCATCAGGCTTTTGTGATCACCGTCAAAGATCTGCGCGCGGAACTCCGAACCAAGGAAGCGGTCAATTCGTCATTCGCATTCGCGCTGGTGATCCTGCTGCTCTTCAGCTTCGCTTTCGATTCCTTCGAAGAGACCACCCAGCAGATGGCCGGCGGCCTGTTGTGGATCGTGTTCGCCTTCGCCGGTACCTTGATTCTAAATCGCAGCTTCGCTCGCGAACTGCCCAACGATTGCCTGGATGCCCTGATCGCCGCGCCGATTTCGGGAGCCGCCCTGTTCCTGGGCAAGGCCATCGCCAATTTCGTCCTGGTGATGGCGGTGGAGTTGATCTCGCTGCCGGTGTTCGGTATTTTTTCCAACGTGCATTGGACCCGCCAGTTTCCCGAACTGATGCTCGTACTGGTGCTGGGAAGCTGGGGCATGACCATTATCGGCACTATCTTCAGCGCTCTTACCGTAAATATCCGGCTGCGCGAAGTGATGCTGCCCATGCTCACTTACCCGATTCTGATCCCGCCCCTGATGGGCGCCATGCAGTTGACTTCCGGCCTGGTGGCCGGGACTCCGATCGCCCCCGATACGGTAGTCTGGCTCAAGGTGCTGATCGGTTTCGACGTGGTGTATACCGCCGTTTCCCTCTTCCTGGTGGAGACGGTGTTAGTAGGATAGACAAATATGCGTGACAAAATCATGTACGGTCTTGGCGCCTTAGCCATTCTGATTCTGATCAACGACATCATCCACATCATGGGACTACCGGATGAAGTCAACCAGGGCGCCATCTTCAAGATCATCTTCTTCCACGTGCCCGTCGCCATCACCGCGCTGACGGCGGCCGCGGTGGCGTTGATTGCCAGCGTCCTGTTCCTGGTCACCAGGAATTTCTTCTACGATGCGCTGGCGGTGGCCGTCACCGAAGTGGGGCTGGCTTTTCTGGCCGCCAACCTGGTGACCGGATCGCTGTGGGGGCGGGTGATCTGGGGCGTGTACTGGGCCTGGGATGCGCGCCTGACTTCGGCGCTGGTCTGCTGGCTGCTGTACGCCGGCTACCTGATGCTGCGGCACGCCATCGAAGAGCCCACACAGCGTGCGACGTTCGCGGCCGTGTTTTCGATCTTCGCTTTCATCGACGTGCCCATCGTGATCTTCTCCATCAAGTGGTGGCGCACGCAGCATCCGCAGCCCGTCTTCTGGGGCGGCGGCAGTTTCCCGTCGGACTGGCTGCCCTACTTCCTGTGGAACATGCTGGCCATGCTGCTGATCGGCGCTGTACTCACCATGACCCGGCTGCGGCAGGAAGAATCGCAGCGCGAACTTGACTATCTGCGCCGCCTGGCGCATTCCATGTGAGGCAATCGAAATGCATCTGATCACTTCCTTCGCGCTTCTTCTGCAACCTTCGGTGGAAGATATCCTGCTGGAAAAACAGCGCCTCCAGCACAACTACGAATTCCTCAGCTACGGCCTGATCGCCGCCTGGCTCATCCTGGTGGTCTATGTCCTGATGATGGTGAGCCGCGAGCAGAAGCTGAAAAAGGAAATCGCCGGCCTCAGGGCCATGCTGGAAGAGAAGCACTAACCCGCATTCTATAGCAGGCTGAAATCCACTTTCACTTGCGTCGGCATGGTGACGGGGACACCGTTTGCCGTGCCAGGCTTGAACCTCCATTGCTTCACGGCTTCGATGGCCTTCTCATCCAGCCCGAGGCCCAGGCTGCGCAGCACCTTGATGTTGTTTGGCTGGCCGGTCTCGTCAACCTCGACGTAAAGAATGACGCTGCCCTGGTATTTCGCCTTGCGTGCCGCTTCCGAATACTCCGGCTCCTTCTTGAAAATCAATATTGGCGGCTTGCTGCCCGGCGGCAGCGTTGCGGGCGGCAGGACCCCACCGGCTCCAGCGGGAGCATCAGCCGGTGGAGCGAACTGTTGGCTGGCGTAGTATCCGCCGCGATAGTCCAGTTTGGCAGTAGTATCCGCCTTGTCGATCACCTGGATTCTGCGGAACTGTCCATCCTGCTTCTGATTGCTGGTGTAGTAGCCGAGAAGATAGTAACTCTTCGGAGCGTTTGCTGGCTCTGGAGACATAGTCACCCTGTGGAATTCGAAGGTGCTGATGTTCTGGCCTACACCGTCTTCGGTGATCACAAAGTCCCTCGCACCCAGCCCGTCGATGCTGTTTCCGGCGAGGTCCGTGACGACGACGTCCACCATCACAAGATTCGACCGGACCCGAAGGTTGATCGCGGGTCCGGTTTGGGGCGCGGGGCTTGGGGTTTGCGGGGCGGGCTCGCTTGCAGGCTGAGATACAGGCGCCGACTCAGCTACGGGCGCGGAGGTCGGGGGCGCGGCAACCATGCGGAAAGGCGACACCGTGACCACCAGCATCGCCGCGGCAGCGCAAGCGAGTGCGACCGTAAGGGTCCCGGCGCGGCCGCGCGGCTGCCGGTCGTCCAGGACGGCGCCGACGCGCGTCGCCAGATCGGACCGGTTCGCCATCGCCAGCAGGGGCGACTCCCCGGCGGACGACAGCCGCTGGGCGAGTCCCACCAATTGATCCGCGTAGGCGGTCGCCTCCGAATCTCCGAGCACTGCATCGTCGCAGGAGCGTTCCGCCTCCAGACAGAGCCGGCGCCATGTCATCCAGACCAGTGGGTGGAACCAGTACGCCGCGCAAACCATGCGCGCAAGACATTGAGTGGCCCAGTCGGCGCGCCGCACGTGCTCCAGTTCGTGCACGATGGCGCGGTTCAGGTCGCCGGCGTCCCAGGTCTGGGACTCATGGGGCAGCACGATGGCCGGATGCAGCACGCCGCAGGTCATCGGTCCCGGCAGATCTTCGTGCTGCAGCACCTCGACGCGGCGGCGGATGCCTGCGTCCCGCGCAAGACGGTCCGCGAGCGATTGTCCGTTGGGCGAAGGCAGGGCCGACCGGCGCAGAGAACGCACCCGCCACAGTCCCAGAATCACGGGCGTGAGGAACAGCGCCAACCCGCCGAGCCAAGCCGCCGGCAGCAGAGAAGGAAGAGAGAGCCTGGAAGCTTGCCGTGGCGCCACCGAAACGCTGGGTGTAGTCACGGCCAAACTCGGGAAGGCGGCTCCCGGCAAGGCTGGCGGGGCCCGCTTCTGCTCCGCGACATGCACCACCAGGCGGACCGGCGGAGCGACGATCGCTGCAACCGGCAGCAGCAGCAGGACACCGAACGTTGCAGCCAGCAGGGAGTGGCGCACGGACGCGCGGCTTCTGCCCGCAATTGCCGAGCCGATGAGACCCAGCGTCACCAGTAGCGTAGCCTTCACAACCATCGACGCGGCCAGCGAACCGCTCACCGCGAGCACTATTTGATTGATAGCGGGCATCATGACTGCTTCTTCCTTTCGTCGCGAACACGGTCGATTTCTTCTTTGAGCGCGTCGAGTTCGTCATCTGTAAACGACGACTCGGCCACCAGGGCGGTCATCATCCGGCGCAGCGAGCCGCCGAAGAACGTCTGCACGTACTGCTGCAGCGCCGTGCGTTTGGCGACAGCCGGTGAGATGGTGGCCGAATACAGATAGCGGAGCCCGTCCTGATGGTGTTTCAGGCAGCCCTTCTTTTCCAGTCTCGCCAGCATGACTCGGACGGATGAATCGCCGGGCGGGTCAGCCAGGCGTGCGCGGATGTCTTCCGCCGAGGCGCGATTGCCAAGGGCGAAAACGGCGTTCATGATTTCCCGTTCCCGCCGGGCTAGGACTTGCGTGTTTTTCTGCGACACTTGTCACATCTTAAGCGCGACAAGCGTCGCATGTCAAGCGGAGACTTCAGCGTTGCGGCCGGGACTCCGGGTATTCCAGCACGATGACTCCGGGTCCTCATGGCTCAGGTGATTTCTGCGAGGGAAACACGATCACTAAAACGGATCGAGCTGTACAACAACACCAGGGGCAGAGCGGCTATGGCCAGCGGCAGCAGGGCGCGAGATGCCGTATTTCGGATGTTCACAGCTCTATATACTGAGATTCAAACCGATTGTAATAGATGACATGGGGCGTGGAAAGTGAGGCCGGCAGGCTGTCCTGACGGCCCCCGCGGTCAGCGCCAGGCGGGCCGGCCGAGTTCATCCCGCAATACCACCGTGACCCCGGCGGCATTGGTCACAGCCATGGCGATCGACTCCCCGGTGCACGATGCCACCGCATACTTGACGGTAACCGACTCGCCGGCTTTCAACTCCAGGTCGAACGCCAGCAGAACCCGCTCCGGCCCGAGTTTGAAGGTAAGTAGCGATCCATCCGAGACCTTGACTGTTAGTGTCGGCATCTGAATGCCTACGCCACTGTTGAATTGCTCAACTGTTCCGGATGCCACCATCACCGTGGCGCCCGCCAGGCAAGTATCGGCAGCAAGCGGTGTGCCGGAAGTCTGCCGGCTGGTCCATAGGGGCACGCCGCGGGCATCGCGCAAAACGATCCGCAGATTGGTAGCGGTGTTGGTGATTTCCACGGCGTACAGGTATGGATCGGTAGCCAGGTTGGCCGGGGCTGCCAGGATACTCAAGGCATCGCCGGTTTTGATTTCGAAGTTGCTGTCCAGCAGATACCAGACAGGGGCAACCTTGACCTGGACCTTGCCGATGGCAATGGAAGGATATTGCATCCCATATCCGATATTGACCGCGCTCACCGTTCCAGCGACGGTTTGCGCCTTGGTCATGTTCAACGTGGAACCGGACCCGGCTCCGTCACCCGGCCCGTAGCGCCCCTGAGCCAGGCAAAGGACGGCGGCAGCCGGCATCGCCAGTAACAACATTGCGGTGTGAAAACTTCTTCTGATCATGAAATTCGGAACCTCCGGCGCCTGTTAACGCACAATCAGGCCCGAAATTTTTGTATTGAAAAGGTTGGCCTTGCGCGGCGAGTTCGCGGACCGACCGCGCAACAGCCGCGCGCCAGGGCCGCAGGGGCGCGCAGGACCTGCGTGGCCTGGTTCGATCCGCCTGTGGGAACAGAAGACTTAACGCACAAATTCGCATGGCCCGCGGGATGCCTGAGTCATACGTGGAGGTCGTACATGATTCGAATTGCTGGTCTTTTCGCATTGCTCTCGCTGGGCATACCCCTGGCGGCCCAGATGGGGAGAGGCTGGGGCGGGGGACAGTGCTGCGCAGCGGGAAATCAGTGGCAGGCTGGCTCCCCGGCGCCCATCGCCGCGAATCCGGTAGTGGATATCAGCGGCGTTATCGGCGAGGTGCAGATCGCACCCGGCCAAGGCACGCCATATCTGCAAGTGAAGCACGGAAATGAAACCACCAAAGTCTACCTCGGCCCGATGCATTACCTGATCGCCGAGAATTTCAGCCCCAAAACGGGCCAGGAGGTGTCCCTCACGGGTTACAAACAGACGGACAGCGTGGTCGCCATCCAAGTCACCCTGACTCAGGAGAAGAAGAAGTTGAAGCTGAGAGACGACAGCGGCCGGCCGCTCTGGCGGGGCGGTCCCTGGAGGGGCGGACGGGGCAGAATGATGGCCGGGCAGCCGGGTTCGCCCAAATAGATTGCCACTCTCCGAAGCCGGGCCGTCACCTTGTTCGGCCGCGCTGCATCATCGTCAGTGGAGCCCGTTATGCACGCACATCCGTTCGAAACAATTCTTGTCCCGGTTGATTTCAGCGAAATTTCCGCCCATGCGCTTCGTACCGCATCCCTGCTCAGGGAGCATTGCGGACATGGCAGTCTGACCGCGCTGTACGCCAACTGGTTTGAGGCGCCCCCTTACGTCACTTCCGGCCGGCTGGAGGAGTTGCAGAAGGAATTCCGCGAATCCCTGGCGTATGCGGAAGGTGCGCTGGGGGCGCTTCCCGCCGATGCCATTCGAGAAGCGGCGATCTCGCAGAAGGCGGACCTGATTGTCATAGGCACCCATGGGCGGAGCGGTCTGAATCGCTGGATGCTGGGGTCGGTGGCGGAGCTTGACGGTTAGCCCGGAAGTTATTCTCTGAACAGGAGCGAATTTCATGCACACTTCCCAGGATTTGGAATATGGGTACGTCGCGAAGGTGGACCTTCCGTTCGACGACGCGCTAGCCCGGCTGGAAGCCGGACTCAAGAGCGAGGGCTTCGGCGTCCTCTGCGCCATCGATATACAGGCGAAGTTGAAGGAAAAGCTGGGCGTCGAATTTCCACGCTACGTGATTTTGGGCGCCTGTAATCCGCCGCTGGCCTACCAGGCGCTCCAGCAGGAGATCAATCTCGGACTGCTGCTTCCCTGCAATGCCATTGTCTATGAGCGCGACGGCAATGTCTTCGCCGGAGCGGTGGACGCAGCCAAGATGCTGTCCGTGGTCGGCAACCCGGCCATGGAAGCGGTGGCCGGGGACGTCAACGCGCGGCTCCGTCGCGCCGTGGACAGCGTCGCGCGCAAACCACCTATTGGGTAACGGTGAACACCGCGGAATTCAGCGGTCCCATCATGTCACCGTGGCTGGTGCCCAGGCGGATCTGCCGGGTGCCCGCTGTCGCCGATGGCAGAATCTGCACGGAGGCCGTGATTTGGGTTCCATTGGCATTCACGCTGAAGTTTGTGACCTTGATGTTCGGGTCGTCTCCCGCAGTCGATCCGCCGCCGCCCATCATGCCGCCGCCCATTCCGGTTCCGAAAGCGCGAAAGCCCAGGCCGGTGACGCCCTGCAGGTTGGACCCGCCGATGGTCAGCGTAAAGCTGCTTCCGATTTTCGCGGTGTTCGGGGTGATGGAGGCGACGGCCGGAAGAACCCAGTTCCCGGAGGCGGTTCCGCTGGTGGCATTGATCCGTCCGGTCACCGCATAACTGCCAAGATCCACCAGATCCAGCGTTCCGGTACCCTGGCACAGCACCAGGAGTTGATTTTTGGCTGCGTTCACCGCCAGAGCCCTGGGGCCGGGATCGACCGGGAACGTCTTGAGGACGCTTGCCGCGGTCAAATCCAGAACGGAGACGGTTGCCGCCATCTGGTCCGCTACAAAGGCGAGCGATCCGTTGATGGCCACCCCGCCCGGTCCCATACCGCTCGCTGTCGCCAGGTTCACCTGCGTGACCTGATGCGTATCCAGCGTCAGGAGAAATGCGTTGTTGCCCATGGGATTGGTGATCAGCGCTTTGTTGGCCGCCGCGGAGATGGCAACTTCACCCGGACGGGAACCAACCGGCAGGCTGACGGTCGCGACTGTGTAATCCGTCAGATCGATCAGCGAAATCGAGCCGCCCTGCATGTTCGCCACCACGGCGGTGTTGCCGCTGACGGCGATGCCGCTGGGGCCGAAGCCGACGTTCACGGTCCTGGTGACCTGGCCGGTGCTTGTGTCGATTACCGTGACGGTGCCGCTGGCTCCGTTGGTAACCAGCAGGTTGGTCCCGGTGAACACCAGGCGGCACGCATAATATCCCGTGCCGATCACACTGGAAACCTGATTCTGAGTCAGGTCGATGAGCGCGATCGAGCCCTTCTCCGTAAGGGCCACGGCAGCCAGCGTGCCGGCGGAGTTGACGGCCACCGAGTCCGCTTGCGATCCCGCGGGCAGCGAAATGGTCGCGAGCGTCGCATTCGAACTCAGCGAAATCACGCGCATCGCATCGCCTGCCTCGTCGGTCACCAGGGCTGTGTTGTTGGATGGATTCACGGCAACCGAGCTCATTTCCGCGCCGCGGGGCAGGTCCTCACCCACCATCATTCCGGAGTTCCAGCCCGGCATCCCCTGCATCATCGCCGTGGTCGGGAGGATGCTCATGTAGGTGACATTGCTGGTCTGTCCGCTCGAAGTCACCGTAACCGGAACCCGCCCCACACCCGCCATGTTCGCGGGAATGGTGAAGTTGATCTGTTGAAGACCGGGGTAACCGGGCGCTGCTCCATAGAATGTCACCTGCGCCGCCATGCCCCCCACCATGACCGCTGGCGCTGTCGAGAGGTCCATGCCGGTCAGGAAGAGGGAGACCGGTGTGGGCTGTCCGTCGGTGTTGGTGCTGAATGGACCCATTTGCCAGGTGGTGCCCAGAAGCATGGCGCCATTTCCCATCCCCGTGCCATCCAGGGAAAATACGCCGGGACCGGCGGCGCCGATGGTCATCGAGCCGTTCGCCGCCCCGTTCCCGCTGTTCATGACCACACTCGCCGTTCCCATCCCCACGGTCTGGGGAACCACCAGATTCATTTGCCCGGAGGAAACATAGGTCAGCATCGCGGGGATTCCGTTGACAGTCATCGAGCATCCGCCCAGGGTGGTGGGATATTGGCCGGAAGCACTCAGTTGCGCCGTAGCAGTTTGCCCGCATAGATTCTGGCCAAAGGCGGTTGCGAACGATCCCGGCGGGATCGGCGCGGTGGAGTCATAGGAGGCTCCGTTCACGATGACCGGCTGAGCTAAAGACGTCCCGGCGCTCCCTGCCAGGGCGAGAAAAAACAAACCGACTCCGAGGCTTGGGGTGATGCGCTGCTTCATGTTGTGCCTTGAGCACGCGGGCAGCCACGCTTCAAAACACGGCCTTCGGTGCGCACTCGTTCCGATCGGATGGAGGTAAGAGCTACGGAGATAAGCACTTCGTCCTGTGGCGACGTTCATCGGTTATCCGTTCGACTGTGAGGAATATAACAGACTTTGGGACCCTCAAATATCCAAATTGAGCAATTTGCCGCAGGTGTGCGCACGTGCACGTCGTTGGAGTTCCCGCTGCATCGTGAACACGGCCTGGCGAACGCCAGCCGTCCAGTCCGGGAACAGGTCGACATACTGGAGTTCCCGCTGGATCCGGCGTGGGACGCGGCAGTCGTCGAGGCGCAGAGGAACAATGAAAATCTCGTCCAAAGGGACGCGGCGGGCGCAGTCCAGAGCGTAGCGGATCTCTGCCTGGAAACCGCCCCATTTGCTGACCGAATTTCGGGAGAAGCAGGGTAGAAAAAAATCCGAAGTCTCGATGGCCGTTTCGATGGCGCGCGGCCAGTTCTGCCCCGGCATCAGTTTGCGCACGTCGATCCAGGGACTGAAGCCCGCCGATTCCAGCGTGTCGTAGAGTTGTACGGCCAGAGCCTCGTCTTCCTTAACGTACGCAAGGAACACCTGAGGCGCGGTTCGCGGCTCAAAGCTGAAACCGCACGCCGGGTCCGGATAGAAGATGCCGAGACCGTCGATCTCAATGGTTTTTCCTTCCGCCAGGCCGCGAACCACAATCTGCGCCAACTGTTGCACGGCGGAGATCTCACTCATGTCGATCTCCGCGCTCTTGCAGAAAAACGACTTGTCCCTTGGCGCCGTGGGTGAAACGGCCCAGACCCGGCAATGCCGTTTCCTTCCCTTGACGCAAATTGGCGAGGATGTCCCGGACCGCCCGGTCCAACCGGTCGGCCGCCTCACCGGAACTCACCTTGGCCGCGCGAGCCATCCGCCTGGCAATATCCGCTTTCTTCATACCCGATTCCACGTTAACAGGCGTGGACTGGAAAACCCGGCCTGGCCGGTGGCCCTACCACCCACAACCCACTGAAAACAAATCTGCCTGCCCGATGAAAGAGAGAAGAGCGAGTGGTGAAATGACCGGCTCGTGGTCCGAAACATTACTTTTTCGCAGGGGCAGGCTGCGTATTCTCGTATATCCTTCAAAACTCGAGTGGAAGCAGAACGGAAAGGCCTTCCGGCGAGGAGAAATGAACTGATTTTAATTGAGGATTAAGCGATCGTTCATGTGCGGTTGGGTATGATAGCCCCAGACGAAACAGTTCCAAAATGTTCGTTTCAATCCAAAGGAGAACCGCAACCATGAAGAAACTGATGACGCTGATGCTTGCCCTGTCGTTCCTGACCGCGACCGTGGCCGTGAGCTTTGCCCAGGATACGACCAAGACCGAGAAAAAGAGCAAGAAGAGCAAGAAGAAGACCGACACCACCGAGAAAAAGGGCGGCTCGCTCTACTAAGAGCGCGACCCGCTGTGTTTTTCCTGGAAAGCCGCGTAGCGCGCACAGCCTGCGCGGCGATCCAGTTCCCCTCCCTCCGCCGCCGGTAGCGTAGCCTCAAAGCCGGCTGGTTTCCCCCCTCCTCACAATCTGCCTTTTTCCCCGTATCCTCTTGTCACTACAACTGTAACCTTACGGACGGGATCAACGCCCCTTGATTTTAAGACGATGCAACAACGGTCGTATTTTATGAAGTCCTTCCTCTTCATTACCTTGAGTGCACTGGCTACGTGTGCCCCCGCGTGGGCGCAGGCTCCAGCCGCAGCCTCCCGCGTGACCGGCACGGTTACGGGAGTGAATGCCGGCGCCAAACAGATCACCGTCAAGTCCGATAAAGGCGATTCCATAGTTCTGAACACCACGGACAAGAGTTTCCTGCTGCGACTGCCGCCAGGAGAGACGGACACCAAGAAAGCCGTAAAGATTACCCTCTCGGATGTGGGAGACGGGGACCGCCTGGTGGCCAGCGGGCAGGAGTCCGCGGACCAGAAGACAATGGATGCCCGCACCGTCCTCATCATGAGCAAGAGCGATGTAGCCGAGGTGAAGAAAAGAGAAGCGGAAGATTGGCTGAAGCGCGGCAGCACCGGGACGGTGACCGCCATCGATCCGGCGGCAAAGACCCTCACCATCAAGGTTGGTTCGCGGGAAGTTTCCGTTCAACCGGGCGATAAGACCGTGTACCACCGCTATTCTCTGGATTCGGCCAAATTTGCCGACGCCAAACCCAGCACCTTCGCCGAAATCAAGGTCGGCGATCAGGTCCGCGTCCTGGGTGACAAAAGCACGGACGGCGCCTCGATCAAAGCGGAACAGATCGTAGCCGGCACGTTCCGGCAACTTGCCGCGACGATCGAATCCATCGATGCCGCTACCGGCGAGATGAAGGTAAAGGATCTGGCAACCAAGAAATCGCTCACTATTCGCGTGGATAGCGAGTCGACCATGAAGAAGTTAGATCCGCAAATGGCGGCCATGATGGCGCGGCGTTACGCGCCCGGCGCCCAGGCGGATGGCCGCGGTGGTCCTGGGGCCGGTGGTCCCGGAGGCGGCGCGGGACGTTCCGGAATGCCCCGGCCGGATGGCCAAGGCGCCGGCGGGCGAATGGGTGGAGGCCGCGGCGGCGATGTTGGCGCCATGCTCGATCGCCTGCCCGCCATCCATTTGACCGATTTGAAAAATGGTGACGCCCTGATGGTGTCCACCACCATGGGTAGTGACCCGACCAAAGTTACGGCAATTATGCTTCTTGCCGGCGTAGAACCTCTCCTTACCGCATCCCCCAGCGCCGTACGCGACATCATGAGCGGCTGGAACCTTGGCGGCGGCGGTGGAGGCGAAGGTAACTAGCACAGCAGTTTCAACGAATTTCAGGCGAAAGGTTCGTAGTGGAAAAGACAAACAGAGGTAGTATGTTCAACTTGCGAAGGATTTGGATTTGGCTCTTGGCAGCCGCACTGATAGTAGCCAGCGCGATGGCCCAACAGACTGTTGGAACAGTAAAGGGCTCGCTGTCGGACGATTCAGGCGCGGTGATCCCGGCCGCGACGGTGACACTCGTGGGCGGCGGGAACACCAAGACGGCACAATCGCAAGCCGATGGCAGCTTTACCTTCGTGGGAGTCGCGCCGGGGCCATATACGGTGAACGTGACGTTTCCCGGTTTCGCTCCCTTTTCCAAGCCGGTGGCCGTGACCGGCGGTGGAACCGTCCAGGTGCCGGTGCAACTGGTAGTGAGCGCGGAGAAGCAGGAAGTAACGGTATCCGAGCATGCCGGCACCACCATCAGCGTGGAGCCGGATAACAACGCCACCGCCCTGGTGATCAAGGGCGAAGATCTGATGGCGCTGCCCGACGATCCGGACGATCTATCCGATGCGCTGCAGGCTCTCGCCGGTCCCGGAGCCGGACCGAACGGCGGCCAGATCTATATCGACGGTTTCACCGGCGGCCAGCTTCCTCCCAAGGAATCCATCCGCGAAATTCGCATCAACCAGAATCCGTTTTCCGCGGAGTACGACCGGTTGGGCTTCGGCCGTATCGAGATTCTTACTAAGCCCGGATTTGACAAACTGCGCGGCACGGCTTCTTTCAACGATACGGATTCCGCGCTCGACTCACGAAACCCGTTCGCCAGTAACAAGCCGAACTATTCGGTTCACAATTACGACTTCAGTGTGGGCGGTCCGCTAAGTCACAAGGCCTCGTTCAACTTCAATTTCAACCGGCGGGACGTCCAGGATAACGCCATCACTAATGCTTTCCTGGTAGATCCCACCACATATGCGGTCAGCCCCTTCACCACGTCCATTGTTACGCCGAGCAGCATGATGAATTTCGCGCCGCGAGTCGATTACCAGCTCAGTACGAACAACACGCTGACCATGCGATTTGAAGAACGGACCAACTCCCGGGACAATGCCGGACTGGGAGGCAAGAGCCTGCCGCCCCCATATTCGAACCTGGCTTATAACACAGACGGCGATAACCAGAACATGATGGTCACGGAGACCTCGATCTTGAATCCCAAGATCGTCAACGAAACGCGTTTTCAATACACGAGGAGTTACAGCGAGAGCCTGGGAAATCAGATCCCGTCGATCAATGTGGCCGGAACTTTCGTCACCGGAGGCAACGGCGTCGGCGGCACGCACGACCGCGGGCACCACTACGAAATGACCAACGTATCGTCGATCGCGCACGGAGTCCACACGATCCGGCTCGGCGTTCGCATTCGCCGCGACAGCGATCAGAGCAACCAGCCGCAGGGATTCAACGGGAGCTTTACCTTCCTGGGTGGCAGCGCGCCGCTGCTTGGTCCCAATAACCAGATCGTTTACGATAGTAGCGGCAACGAGCAAGTTACCTTCCTCACCTCGCTGCAACTGTACATTCAAACGCTGCAACTCATGCAGACGGGTTTGAATCAGACGCAAATCGAAGCGTTGGGCCGCGGACCTTCGCGTTTCAGTATTCAGGCCGGGCAGTCTTATATCAGCGCGAACCGCTGGGACGGAGCGCCGTTTGTCCAGGACGACTGGAGGCTGAAATCCAACCTGACGGTCAGCCTGGGACTGCGTTACGAAGTGCAGACTCTGGTGAGCGACTATAAGGATATCGCTCCCCGTATCGGTATCGCCTGGGCGCCCGGGAATCCCAAGAGCGGCCGGCAAAAGACGGTCTTCCGCGGCGGCATCGGCGTGTTTTACGACCGGATCAGCTTCGGAGAGTTCGAGCAGGCGGCATTAAATAACGGTCACTCGCAAGTGCAGTACACGGTCTACAACCCTACCTTCTATCCGAATATTCCTTCACTCTCAACCCTGAGTCCCGGGCAGAACCTGACCACTGTGATCGATCCGAATCTGAGAGCGGACCGCAGCCTGCAAAGCGCCATTGGCGTGGAGCGCCAGTTACCCCACAACACGGTGGTCTCGATGACTTACACCAACAATCGTTCGAATCACCTGCAGCAGGTGGTGCCGATCAATACTCCCATACCCGGCACCTTCAATCCGCTGCAGCCGCTCAGCGCCACCAACGGTGTATTTCCTTATGGATACAATGCCGGCCACATCAGTGAATACGAAAGCGGCGGAGTCTTCCGGCAGAACATCCTGATGGCCACGTTCAATACGCGGTTCAGCCGGAGGGTCTCCCTGTTCGGCAACTATTCGCTGACGTATGCCCACGATCTGCCGGGCACACCCACGGATCCTTACAACTTCGCATTGGACTACGGCCGGTCCAACTTCGATCAGCGTCAGAACTTCCAATTGACCGGTTCGATCATCGGCCCGGTCGGCATCCGGATTGCTCCCTTCATCAGTCTGCGGTCCGGTTCGCCCTACGACGTTCTGTTGGGTGAGGATCTGTTCGGCAGCAACGGGAATGCGCGCCCCACCCTGGCGGCGGGACCGGGAGCGAACATCATCTGCCAGCCGTCATACGGCTGCTTCAACACCAACCTGGGGGCCTCTACCGCGGCCAACTATGCGAGTTCCAACGTAGTGCCCCGCAACTATCTGACGCAGCCGGGCGTGATTTCCGTCAATATGCGCCTCTACCGCGTGTTTGGATTCGGCCCCAGGCGTGGAGGACCCGCAGCGGCGGGCGGTGACTTCGGCGGCGGTCCGGGCGGCGGCGGGCCCGGTGGCGGTGGCCGTGGCGGCGGTGGTGGCGGCGGCGGGCG
>JARLGM010000079.1 GCA_031292755.1 Candidatus Sulfopaludibacter sp.
CTGGCCGCCTTCCCGGCGCTGTTCTGGGATGGGGCGGCCGACACCGCGCCTGCCCTGCGCGATGCCGGAATCCAACAGATCGTAGTGCCCACCGCCCGTCTGGACGCATGGAAAGGCGTGGCGGGCATTAACGCCGAGGCCGGGAATCTGCAAGGCGCGGTAAAAGTGCTCGCGCCCACCGTGAACTACCGCATGAATGAGGCCGCCGCCACGCGTGCTCCCTGGGTGGTGGCCAATGGCTGGCGGTTCATCCGCCGCCCCGGCGGGCGCTTCTACTATGACGCCCCGGGCAAACAGGCCGCGCTCGCCGCCGCCGAAGCCTTCTGCTACGGCGCCAACGCCCTGATCCAAACCGATGCTGCGGGCCTCAAGCCGCTGGCGGAGATGCTCGCCTTCCTGCACGCCCTCCCGGCGGAAGATCTGCCGCCCGTCGCCGACATCGGCTATATCGACGACCAGACGGCCACCTCCGGCGAGGTGATGAATCTGCTCGTCCGTGACAATCTGCTGTTTCAGGTAGTGCCGGCGCCCGACCCGCGTTTCAAAATAAATGTGAAGCTCGGCGCCAAAGAATATCCCTTGCAGGACGCCAAGAACCCCGGTACCGTAGCCAAGGTCGTGCGCGCCAACCTCACCGATGAGAAACGCTCGGTGCGGGTCTACGGCAGCCAGGTGGTGGTCGCCCGCCTCACCGCATCCGGCGGGCGTTTGCGTCTCCATCTGCTGAATTATGCGGGGGCAGACCGAAAGGTGGAAGGCATTCGCGTCCGCTTGCTCGGCAGCTATCCCAATCACCAGTTGGCGCTCGCCGGCGGCGCGCGTGTCGAACTGCTCGACTATAGCGCGGAGTCCGACGCCACCGAGTTCACCCTTCCCGAATTGAGCACGTATGCGGTGATAGACCTCTCGCGGTGATTCACCATGCGAATGATTTCGAACACGGTACGTTTCATGGCCCTGATCGGTTTTGCCGGTTGCGCGTTTAGCCAGCCCGCTTATGATCTGCTCCTGCAAGGCGGGCATGTCATCGATCCCAGGAATGGCATCAGCGCGGTGCGCGACGTTGCCATCAAAGACGGCACCATCGCCGCCGTAGCCCCCCATCTGGACCCCGCCGCGGCACTGAAAGTAGTCAATGTCGCCGGCCTGTACGTCACTCCCGGACTGGTGGACATGCACGTCCACGTCTACACCGGCACCGGCGAACGCAACTCATACGCCGGAGACCTCAGCGTCTATCCCGACGGCTTCACCTTCCGCAACGGCGTCACCACCGTGGCCGATGCCGGCTGTTCCGGGTGGCGCAACTTCGAAGATTTCAAGGACCGCGTCATCGATCGCTCCAGGACGCGCGTCTTCGCGTTTCTCAATATCGTCGGCCAGGGCATGCGCGGCGCGAAATTCGAGAACGATCAGACCGATATGGAAGCCGCCCCCGCCGCCGAGATGGCGCTCAAATACAAGAACATCGTCGTGGGCTTCAAAACAGCCCATTATGCCGGCCCCGAGTGGACTCCCGTGGAGCACGCCGTCGAAGCAGGCACGATCGCCAAAATGCCGGTCATGGTGGATTTCGGCTCCGACCGGCCCGAGCGCCCCATTTCCGAGTTGCTCGCCAAAAAACTGCGCCCCGGCGACATCTATACTCACTGCTATTCCGGCCTGCGCCATGAACTCGACGACGCCGGCAAGCTCAATCCCGGTATGATCGAAGGGCGCAAGCGCGGAGTCATCTTCGATGTCGGCCACGGCAATGGCAGTTTCGCCTGGCGCATCGCCGTGCCGGCGCTCAAACAAGGCTTTCCCCCGGACTCCATCTCCACCGATCTGCACGTGGCCAGCATGAACTCCAGCATGAAAGACATGCTCAACGTCATGGATAAATTCCTGGCTATGGGGATGTCTTTGGACGACGTGATCCGGCGTTCCACCTGGAATCCGGCGCGCGAGATTCAACACGAAGAGCTCGGCCATCTGTCCGTGGGCGCCACCGCCGATGTTGCCGTGCTCAGTCTCGATCGCGGCAAATTCGGCTTTACCGATATGTACGGCGCACGCTTGCAGGGCACGCAGAAACTGATCTGCGAACTCACCGTTCGCAACGGCAAGGTAGTATACGATCTGAACGGCATCAGCCGGCCGGATTGGACCAAACTGCCCAAAGATTATAAGCAGACCGGGGATTCGCGGTGGGATGGAATTATGCCCCAGCGGAGAACGGGAGGTAAATAGAGTATGCCACAGACGTTCTGGACAAAAGTAAAGGAGCCCTGGGCGGGCTACAGCCGCAGGGATCTGTTCCGCCAAGGCGGCTTGCTGGCGGCCATGCAAGCCTTGGGTGGAAGCGTGCGCCAGGCGGTCGCTGCCGGGCTGGAACTGGGCCCCGATATGTACCGCTCCATCGGCGTCCGCCCGGTCATCAACGCGCGCGGCACCTTCACCATCATTACCGGATCGCAGACTCTGCCTGAAGTGAAGCGCGCCATGGATCTGGCCTCGCGCAGCTTCGTCGATATGGATGAGCTGATGAACGGCGTCAGCAAGCGCCTCGCCGAGTTGACCGGCGCCGAGTGGGGCATCGTCACCGCCGGTTGTTGCGCCGCCATTACGCATTTCACCTCCGCCTGCATTGCCGGCGGCAATCCCGAGCGCATGCAGCGCGTCCCCAGTCTCGGCGGTCTCAAAAGCGAGTGCATCGTACCCGCCTATTCGCACAACGTGTACGACCACGCTGTCCGCATGTTGGGCGTCAAACTGGTGATCGTCCACGATAAGGCCGAACTCGATGCCGCCTTCAATGAGCGCACCGCCATGGCCTACATCCTGGGCGGTCCCGGCGATGACGGACCGCTGGGAACTCGCGTCGTAGCCGAAGCGGCGCGCCGCCGGAACGTTCCCGTGCTGGTGGATGCGGCGGCGGAAATCCTTACGATGAAGCCCAACGTCCACCTGGAACGCGGCGCCCATGCCGTGGCCTACAGCGGCGGCAAGTGCATTCGCGGTCCGCAGGCTGCCGGCCTGCTGCTCGGCGAAAAGAGCCTGCTGCAAGGCGCCTGGATCAACAGCGCGCCGCACCATGCCTTCGGACGCTCCGTGAAGGTGGGCAAGGAAGAAATCATGGGCATGCTGGCCGCCGTGGAAATGTGGGTCAAACGCGATCACAAGGCCGAGTGGGCCCAATGGGAGAGCTGGCTGGATCACATCGCCACCAGCGTCAAGCGTGTGGACGGTGTCACCACCAACGTCCGCGAGCCGTCCGCCGATCTTTCCAATCGCACACCGGAACTGATGATCCAGTGGGACGGAGCCAAACTCGGCATCACCGGCCAGGAAGTCGCCAAGATGGTGCTCGATACCGATCCGCGAATCGTCGTCGCCAGGGCCACCGGCGCGCGTGCAGGGAATATGGTCAGCACCGTCGGCATCGTTCCGTACCAGATGATGCCGGGCGACGAAAAGGTGGTGGCGGAGCGGCTCTATGCGCTGCTGTCGAAACCGCCGAAAATCGAAAGTCCTCCGGCCCCGCCGTCAGGTCCGCCGGCGGCGCTCGCGGGCCAGTGGGACCTGCACATGGACTTCGTTTACGGCTCGATCAATCACACTCTGATGCTGGAGCAGGACGGCGCGAAGCTCGTCGGGACGCACCAGGGAGAGTTTGCCTCCGGAGAACTCAACGGCACAGTGGCCGCCAATACCGTGCGCTTCCAGAGTTCCCTTCCCACCGACGGCACACGCGTGTCGTTCCAGTTTTCGGGCACGGCCGAAGATGGCAAAATGCAGGGAACCGTGGCCCTGGGCGAGTATGGTGAAGCTCGCTGGACCGCGGAGAAACACAAGTTTCATACCGCCGCCGGACGGCGCGGTTAATCAAGGAGATGCCATGAAACAGACCAATCGACGCAATTTCCTGGGACGAGGCGCCGCCGTTGCCGCGGCCGCCGCCGCCGTTGCCGTGCCCGCCGAGGCCCAGACCGAAAAGCCCACCAAGAAGGTTCTCTACAAAGATGGCAAGAAGCCCGCGAAGACGCCGCTCTTCAACGGCACCGTGGCCTACGGCAATCTGCTGTTCATCTCCGGCGTGGGCGCCCACGTCCCGGGCGACATCAAGTCCCATACCAAGATCGTCCTCGATTCTATCCAGCAGCAACTGGAGAGTGTCGGCTCGTCCATGGAAAAGGTCCTGAAGTGCAACGTCTATCTCGCCGACCTGAAGGACTACAAGGAGATGAACGACACATTTCAGGGCCGCTTCGGTCCGGAACCGCCGGTGCGCACCACCATCGCAGCCGCCGGCGTCCCCGGAAACTCGCTGGTGGAGATCGACGTAATCGCGTACATATAAGTCATGAAACGCAGCGAGTTCCTCGCCGGAATCGCGGGAGGCGCCTTCGCCGTCTCCGCGGCGGAGGCTATGCCGGCAGACGGCCCATTTGCCACCACGGAAGTGGAAATCGAACGGGCCCAGCCGGGGAAGCCGCACGCGGGGAAGGTGCTCGCCGCCATTCAACCCCACGCCGACGATCTGTCGCTTTTCGCCGGCGGCCTGGTGTTGAAGCTGATCCAGGAAGGCTACACCGGCTACCTGATCCGCACCACCAACGATGACCATACCGGGCCGGGCACCGTGGGCGAAGGCATGCTCGCCAACGAGCGCGACAATCTTGCCGTGACCCAAGCCTTCGGATTGCGGAAGGCATATGACCTCTACTATCGCAATCACATGCTGGATGGCGTCTCCCCCCTGGAATTGCGGTTGCGGCTCATTTTCCTCTTCCGGCTTTTGAAAGTGGATACGGTGATTTCGTATGACCCGTGGGGCCACTACGAGGAGAACCCCGACCACTACGTAACGGCCAGCGCCGTGGAAGCCGCCTGCTGGATGGCCGGCATGGGCAAGGATTATCCGGAACAGTTCGACGCGGGCCTGTCGCCCCACTCCGTGAAGGAGAAATATTATTACGCTCGCGGGCCGCAACTTGTCAACCGCGTAGTCGATATCGCCGATTTCATGGACCGGAAGATTGCCGTCAACATCCTCAACGCGGCGCAGGGGCCGGCGGGAAACAGCGGAGCGCAACTACGCCGCCGCCTCACCGGGCAGGGATTACGCCTGCCGTTGCTCGGCAACGACGATGAGACCGCGAATCGCGAATACACCCGCCAGTTCGTCCTGGACCGCGACGCGGAAACCGGCCGCAAATTCGGTCTGACCTATGCGGAGCCGTATCATTACATCGGCCCCGCCCCGGCCAAGGTCGAAGGCTACATAAAGAAGAACGCCGTGAAACTCTAACGCGCCGCCCCTCTCAACGCTTCGCGCGCCAGGTGGTGAGCCAGGTTGCGGTCGGATGCCAGCAGGGCGGATTCCAACTGCGCCCGTCCTTCCTGTGTGTGCCCCAGGTCGAGTTCCACCATACCGGAGGCGACCGGATTGCGGTGGGCTGCGGCTTGCAGTTTGCCGGTCCACTCCGCGGCCTGAAAGCCGGGCAGTTGCCGCGCCAGTTCGTAAGCAAAGACCAGCGTCTCCGCGTCGCCGGCGGCGCGCATCTTCTGCAAGCGCTGTTCCGCGGCGCCGGCCCGCCCGCAGCGCGTCTCGGCGATTCCTAAGGCCGCCTGGTTCGGCGCGGCGGCAATGAAGCGCTCCAGGCCGTCGCGCGTAAAGGCAAGTTGCCCGTCCGCATCGCCGATGTGGTCCACAATCGCCAGCGCGGCATCGCAGTGGCCCGACGTTGCGGCCGACTGCGCTTCCAGCGCGCGCACCCGGATCCACACCTGCCGGACGTTCGTGCCGCCCTCTTCGCGGGCAAAGAAGCGGCCTTGGAACAGCGCTTTGGCGGCATCGAAGCGGCCGGCTTCGGCGTCACTGAGTGCCTGGTCGTAAACCAGCGCCGCGGGCATGTGCTGCGGATCGGGATAGCGCTCGTATGCGGCTGCCACTTCCGCCGCCGGGCGTCCCAGAATGCCCAGCGCGGCGGCCAGTCCGGCGTAGATCTCGGTATTGGAGGGGTCCGCCGTCAAGCCGGCGCGGAACGCTTCCGCCGCGGCGGGAACGTCGCGCTTGATCTGGAGAAGCGTGCGGCCCAGGTTAGCCTGGAGGACCGGGAGCGCGGGGTTGAGCTTCTGTGCGATGCGCCACTCCTCGATAGCAGCATCGACCAGGCCGGATGCCATGCGAAGATCTCCCAGCAGAAAATGCGCCGTCGCGTCGCGCGGGTGCTCGTGCACGGCGGTCTCGAGTACCTCCAGCGTCTGCGCGCCGTTCGGGAATACGTAGGCCGTGGGCAACTTCGCGGCAAGGTCGTAATCCGCGGCGCCGGATTCGCCCAACTTCTCGCGGCAGAAAGCGCGATAGTAGGCCACCACGGGATGCTGTTGCGGCAACGGCACGCCGGGTTCGGTTTCTTCCGGCGGGACCCGCGGATATTCGCGCGTCAGTAGGGCCAGCGCCTCGCGCCACATCCCGCGCCGCATATACCCGGCCGCGGCGGTGAGAACCCGTTCGGCGTCCGATGAGTGGATCGCCGGTTCGCGATAGTCGCTGGCATGCTCGCCCAGGCGCGACAGCAGTTCATCCAGTTTCAAACCGGCCGCCGCGTGAAAGTCCGGCATGCGCCGGGCGGCCTCGAATTCGAGGCGTGCCTCGCGCACCCGTCCGAGCCCCTGGTAGGCCAGGCCCAGATAGTAGGCGACCTCGGGATCGTATGTGGCCCGCGCCTGCGCCGGCTCCAGCCAGCGAACGGCGTCGGCATAACGAAGGAGCGATGCCGCCAGTCGTCCCGCCGCCACGCGAAGTGCCTGGTCGTCCGGAGTCTTCCGGAGCGCGCGGTCGTAGACGTCGTACGCCGCCAGCAGGTTGCCGTTCAGTTCCAGGTCGGTGCCGGATTCCAGCGGCCCGCCCGCCGGGGGCCGCGCCTGCGCGCCTGTGCGGATCTCTTCGGCGGGGGTCCAGTCGTACTGGCCTTCGGTCTGCCGCATCAGTTCGCGCCCGGCGGTAGCCCGCAGTTCGAACGTGAGAGGATGTTGCGGCGCGTCCGGTATTTCGACCGTCCATGTGTGCTCCGGCGAAAGGTCCGCGGTCATCTCTCGCAGGGCGCGCGCGCCGTCCAGGATGCGTACCTTGGCCGCCGCCACGGCGCGATTCGAATTGAAGCCGGCCACCAGCTTGCCTCCCTCGCGATGCAGGTACAGTACGCCGGCAAGATTGGCGCGCGAGATGCCGCCGATGGCGCGCACGGGCATCCAGTACTCGCTGAAGTGGATGCTCTGCCGGGGCTCCAGGAACGCGTAAGTTTCCTGGTTGCGCATCAGCCCCGCCTGCACCTCCACGTAGGCGCTGTTGTCGTCGGAGAGGGCGCGCCGCCAGTCCAACCCGTCGGCGTCCACGCCCCAGGACCAGATCTTCTTGGCCGGCAGATCGGCGTACTCGGCGTAGTGCGCCACGCCGGTCTGCGTGTGCGGATGGTAGATGCCCATGAACGGTTCGCGGCTGCCGTGCACGAAGCGGGAGACTGTGCCGCCCGTCTGGTTGTGGATCACGCTCAGGTCCATGCCCTCGGAATCCACCGGCCAGGTGTCCACGTCGGCGAACCCGTGGCTGGCCGACCAGCGCATCGGATACCAGATTTTCGAGTCGTCCCAGACGCGCACGCCGGCGTTGTTCCACCAGTAAAATCGATGCCGCACGTCGCTGCGGTTGAAGAGCGTGACGCGCTCTTCCAGTACCGTCGAGCCCGGCGCCAGGCGCAGTTCCACGGTCCATTGCATACCGTATGGCCGGTCGATGTTGCTCACGGAAACGAACGCGCTGCCATCCGCGTTCTTCGCGAACGAAAAATCCACCGGAGACATGGAGACCCAGTTATGCGACACCGGAAAGTTGAACTCGATGCCGAACGCCGCCCACGCGCCCCGATATCCGATCTGCGCTTTCTTGATGGAAGGGTTGGCATAGAACATAGGCTGCCCGCTGATTTTGTCGATGCACGTATAAAGATGGCCGCCAATATCGGGCAGCACGGAGCATTTCAGGTACTCATTCTCCAGGTAGACGGCACGCCAGCCGGTGTTCACGCGGCGGTCGGTGATGCTGTCGCGCACGGTGTAAGGGTAATTGAACCTGGTCGTGGTGAACTGATCGAAAGGTGGATTGGGGTTCGGCGGCCCCTCCTGATAAGTCGGCAGGGTGAGCACTCCCTGCCACACCCGGACCTCGCCCGGCGCCGCGCTCAAGCAGAGCGCCAACGCCGCCGCGGTACACAACATGCGAGCACGCATTGCGACTTCATCGTACACCTTCAGTGCGCCGCGGGCGCGCTGACCGGGACACCGCAACCGCTACTGGCTAATGAGCGCCTTTGAGTTTGCGGACGCGGCGAATCAGAGTGCTGGTGGAACTGTCGTGAGCCAGCTTGGGCTCTTCCTTACTTTCCAGTTCCGGAACGATCCGCTGCGCCAGCACCTTGCCCAGTTCCACGCCCCATTGATCGAACGAGTCGATGTTCCAGATGGCGCCCTGTGTGAACACGTTGTGCTCGTATAGCGCGATCAGTTTGCCGAGAACTTCCGGCGTGAGCCGGCCGGCCAGAATGGTATTCGACGGGCGGTTGCCCTCGAACACGCGGTGGGGCACCAGCCACTCCGCGGTGCCTTCGGCGCGAACCTCCTCCGCCGTTTTGCCGAATGCCAGCGCTTCCGCCTGCGCCAGCACATTGGCCAGCAGTATGTCCTGATGGCGGCCCAGCGGGTTGAGCGACTGCCCGAAGGCGATGAAGTCGCACGGGATCAGGCGCGTGCCCTGGTGAATCAATTGATAGAACGAATGCTGCCCGTTGGTGCCAGGTTCGCCCCAATAGATCGGACCGGTGTCGCACCCGACGGCCCTGCCATCCAGCCTGACGTGCTTGCCGTTGCTCTCCATGGTCAATTGCTGTAAGTACGCGGGGAAGCGCTTCAGGTACTGCTCATAGGGCAGGATGGCGATTGTATGGGCGCCCAGAAAGTCCGTATTCCAGACCGTCAACAGGCCCAAAAGCACCGGTAGATTGCGGTCGAACGGGGCCGTGCGGAAATGCTCGTCCATCTGGTGAAACCCATCGAGCATGGCGCGAAAATTCTCCGCACCGATGGCGATCATGGTCGAAAGACCGATGGCGCTGTCCATGGAATAGCGGCCGCCCACCCAATCCCAAAACTCGAACATGTTGGCCGTATCGATTCCGAACTTCGATACCTCCCCGGCATTTGTTGAAACCGCGACGAAGTGCCGGGCCACCGATTTTTCGTCACCGCCGAAACCGGCCAGCGACCATTCCCGCGCCGTGTGAGCGTTGGTCATGGTCTCCAGCGTGGTGAAGGTTTTCGACGAGATGACGAACAGGGTCTCCGCCGGGTTCAAGTCGCGTACCGCTTCCGCGAAATCGGTCCCATCGACATTGGAAACGAAGCGGAACGTCATGTCCCGCTGGCTGTAGTGCCGAAGGGCCTCAAACGCCATCACCGGGCCCAGGTCGGAGCCGCCGATCCCGATGTTGATCACGTTCCGGATGGCCTTTCCGGTGTGGCCCTTCCAGGCTCCGCTGCGCACGCGCCCTGCCAGGCCCGCCATCTGATCGAGCACCTCATGCACGGCGGGCACGACATCCTTGCCTTCCACAAAGATGCTGGCCCCTTTGGGCGCGCGCAAGGCCACGTGCAGCACCGAACGGTTCTCGGTGATATTGATCTTCTCGCCCGCGAACATGGCGTCGCGCCGGGCCCGCACTCCGGCCTCTTCCGCCAGTTGCAGCAGAAGCTGCAAAGTCTCGTCCGTGATGCGGTTTTTCGAATAATCCAGATACAGGCCCAACGCTTCCACGGTCAGGCGGCTGCCACGCTCCGCATCCTGCGCGAATAATTCGCGCAGAGGCAAGCCACGCATCTTCTCCTGGTGGGCCTGGAGCGCTCTCCAGGCGGGTCCTCCGATTGCTGTCGGCATGTCAGGTCCTTATGCTTTGGCGAGCGCGGCGCTCTTCGACGTGATCACGTTCATCAGGTCGTTCCAGGAATTGACGAAGGATTTGGCGCCGTCCTGCTGCAGTTGCGCGGCCAGGGCCGTGACGTCGATGCCGGCGTTGGCGAATTGCGCCAGCACCTCTTCACAATTGCCGCCATCGGAGGGCAGCAACGCGCCGATTTCGTTCTTGGCCGCCAGAGCTTTCAGGGTTCCCTCAGGCATCGTGTTCACCGTAAACGGCGAGGCCAGGGCGTCGATGTAAAGCGTTGGGGAAGCCTTCGGATCCTTGGTGCCGGTGCTGGCCCACAAGAGGCGCTGCGGCCGGGCTCCGAAATTGTAAGCCCGCCGCCAGCGGGGCGAACCAATCAGATTGTTGTACGCCTTGAAGGTGCGCCCGGCGATGGCGATGCCCAGCCGGTTGCGCAACTCTTCCGGAACCTTGCTCGCGATGGCCCCGTCCCAACGGCTGATGAAGATCGAAGCCACCGAAGCAACGTTGGCCGGGAGACCGGCAGCAATTCGCCGCTCAATGCCCTTGAGGTACGCATCCGCCGCCGCCAGATACTGCTCGCGGGAGAACAGCAGCGTGACGTTGACCGGAACGCCGGCAAAGATCGACTCTTCAATGGCGGGCAGCCCTTCGGTGGTGCCGGGAATCTTGATGAATACGTTCGGACGGCCGGCGCGCGCGGACAGATCCTTCGCCGCCTGAGCGGTCTTCTCGCCGTCGTAGGCCAACAGGGGAGATACTTCGAGCGACACCCATCCATCCACGCCGCTGCTCCGGTCATAAACCGGCCGGAACAGGTCGGCGGCGCGGGTCAGGTCTTCCAGTGCGAGCCCGAAGAACAACTCTTCACCCGACGCCCCTCCGCTGGCTTTCCGGGAGATGGTCTCATCGTAGGCCGTACTACCCTTGATGGCCTGGTCGAAAATGGTGGGGTTGGATGTGAGTCCGGTAACCGAGAACTGATCGATGTACCGGGCCAGTGTTCCGTTATCCAAAATGTCGCGCGTGATGTTGTCGAGCCACAGACTCTGGCCCTGGTTATGAAGCAGTCGCGTCGCGTTCGTCATTACTAAAGGTCCCCTCTCTTCCCTTCCATTTTACCCGCTGTGAGTGGTGACTCCGTGAACCCGGTTCACGGCCGGCAAGGTGTTCCCGCCGGATTCACTCCGGGAGGCAACCGGCAACCGAAGATCTGAGTCCCCTGCTCCACGGGGGTAGCAGCGCGGCGCCCGCCGGATTCCATCCGGAAGACGAAGGCTGACGCTACTGCAACCAGGGTCATCACCAGCACGTATTCCACCAATTCCCTTCGTATTTCCACATTACGACTTATCGGCACGAAATCCAGGAGTTTTAGGTAGATAATGTGGGAATGACTTCGAGACGCTCATTCCTCAAGGCCGGAGCCCTCACCGCCGCGCTGAGCAAGTTCGCTCCTGCCGCCCAGTTGAAGGAGATCGGCGTTCAGCTCTATACGGTGCGTACCGTGCTCCCCGAAAAGCCCGCGGAGACGCTCAACGCCATTCACTCGATCGGCTATTCCGCCATTGAAGCCACGCTCGCCGGATTCGATAAGATTTGGCCGGCGGTCCAGGCTAGCGGGCTCAAACCCGTGAGCATGCACCTGGATGCCAACCAGGTGCTACAGAAAAGCGACGATCTGGGCCGCGTTGCGGGGCAGCTCAAGCAGTATGGTTTCTCTTACGCGGTGTTCCCTTATCTCCCGCCGGCGGCGCGCGGCGGTCCCGACGTGATCAAGGCTCTGGCAGAGAAACTGAATTTTGCGGCCGGGAAGTTTCATGCGGAGGGCCTCAAGTTTGCCTACCACAATCACGCATTCGAGTTCGCTCAGGCCGGCGGCACCACGCTGTTCCAGATCATGCTCGACAACACGGATAAGAATCTGGTTGGCTTCGAACTCGACGCGTTCTGGGTGAGCGTGGCCGGTCACGACCCCGCGGAAATGATCGCCAGCATGAAGGGCCGGGTGATTCTGCTCCACCTGAAGGACAAGGCCGAGGGCACGCCCGTGATGTTTAACGAATCGGTACCGCGCACGGCATTCAAGGAAGTAGGCCACGGCGTGATCGACTGGACGAAAGTGTTGCGCGCCGCCGATGCCGCCGGGGTGGAACATTATTTCGTGGAGCAGGACCAGACGCCGGGCAACCCCTTGGACAGCTTACGGCAGAGCTACGAGTATTTATCGAAGCTGACGTATTAGATTGGCCGCAGATGAACGCAGATGAACGCAGATGAACGCAGATGGGAAAGCCCAAGAAATAGACCAGGCTTTATCTGCGTTTATCTGCGTTCATCGGCGGCCCATTCATTTTCTTACTCCCAGCGCAGAGCTTGCACCGGATCCACGCGAAGGGATGACCAGGTTCAGCACCTCGCGCCGCTGCGCACCCAGCGCCATCCGGATGCCGATTTCGCCAAGCTGACGCATTAGATTGACCGCAGATGAACGCAGATAAGAAACACCCAAGAAATAGACCAGGCGTTATCTGCGTTTATCTGCGTTCATCGGCGGCCCATTCATTTTCCTACTCCCAACGCAGAGCTTGCACCGGTCCACGCGAAGGGATGACCAGGTTCAGCACCTCGCGCCGCTGTGCACCCAGCGCCATCCGGATTCCGATTTCGCCAAGCTGACGTATTAGATTGGCCGCGGATGAACGCAGATGAACGCAGATAAGAAACACCCAAGAAGTAGACCAGGCTTTATCTGCGTTCATCAGCGGCCCATTCATTTTCCTACTCCCAACGCAGAGCTTGCACCGGATCCACGCGAAGGGCTTTGCGGGCGGGTATGTAGCTGGCAAGTACCGCCACGGCGCCGAGTAGGAGCGCTACGGTCAGGCAGGTGGGTGCATCCATGCCGCCGAGTTGCTCTATCGTCGTTGCCATGACGGTTTTCAGAGCTAGCGCGCCGGCCATACCGAAGCCGATGCCGCACAGGATCAACGCCACGGTGCGCTGCATGACCAGGTTCAGCACCTCACGCCGTTGCGCACCTAGCGCCATCCGGATGCCGATTTCGCGCGTGCGCTGGCTGACGGCATAGGCAAGGATGGCATAGATCCCAATGGAGGCCATCGCCAGGGCTAGCAGGCCCAGGGCGCTGAGCAACAGCGACATCATGCGGAACGGACCCAGCTTGGATTCCTGCATTTCGGCGGCAGTCTGCACGTTGACGCGCAGCGTGGCGTCCAGCGCCAGCGCTTCGCGCCGAATGGCCGGCTTCACCGCCGCGGCGTTGCCCGCGGTGCGGACCAGGAGCTGCATCTGGTACGGCGGCGTCCCGGTGCGTGTGCCCGCGAGGAACAGTTTGCCCTGGCCTTCGGGAACATACACGGTGGGACGCACCAGGTTGAACACTCCATTCGGGTCTTCCATATCGGGCGCCACGCCGACCACTTCGAAGGGCGTGGTTCCGGCGCGCAGGCGAATCTGCTTGCCGATGGCTTCCTGGTCGGGCCAGACCTGGCGCGCCAGGTCCTGATTGACCAGGGCGACGGGCTGCGAACCTTCCCGATCGGCCGCCGTGAATCCGCGTCCCTTGACCACGGCGACGCCCACCGTGGCGAAGAACTCCGCGGAGATCACGTTATAGTCCGTGGAGCCACCGGCCGCGAGCGGGAAGTTGCCCATTCCGTTCGACAGGGGCATATTGCCGGCCAAAGCCACGGACTGCACTCCCGGCATGGTGCGGACGCGGTCGCGGAGGGTATCCTGAAACTCGCGGGTGCGGGCTTCGTCATACCCTTCCAGGTGGAGCGGCGAGCTCACCGCGATCAGGCGCGAGGTTTCAAAATCCGGCCCGTTGAGGTAAACGTGCTGCGCGCCGCGCACGGCCATGCCGGCGCCGAGCAGCAGCATCAGCGAGACCGCCAGGGGAACAATCACCAGCCAGTTGCGCGCGGAGAAGAGGCGCTGCGAGCGTGAGCGGGTTGCGGACAGGCCGTCCGCATGAAGCGCCGGCGCCAGGTTCATTCTGGTGGCGGAAAGCGCCGGCGCGAGACCAAAAGAGAGGCCGGTGGCCATGGAGAGCGCCAGGCAGTAGAGCAGAACCCGCGGATCCAGACGCAGGTCAAACCCGGCCGGGGCGCCCATCACCGCTACGAAGAGAGTCTTGGCCAACCAGTGGGAAAACACGATTCCCAGGGCGCCGCCGCACAAGGCCAGCAGCATACTTTCGGTCAATAACTGGCAGACCAGGCGAGCACGGCTGGCTCCCAGGGAAAGACGCACGCCGATCTCGCGACGCCTCACCACCGCGCGGGCCAGCAGCAGATTCGCCAGGTTGGAGCAGGCGATCAACAGGATCATGGCAACCGCGACGGTGACAGTGGCGGCCAGCGCCAACAACTGCTTCCGCTTGCCTGGATTGCCGAGTCCCGCGGTGACCATCAGCTTGCCCTCCGCCGGATCGGCGGATTTGGTCCGCTCCCGCGCGTTCGCCAGCACCTCCACTTCGGCCTGCGCCCGGGAGGCCGTGACACCGGGCTGCAGCACGGCGTCCAGCATCAGCCACTGTTCCGCCGGGTCGCGCAGCCAATCGCCGCGCGGGAACAGAATGGGCTGCAACCCCACCGGCAAATAGAAACCCGATGGATCGCCAACGCCGAACCGTGCATCCGCCACACCGACGATGGTCACCACGCGGGCGTTGAGCCTCACGGTTTTCCCCACAATTCCGGCATCGGCGCCGAAACGCGACCGCCAGTATCCGGCGTTGAGCATCACCGCCGGCGGGCCTCCGCCCTGCTCTTCTTCCGGCGCAAAGCTCCTGCCCAAGGCGGGGCGCAAGCCGGTGGCCGAAAGGAAATTCGCCGATACGAACCGAGCCTCCACCTCCTCCGCCTCAGTCCCGGCCTTGGCCAGAGCGGTTGGTCCCAAGACGCACTGGAAGCGGCCCGATTGTGCGCTCACGGCACGGAACGACGTGCCGCGATCGCGATAGTAGCGGTAGTCGCTATACGAAAAGTTATTTTGCCAGCGGCCGCTCTCGAGGCGGTTGAAACTCACCAGGTCCGCTGCGTTGCCGCCTGGTACGGCACTGGCTCGAATCTGTGCATGGATCAGTTCGAAAACCGCCGTGCTGATCCCGATCCCCAGAGCCAGGCCCAAGACGGCAAGCACGCTGAAGCGCGGGTCCTTTAAAAGGAGGCGCGCGGCGAAGCGCAGGTCGCGAATCAGATGGTCCCACCACACCCAGCGGCCGGATTCATAGAAGCGCTCTTCCACAATGGTGCGGTTGCCGAAAGCCCTCTGCGCCGCCGCGCGCGCCTCTTCCGGCGAGAGCCCCTGGGCCCGCAGTTCCTCGGCCTCCTGGGCGAGATGCGCGTCGATTTCGGCGCGAAAATCCGTACCTCTCCGCTTTCGGGTAGCCATTCGACCCAACTATACTCCCGCTTGTGTCGAGTGTCAACCCAAATGTCGTTTGCGATAATTTTACCCGTGCGCACCATCATCGAACCATTCCGCATCAAAAGCGTCGAACCGCTCCATCACACATCCGCCGCCGAGCGGGAGCATTACCTGGAGCAGGCCGGATACAACCTGTTCCTGATCGATGCCCGGAAGATCCTGATCGACCTGCTGACCGATTCGGGCACCAGCGCGATGTCCACGGAGCAATGGGCGGCACTGATGCGCGGCGACGAAAGCTACGCGGGGAGCGAGAGTTTCTTCCGGCTCAAGCGCGCGGCGGACGAACTGACCGGTTTGCGGCACATGATCCCGACCCACCAGGGACGCGCCGCCGAACGCATCCTGTTCACCGTAGTCTGCAAGCCGGGCCACGTGGTCCCCTCCAACACGCACTTCGATACCACCCGCGCCAATATCGAATTCACAGGCGCGCGCGCCGTGGACCTGCCCATTCCGGAAGCCGCCGATACGCAGGCGCGGCTGGATTTCAAAGGCAACATGGATGTCTCCGCGCTGGAGGCGCTCATCGCCGCCGAAGGCGCGGCCAATATCCCCCTGGTCATGCTCACGGTCACCAACAATTCCGGCGGCGGTCAGCCCGTCTCGATGGCCAACATCGCGGCCGTGAAAGAGGTATGCGCGCGGCACCGGATTCCGCTCTACCTGGATGCCTGCCGTTTCGCCGAAAATGCCTGGTTCATCCGCGAACGCGAGCTGGAATATGCGGACTGGACGCCCAAACGGATCGCGCAAAAGATGTTTTCGTATGCCGATGGCTGCACCTTTTCCGCCAAGAAGGATGCGTTCGCCAATATCGGTGGCTTCCTGTGCACCAACGACGACCGCGTGGCGCGGCGCGAAGCCGATTTGCTGATTCTCACCGAAGGCTTCCCCACTTACGGCGGTTTGGCGGGCCGCGACCTGGAAGCCATCGCCGTGGGTCTGGACGAAATCCTCGACCCCGATTATCTGCGCTACCGTATCGTGTCCACCGGCTATCTGGGCCGCCACATTGCCGATCGCGGTGTGCCCATTGTGGAGCCTCCGGGCGGGCACGCCATCTACATCGATGCCGCCCGCATGTTGCCGCACATTCCGCCTCAGCAGTTTCCGGGACAGGCGCTTGCCGTCGAGTTGTACCGCCACGCGGGCATCCGTTCGGTGGAAATCGGCAGCCTGATGTTCGGCGCGGCGGCGCGGCACGAACTGCTGCGCCTGGCCATCCCGCGGCGGGTCTACACGCAGAGTCACATCGATTACGTGGTGGAAGCCATCCTGGAAGTAAACGAGCGCAAGCATCGGATCCGGGGTCTCGAGATTGCGGAGGAACCGCCGTTCCTGCGCCACTTCAGCGCGCGATTCCGGCAGCTATAATTGAGGGTCCCGCATGAGTGTCGACTGGTCTCCGCTCTGGCTCAGCCTTCGGGTAGCAGGTATTGCCACGACAGTTTCCCTGGCATTGGGTCTCTGGCTGGGGTGGCGCCGGTGGCAGATCTTCGTGGCGCTTCAACTCGCCTTGCCGCCCACCATCCTGTGCAGCTATTTTCTATTCAAACCGCTCTCCTGGGTGGTGGCCTCAATCGCCGGCATCGTCTACGCCGTGCCCTTTCTGGCGCGCTCCTGCGCGGCTGCGTTCCAGTCGGTGGACCCGGTGTACCGGAATGCCGCCCGTTCGTTGGGCGCATCGGAATGGCGCCTGTTCCTGGGAGTCGCGCTGCCGATGGTCTACCGGACTATCGCGGCGGCCGCGGCCATCGCGTTCGCTCGCATCCTCACCGAATATGCGGTCACCTTTCTCCTGGACGGGCGGCCCCTGGCGGCGCCGGTCACCGGCGGCATCGTGGGACTCGCCGTGGGCGCGATCGTGGGCCTGGCGACCGATTTGCCGCGCCGGAAAGCCGCATGACGAATTTCCGCCTCATGAAAAAAGGGCCGGGTTGCGCGCTGGAGGTTGATTTTCCGGTGGGCCCCGGCATCACCGCGATTTACGGTCCGGCAGGCTCCGGCAAGTCGCTGCTGCTGCAATTGGCCGCGGGATTGCTCGCGCCGGACGCGGGGCGCGTCCTGTTCGAAGATGCCATCCTCTACGACGCCAAGGCGGGTGTCCACGTCCCGGCGTGCCGGCGGGGCTTCGGCTATCTGGCGCAAAGCGAATCGCTATTTCCGCACCTGACGCTGGGGCAGAATCTCCGCTTTGCCGCGCAGCGCTTTCCGCGCCTCGACCGGCACCGGCGCGTCGCCGAATGGCTGGAGCGGTTCGAACTGTCCGCGGCCGCGGAGATGTATCCGCACGAACTTTCGCCGCGGCAGAAACTGGCGGGTGCGATGGCCCGGATGCTTGTGGGCGAGCCGAAGTTGCTGCTGCTGGATGACGGCGGACTTTCCGAAGGCCTTCTGCTGCAGCTTCGCGCGATTGCCGCGGCGCCGGTTCTTTTCGCCACGCGGGACCTGGAACTGTGCTGCGCCGCGGCCTCGCACATGCTCCTGCTCGATTCCGGACGCATCCTGCAAGCGGGCGCTCCCCGCGCCATTCTGGATCGCCCGGCCGGGATCGACGCCGCGCGCCTCATCGGCATCCCCAATCTTTTCGAAGGGCGCATTGCCGCGCTCGACCCTTTCCGAAACAGCAGCTTGATCGAATTCGAACATTTCAACCTCAATGCCGCATACGTTCCCGCGCATTTCAAAGGAGATCGCATCTGGGTGGGGATTCGCGCCGCCGGCGTCCGCGTGCACGCTTCCTCCGTGGGCCCCAATTGCATCAGTGTGCCGCTGGTGCGCACATCGTTCCGCACTCAATCCGTGCGCCTGGAGTTTGCACACCAGATCTTCGCGGATCTCACCCTGGCGGAATACGCGGGGCAGAAGAACAATCAGGAATGGTACGTGGAGTTCCCGCCGGGGACGTTGCAGATCCTGTAGAGCGGCCCCGCCATGCGCTATTACATAACAGACCGCCACGCGCTGGGCGGAACCGGTGCACTCATCCGTTCCATCGCCCGGGCTATGGAAATCGGAATCGAGCGCATTCAGATTCGTGAAAAAGATCTGGAGGCGCGCGCGCTGTGCGCCCTGGTGCGCAGTGTGCTGGCTCTCCCCAACCCTCACGAAACGCAGGTGCTGGTGAATTCGCGCGCCGATGTGGCCTTGGCCTGCGGGGCGCAGGGCGTCCATCTGCCGGCGGGTTCCGTCGCACCCTGTTTATTGCGTGCCATCGCGCCTGCGAACTTTCTGATCGGCGTATCGGCACACTCGGTGGAAGAACTTCGCGCGGCGCAAGCCGAAGGCGCCGATTTCGCGGTATTCAGCCCGATTTTCGCCACCCCTTCGAAGGCGGCGTATGGCGCGCCGCAAGGGTTGGAGCGCCTGCGCGAAGCGGTTCGCAGCGTCACTCTCCCGGTGTTCGCGTTGGGCGGAATCACGCCGCGGAATGCCGGTGAGTGCATGAAAGCGGGAGCCGCGGGAGTCGCCGGCATCTCGATGTTTCAACGCTGACTGTTCGTTTCTTACATTGGCAAGCCGCCTGCCACTTGTTTCGCCATAAGGATTTTAGTCTCTATGAAAACGATCTCAACTTACGTTGCACTCTGCTGCTTCGCGGCAATCCCCGGGCTCGCCCAGATGAATCTCACCGGCTATGTCGGCGCCGGCCCCACAGTACCCTTGAATCCCCTGGCCGGCCAAACCACCGATAGGGGCTGGAACATCTCCGCGGGCGCCGGCTTTACCAATCATCGCCTTGGAATGATGCTCGACTTCATGTACAACGACATCGGAATCAACGCGGCCGGAGTCTCACAGGCCGGCGCTTCGTCGGGCAATTTCCATACCTGGGGATTCATGCTCGACCCGGTGTTTCATCTCAGCCATGAAGGTCCCCTGGATTTCTATGTCACCGGCGGCGGCGGCATCTTTAATCAAACGGTCGATTTCAACAACCCTGCAACGGTCATGGCAGGCCTCAGTCTGGTGCCATTTAGTCCGGTGCCATCGTCTTATACCGTTTACAAAGGCGGAGTGGACGGCGGCGCGGGGGTATCGTTCAAACTGGGCTCTACTCACTTGAAAGCCTTCGCCGAGGCTCGGTATTACTACATCTTCACGGCGCCCGTGGCTACCACGATAATCCCTATTACAATTGGGCTGCGATGGTAACGGGGGCAGGCTGAAGACTACCCTACCTTTAGTGCTTTTACGCGATCGCGTAACTGCGCGGCCTTTTCGAATTCGAATTTCCGCGCCGCTTCCCGCATACGCTCTTCCAGTTCGGCGATGAATTGCACGCGCTGCTCGGGTGTCAGATTGTCGACCTCTTCGTCTTCTTCGAGCGGCACGGTCACGTAATCGCCCTCGGCCACCGCAACCAGGCTCATATCGATGGGCTTGACGATGGATTGCGGCGTGATGCCGTTCAGTTCGTTGTATTCCACCTGGGTTTGGCGGCGGCGGGCCGTCTCGCCCAGGGCCTTGCGCATGCTGTCGGTCATCACGTCCGCGTAGAGAATGGCGTGTCCGTCTATGTGACGGGCGGCGCGGCCGATGGTTTGCAGCAGCGAGCCCGAGGAACGCAGAAAGCCTTCTTTATCGGCATCCAGGATCGCCACCAGCGACACCTCCGGCAGGTCCAACCCCTCGCGCAGAAGGTTGATTCCCACTAGCACGTCGAATTCGCCGCGCCGCAGATCGCGCAGAATCCGGATGCGGTCGAACGTGGTCACCTCCGAGTGCAGGTACCGGCATTTCACTCCCACCTCGGAATAATACTCGGCCAGGTCCTCCGCCATGCGCTTGGTGAGGGTGGTGACCAGCACGCGCTGATTGGCCTCCGTGCGCTTGCGGATTTCGCCCAGCAGGTCATCCACCTGGCCTTTCACCGGGCGAATCTCTACCGTGGGATCTACCAGTCCGGTCGGCCGGATGATCTGCTCCACCACTGCGCCGGCGGTCTTGGTGAGTTCATACGGCCCAGGTGTGGCCGAAACGTACACTACCTGGTTCACGCGGTGCTCGAATTCCTCGAAGGTGAGCGGCCGGTTGTCCAGCGCGCTGGGCATGCGGAAACCGTGCGCCACCAGCACCTCTTTGCGCGACCGGTCGCCGTGATACATGGCGTGCAGTTGCGGCACCGTCTGGTGGCTTTCGTCCAGGAACATCAGCGAATCGGCCGGCAGGTAATCCAGCAGGGTGGGCGGCGCTTCCCCCGGCAGCCGGCCCGAAAAGTGGCGCGAGTAATTTTCGATTCCGTGGCAGTATCCGATCTCCTTCATCATTTCCAGATCGAACATGGTCCGCTGGTACAGCCGCTGCGCTTCAATCGCCTTGCCCTGTTTCTCCAGTTCCCCGCGCCACCACTGCAGCTCCGTGCGGATGCTCTCCATGGCGCTCAGGCGCGTCTCTTCGCTCATCACGTAGTGGGTTTTCGGATAGATGGGCAGCCGTACGTAGGTCTGCTTCACCTGGCCCAGCAGCGGATCGATTTGCGCCAGGCTCTCCACTTCATCGCCCCATAGCTCGATGCGGTAGGCGTAATCGTCGTAGGTGGGATAGACTTCGATCACATCGCCGCGCACGCGAAAGGTGCCGCGGCGGAAATCGCCGTCGTTGCGTTCGTACAGAATCTCCACCAGCTTGGAGACAATTTGATTGCGCGAGATCTTCTGCCCCTTCTCCAGCATCAGCAGCATGCCGTAATACGCTTCCGGAGAGCCCAGGCCGTAGATGCAACTCACGCTGGCCACAATCACGCAATCGCGCCGCTCGAAAAGCGATCGCGTCGCCGCGAGCCGCAGTTTGTCGAGTTCGTCGTTGATGGTGGCGTCTTTCTCGATGTAGACATCGCTGCTGGGAATGTACGCTTCCGGCTGGTAGTAATCGTAATAGCTCACGAAGTATTCGACTGCGTTTTCCGGAAAGAACGTTCGGAATTCGTGGTAGAGCTGCGCCGCCAGCGTCTTGTTATGCGCCAGAACCAGCGCCGGCCGCCCCATAGCCTCAATCACCTTGGCCATGGTAAAGGTCTTGCCCGAGCCGGTGACGCCCAGTAGCACCTGGTGCTGTTCGCCTTCGCGTACTCCGCGGGTCAGTTCCGCGATGGCATTTTCCTGATCCCCGCGCGGCCGGTAATTCACCGCTAATCGAAACCCCATCCTTTCAGCTTACCGTGCAGCCGCCGTTGCTATGCTGAAAGCGAGTGGTTTTCAACCCGTCCTGTTTTTCGCGAGTCATGGTGCGCGCCACCAACTGGCTGGGCGACGCTGTCATGTCGTTGCCCGCCATTCGCGCCATTCGGACCGTGTTTCCGCACGCGGAAATCGCAGTGGTCGCGCGGCCGTCTGTGGCGGACTTGTACAGTCGCGAAACGGCCATCAACCGCGTGATTCCCTATACGGCGCAAAAAGGGCTGCGCGCCAAACGCGAATTCGCCGCCCGCCTGCGCACGGAACGGTTCGATGCCGCCATCCTGCTGCAGAATGCCTTCGACGCCGCCCTGATGGCCTGGCTGGCCCGCATTCCGGAACGGATCGGCTACAATCGCGATGCGCGCGGGCTGCTGCTGACGCGCGCCATCCGCGTGCCCGAGTCCGGCGAGATCCCGCGCCACCAGCGCTTTTACTATCTGGAACTGCTGCGGCGCGCCGGCATGATGGAGCGCTTCCCCGCCAGCGAGGCCATCCGCCTGGAGGGCATTCCCGCCGCACGCGAGTCGGGCGAAACCCACCTGCGGGCGCTCGGCATCGCGGGGCCGGTGCTGGGAATCAGTCCGGGCGCGGCCTACGGCACCGCCAAGCAATGGCCGCCCGAACGCTTCGCCGCCGCCGCGAAGAGTCTCGCGCCGTCGTTCGCATCCGCCGCCATCTTCGGGTCCGCCGCCGAAAAAGCGCTCTGCGAGACCGTGGCACTGGCGCTGCGCGATGCCGGCCTTCCCGCCCGCAATCTGGCCGGCGCCACCACCCTGCGCGAATTTATCGACCTGGCCGCCGCCTGCCGCCTGTTCCTCACCAACGATTCCGGCGCCATGCACATTGCCTCCGCGCTGGGCGTTCCCACCGTGGCCGTCTTCGGCGCCACAGACGATACCACCACCGGCCCCACCGGCCCGCTGGCGCGCGTGGTCCGCGAACATGCCGAATGCAGCCCTTGCCTGCTGCGCGAGTGCCCCATCGATCATCGCTGCATGACCCGCGTCTCGCCGGAGCGGGTGGCCGCCGCGGCCTTGCAACTCCTGGAGGAATCCGACCCCGCATGGACACCCGAATCAAAATTCTGAGCGGGCCCCATATTCTGGAGGGCGAGCCGCTGGCCGTAGTAACCGGCTACTTCGATGTGGTCCGCGCCGAACACGTGCGCGAACTGGCCGCGGCCCATCGGCGCGCCCCCCATGCCCGCCTGTTGGTGCTGGTAGTGCGCGGCGCCGAACCCCTGCTGCCACTGGCCGCGCGCGCCGAACTGGTGGCCGCGATGCGCATGGTAGACTACGTGTTAACTGCCGATGACAAAGACGTGGAGCGCCTGATAAAAGCTCTCCGGCCTGTCTTGCTGGCGCGCCTGGAGAGTGACGACCTGCGCCGCGTCAGCCGGCTGAAGGAACATGTCCATCCACAGCAAGGATAATGCGCGCATCCTGGTGGTCCGGCTCGGCGCCATGGGCGACGTGCTGCACGCCCTGCCCGCCGTTGCGTCGCTGAAACACAGCTTTCGCGGCGCGCGCCTGAGCTGGCTGGTGAAACCGCAATGGGCTCCGCTGCTGGAGGGCAATCCGTTTGTCGACCGGCTGGTGCTGCTGCGCCGCGATTTTCCCGGGGGCCTGTACCGCACGTGGCGGGATCTCCGCGCCGAAGGCTACGATTTCGCGGTGGATTTCCAGGGACTGCTGCAGTCGGCCATCTGGGCCTCTGCCGCTCACCCGGAGCGCATCTTCGGATTCCACTCCAGCCAGCTTCGCGAGCGCGCGGCCGGTATCTTTTATTCCGCCCGCACACTGGCGGATGCGGCCCACGTGGTGGATCGCAATCTGCAACTGGCCGCGGCAGCCGGTGCGACTTCCGAATTGCATACCTTTCCCTTGCCGCCCGGCAGCCCGGAAGGCCAACTCCCGGAACGCGACTTCGTGCTGGCATCGCCCTTGGCCGGCTGGCGCTCCAAGCAATGGCCGTTGGAACACTATGCCGCGCTGGCAACGCGCCTGCGTAGCGAACTGGGAGTGCCGCTGGTATTGAACACGCCGCCCGGCGCCGCCTTCTCCCAAGTGCCCGATGGCATGCCGCACTGCTCGACTCTGGCGGGCCTGATCCACGCCACGCGCCGCGCGACGGCTGTGGTGGGCGTGGATAGCGGCCCGCTCCACCTGGCCGCCGCGCTCGGCAAGCCGGGAGTCGCGATCTTCGGCCCCACCGATCCCGCGCGCAACGGCCCTTATGGCGGCACCCTGCGCGTGCTGCGCAGTCCCGGCGCCGTGACCACGTATCAGCGAGGCTCCCAGATCGACGAGAGCATGCGCCTGGTGGCGCCCGGCGACGTGTTCGACGCGCTCAGAACCTCTCTCCGGTGCCTGGTGTGATGCAGTTTCCGAAGCGCTATTCCGACACCGTCGCGCGACTCCGCGTGCCCAGCGGATTCCTCGTCGTGGTGGTGTTTGCCTGGCTCTCGCAGCCGACTCATTTCTCGCTCCTGGTCGGATTGCCGGTGGCGCTCTGCGGCCTGGCTCTGCGCGCCTGGGCGGCCGGCTGCCTCGCCAAAAATCGCGAACTCGCCACCGGAGGGCCGTACGCCTACACGCGCAATCCGCTGTATATCGGAACGCTATTGGTGGCCGCTGGCCTGGTGCTAGCATCCCGCAACGTCTTTCTGGGCGTCCTCTTCGCGGCGGTATTTCTCTTCGTGTACCTGCCGGTGATTCAACTCGAAGAGCAGCATCTGCGCAAACTGTTCCCGGAATATGCGGCGTACGCGGCGGCTGTGCCGGCTCTATTCCCGCGCCTGACCGCGTGGCCGCAAAAAAACTCGCAACCTTTCCGCATCTCGCTTTATCTAAAGAACCAGGAATATCAAGCCGGTGGGGGATTTGCCGCCGGGATGCTGTATCTACTTTGGATCTCGAAATGACCGGGCGGAGGGGCCCGGTCATTTTTGTTCCTAGTTCGCAGTCGGGGTCTTATCTACGTGATCGACGACGATCACATCCAGCGGAATATCGTTGTTCTTCACCAGCCGGAGCCCGAGTTGCTTCTCGACAGCCGCAAAAATGTCCGGTAGCCCGCTGCCGGCGTTGTCAGCGGCAGTTGTTGCCCACGGCGCGTTGGCGCCCAGGTTGCGGCAGCCCTCGCAGGAAAACTCCAGGGTGAAGTCGTATTCGCCGGCCAGTCCGGTCTTGTCGATGACGCGCGCCTTTCGCGAAGTGAAATCGGCAGGGTCGCCGCCCATGGATTGGGCGATCAGTCTTCCCATCCCTGCCACCAGATCGCTAATCGGTTTCTGCTGCGCCTGTACCCGAATCATTCCCCGTCCCAGCGACGTTCGCATTTGCGGTCCAGGCGGAAGGATGCCATTCGGGTTGGCCGCCGGCTCCCTCAGCTTTGGCCCGCCCCGGGCAACCACAAGGTTATAGCCGGGGAAGTTGTGCCTTTCGCGGTGGATCGCCAGATGGAAACGCTCCGCCAGCAGGTTCCGCATCATCGACTGGAACTGTGCTTTGGTGGCGCCTGCCGGGATCGTGGCGTCGATCTGATAGAGATTCGGCCCCATGTTGTCCATGATCCAGGAAGGGCCGATGATTTGATCCAGTTCCACATCGTAAGCCCGCATCACCAGCGAGTACATTCCGGCACAGCACAAATGAATCCGTCCGGGATCGCTGGTTCCCGGTCCACCACTGTTTCCGAAAGTAGGATGAGACGCCAGGTTTACGACTTTGACCGACGCAGTGTCGAAGGCTGCTGGTTGCGAGAAGGCTGCGGTCGCAATGAGGCAGCCGAGAACGGCTGTTCGAGAGGCGACTCTCAATACTTGGGCATCGAAGGATCCACCTTGTCGGCCCACGCCAGAATGCCCCCCACTACATTGCGCACATTCTGAAAACCGTTCTGCTTGAGAACCGCGCAGGCCTTGGCGCTTCGCATGCCGCTGCGGCAGTGAATCACAATGTCGGCCTGGGGGTCGAATTCGTTTACGTGCCTCGGAAACTCGCCCAGCGGAATCAGTTGCGCGCCGGGAATGGCGCAGATCTTGTATTCGTGCGGCTCCCGCACATCGATCAGGACGAACTTGTCGCCGCGATCCATCTTACTCTTCAGTTCGACTACGTCGATTTCGCCTTCGTTCACTGTCGTCTCCTGAACGGCTGCCTGCGCGCCGGGCTGCGGCACACCGCAGAATTGATGATAATCGATCAGTTTGGTGATGGTGCGATGCTCGCCGCACACCGGGCACTCGGGGTTCTTGCGCAGCTTCAGCTCGCGGAATTTCATGCCCAGCGCGTCGTAGAGCAACAGGCGGCCCACCAGCGGAGTCCCGATTCCCAGAATCAGCTTTACCGTTTCCGTTGCCTGGATCAGGCCGATGGTGCCCGGGAGGATGCCGAGCACTCCGCCCTCCGCGCAACTCGGCACCAGGCCGGGAGGCGGCGGCTCGGGATACAGGCAGCGATAGCACGGTCCGCCCTCGTAAGCGAAAACCGTAGCCTGTCCCTCGAAGCGGAAGATGGAGCCGTACACGTTAGGCTTGCCCAGCAGCACGCAGGCATCGTTCACCAGGTAACGCGTGGGAAAATTGTCCGTGCCATCCACTACCAGGTCGTACTCTTTCAAAATATCGAGCGCGTTCTCGCTGGAGAGCGCCACATCGTATTTATCGATGCGCAACGCGGGGTTGATGGCCTGCATCTTGGCGGCGGCCGAGTCGAGCTTCTTCTTGCCCACGTCTTCGGTGTGATGAATCACCTGGCGCTGGAGGTTGGTTAAGTCGACCACATCGAAATCCACGATGCCGATGCGACCCACTCCAGCCGCGGCCAGGTACAGACCGAGCGGCGCGCCGAGCCCGCCTGCGCCCACCAGCAGCACCTTGGCGGCCTTCAGTTTCTGCTGTCCTTCCACCCCCACCTCGGGGATGATCAGGTGGCGGCTGTAGCGCAGAATCTCGTCTTTCGTCAGGGCAGCGGCCTCTTCGGGCGGAGCGGCCACGCTGCCGCCGGCGATGGAGGGCACCAGCGATAGGGTGTCGCCCTCGGCCGCCGGCGTGGCGTCCTTGCCCAGGTAGCGGATGTCTTCGTCGTTCAGATAGACGTTGACGAAGCTGCGCAGCTTGCCTTCGTCGGTGAAGATCTGTTTGCGCAGGTCGGGATATTGCGAAGTCAGGCCGGCGAGCACTTCGCCCACCGTGCCGCCGGCTACGGTGACGGCATCCTGCTTCGCGGTGAACTGACGCAACGGCGTCGGAATCAAAACTTTGGCCATGTTAGTAACTCAACTCCTCTTTTGCCGCTTCGGTCTGATCGACGTTCGGCAGCCAGCTATTGGCGTGATGAAACTCGCCCTTCTGGATGGACAGCACCACGAAGGAATACCACGGGCACGAATTCTGTAAATCGGTGCTGGAGAAATAGGCGTCGCAATCGGGGTGCGAATGGTAGATGCCGATCAGGTCCATGCGGTGCTCGCGGGCGGCTTTGTCGGCGGCCAGAAGATCTTCCGGCCGCAGCTCGTAGCGCGCGGCTTGAGCGCCTTCGAAGGCATTCTCCAGGCGCATGGAAACGCGCACCATTTTCTGCTCTCCATCGGTGGAGCCCAGCATGGCGCCGCAGCATTCATTGGGATAGGTTTCCCGGGCGTGCGTCACCATGGCGGCCCAGGGTTCAGGTTCGATCCGGATCATTCCTCGTTCCAAAAGTGCTCGCTCAGATACTTATCGGCGCTGTCGCAGACGAACGTCACAATGGTGGCCGCTTCCCCGCGCTCCGCACATTGGCGGGCCAGAATCGTGGCGGCATGCACGTTGCAGCCGGAAGAAATCCCCACCAGCAGTCCCTCCTCGCGCGCCAGACGTTTCACCATTCTATACGCGTCTTCGGTTTCAATCCAGAGGTTGCCGTCGGCCAGGGTCTCATCATAGATGCCCGGGACGATGGCGGTGGGCATGTGCTTCAGCCCTTCCAGCCCGTGAAATCCGCTGGAAGGCTGGGCCGAATAGCATTTCACTTCCGGGAGTTCGCGCTTCAGACGGCGTGTCACGCCGGTGAAGGTGCCGCTGGTGCCCATGGCCGTGACGAAATGGGTCAGGCGGCCGCCGGTCTGCTGGATGATCTCCGGGCCGGTGTGCTCGAAGTGGGCTTTCCAGTTGGCCGGATTGTTGTACTGGTCCGGATAGAAGTAAAGATCGGGATCGGCCATGTAGATCTGGCGGCACAGGCGGATGGCGCCGTCGGAGCCTTCGCCCGGGTCGCTCAGCACCATCTCCGCGCCATAAGCCCGCAGGATGCGCTTGCGCTCTTCCGACGCGTTGGCGGGCAGGCAGAGCTTCACCTGGTAGCCCAGGTTGGCGCCAATCATGGCATAAGCGATGCCCGTATTGCCGCTGGTGGAATCCAGAATGACGCGGCTATGGTTCAGCTTTCCGGAGCGCAGGCCGTCCATCACCATGTTGCGCGCGGCGCGGTCTTTCACCGACCCGCCCGGGTTGAAATATTCGGCCTTCACCAGGATCTCGATATCCGGGAATGCGGCCGGAATCTTCTGCAGGCGGAGCAACGGAGTGTTCCCAATGGTATCGAGCAGCGGCTCGGCGTCGGTCCGGACCAGTTGGGGTAGCGGAAGAACTTGCGCCATATGTATACCTCTTGGATTCATTCCCTCCAGGAAAGATGCGGGCTAACGCATGTTTTTGCAAGGAAAGGAATTACTTCCGGTCTCTGAGCCCTCCCATTGTACCATCACCCTAAACCCAGTCAACGAAGTAGAGTAGAGCCGCGGGAAGGGAAGCGATCACTCGGCGTCGAGGCTGCGCAGCCCGTCTATACCCGCCCATGCCGGGCGGCCATACGTTGGACAAAAGGATAATTTAAGGTCTGAAATGTTAAAATACGAGATCGGAGTAAAGGGATGTTGCCTTCGCGTGGCCGGTCAATCTTCTTGATCCAGCCCTCCGGAGCCTCGCTTCCAGTGAGCTTTTCTGGCTGTGGCGTGCGGCCGACGTGGCGAACGTTGATCTCGATGACGGGAGCGAGTGCAGGGCCAGAAGCATCGGGTCGGTTGGCAGGAGAAGGTGCCGGGGAGGGATGCGTGGCTGCGTTCTTCGCCCTGCCCGCAGTATAGGGCCGAAGAAACTCGGCTGCAAGTTCGGAACTCGGTGGGCAGTTGGGTGGGTTGTTTGGTCGTCCAATCCCTGCAAGTTAAAGGAATTGGTCGGGGCGAGTGGATTCGAACCACCGGCCTCCTGGTCCCGAATTAGCATATATCAACGACTTACGAGCATCGTTGACTGAAAACAAAAGAGTTATACTCCTTCTGTTGGGACCCTATTTGGACCCTAAAGGCCGAATGTGTGGCGAACCGCGTACCGGTTGGACCCTGCTTGGACCCTGGTTTCCACGTTGGTAATCCGGTTGCTCCCGCGCGCACGCGCTGTCGCGTCGCCATCCCAAAAACCTGACCGAAATACTCCGCTCAGACAGGTTTTCAAAGTCGCCATATAGGAGCACCAGCCCAACACGGCTACGACTGATGTGGAGATCCTGTCGGCCGGGGCGGGCTTAACCGAGCCAGTTCTCGCATGGAAGGTCCTCGATCTTGGAAAACTCCCGTTCGTTGGCGGTGACGAGCGTGAATCCAAGTGAGAGGGCTTGGGCGGCGATCAGCAGATCATTGCCTCCAATAGGTTGGCCTTTCTGTTCGAGACCGGCGCGGAGAACGCCGTACACGCGATCAGCGGGGTCTTCGAAGGGGAGAACCTCCAAGGCTTCGAGCACGGCCTCGACTTGAGCCGTCAGACGGGCAGATCCTTTTTGGGCCGCACCGTAGCGCAACTCGGCAGCGACAATGATGCTGGTCGCCACGTGCGCTTCACCCACTTCCCGGACCCGCTCCGTCACACGTCCCTGCGGGTTCCGGATCAACTCGGAGACGATGTTCGTATCGAGCAAGTAACGCATCAGAGTTCGACAGCGCGCGGGCGCGGATCGGAGATCTCGGGGAACTCGTCGTCAATGGGCGTGAGCGTCGCAAGGACGCACAGCAGGGATTTTGCCGGGACAGGCTCCACGATAAGCTTCTCGCCTTCTTTGCGCATTACGGCGTTCTTGCCGGGCAGTTCAAACCCTCGCGGTATGCGCACTGCCCGGTTCCGCCCGTTCTTGAATAGCCTGACTCGCCGTTCCAGGAACACCGCCACCTAAGCATGTGTTACGGCATATGCCAGTGCATGGAAAGCCCTCCGACGTTACCCCGTCTGACGCTCGAAACCATCTAGATCTCATGGTCAGGGCGGGAGAGGTCGTCGAAGTCGACCAACGGACTGCAAAATCCGGGTCAGACTAGGCCGAAGTTCCCGCCCTCGATAGGCAGGAAATGGCTGATTATTCAGGGGATGGGTCGAATAGTGACTGCGGTCTACTGTGTTTGCGCTTGAGGTCAACAGGAAAGACGAGCCTGCCGTCCGCCGGAGGCCGCCGATGCCGCCGTCAAAACCGGCAGAAATGCGGGCGTTTTATTCCGGCACTGACACCGTTCTCCCTGATTGTCAGGGTAGCAAAGTTAGGCTGCGCCGCGAGCGCCGCTTCCACTTCGCGCTGCGCCTGCTCGACTTGCTCCCGTGTGCAGTTGGCCACGGCATCGGCGATGTCGCCATCGCTGTCTTTGAGAATGTAGATCATGCGTCCCTCCCTTCGCCTTCACCGTTCGGCAGCCGGAAACCGAGCGGGCGCGCTTCTACGGCGCCGCTCAGGCAGCGGCGGATCGTGTCGGCCGGAAACTTGTAGGTCTTGCTGCTGCTCACGCTGGTTGCCAGAATCGGCATCCGGAACGCCTTGCTGTTCAGGCCGGTGATCGTATACCGTTCGCCGCGCAAGGTGAACGTGCGGCCGAGCGCGTCCGCCGGCAGTCCATAGCGGCCGTGCGGTGGCCGACATGGAAGTAATCGGGGAGAAGGGGAGATTTCCCTCGATCAGCGCGAGGCGGAAGGTCTGCGGACGCATCAGGCCGATGCGGCTCACGGTTTGCGGCAGCGACCACTTCAGTTCGCCCTTGCGCGGCTTCCCACGTGGGGAATTCGCCCTGCTCGGGCATACGCCAGTAACCCGCCTCGTTCTCTTCGGCTAACCGCCGCGCGCAGCGCCGCTTTGTATTGCAACAGCATCTTGCGGCTCAACTCCAAAGCTTCTGTCTGTTTCATAGTCCACATCTCCATACGCAAATGTCGGCGCGCACCGCGCCACGCTGGAGAAGTAAGGCAGCCACCAGGTCCGCGCTCGATCCGTACCCGGTGTCCGGCAGATCCAAGGTGCGGCCGGCGTTGTCGATCGTGTGCAACGCGGCATCCTCGTCCAGCGTTTCGGTCAAAGGTTCTTTTCTTCCGTGGTTCGCATTCATAAGGATCGCGGGCACACGGTCGTCGATGGCGGCCCTTATCGGTTCATTCGGCACCCTGGCTATGCCGGCATGTCCGTATTCACTCTTGTGACACCGTTGCTCCTCGGTTCTTATTGGGCGCTTGCACCAGCAGCGGCTACGGCGTCAGTAATCGTGTTACGGACGATCATGGAAGACTTGACCCTGCACAACGAGCTTGATGGTTATGCCGCTTACTCGCGTAGAGTGCGATATGTTCACGCAAGTCCGTCCGAGTTGACGATCTTCAGGCCGGCCAGAGGCGGCGGGCGTAGAGCATTGAGAAACAGACTAACCAGCCTCCCGGAAACCGTTCACTCGTTTCGAAACTTTAATTCCCCATCCTGACCAGTCACTTACACGCACCCTCCCCCGGAATCCATAACTTCGCATGATCCAATGAAACTGGAAGGTATAACTCGCTATGTGCGATCAACTAACGGAACCGAAGCCGCGCGATCCTCGCGCCTTGAACGCGTACCGCCACGGACTAACAGGCCAGGTCCTCATCCTCACCCCCGAGGACGAGGTCGCCTACAAGGCGCACTGCCAAACCATCCACCAGACCCTCGCCCCCGTCGGCGGCATGGAAGTCGATCTCGCCCAGGAAATCGCGGACGACCGGTGGCGCCTCAAGCTCGCCGCCGCGCTCGATAACAACATTTACTCCTTCGGCCTTACCGAGCCCGATACCATCACCGCCCACCACCCCGAAATCGACGCCGCCTTCG
>JARLGM010000007.1 GCA_031292755.1 Candidatus Sulfopaludibacter sp.
CTGGTGGGCTTCGCGCTGGGCACGGAAACGCTGGGCTCTATCGTCTCGCCGAGCGGCGTCTGCGGCACCGCCGGCCTGCGTCCCACTTACGGCAGGGTCAGCCGACACGGCGCCATGGCGCTGAGTTGGACGATGGACAAGATCGGCCCCATCTGCCGCGGCGTGGAAGACCTAGCCATCGTGCTGAACGCGATTTACGGACCGGACGGGCACGACCGCACCGTGGGCGCGGACCCTTTCCACTTCGAGCCGCGCAAGCCGCTCGGCAGCATGAAAATCGGCGTTTACCAGAAGGGGTTCGACGCCACCCAGGGATTCGGGGGGCGGGGCAATCCGCAAGCCGCCGAAGAGCGCAAGAAGGTGTATACGCAGGCCCTGGAGGATCTCAAGAAGGCAGGGGTGAACATGACACCGGTAGATTACGACGAAGGATTCACCGGCATGCGCTTCCTGTTGGAGGCAGAAGGCGCGGCGGCCTTCGACGATATCACGCGCGACGGCCAGGTGCGCACGTTGAACGGGCAATCCGCCAACGATTGGCCCAACACCTTCCGCAGTTCGCGCATCATTCCGGCGGTGGAGTACATCCGCGCGCAGCGAGCGCGTACGCTGCTCATCGAGAAGTTCGAAAAGTTCATGGCGGATTGGGACGCGATCGTGATTCCACCCGGGTCTTTCCTCACCACCACCAATCTCACCGGCAACCCCGAAGTGGTGGCGAAGTGCGGATTTGTGAAAGGGCAGAACGGCAACGATCAGCCGCTGACCATCGGTTTTCTGGGCAGGATTTACGATGAGGGTTCTCCGCTGCGGGTGGCCCTGGCTTATGAGCAGGCCACCGACTGGCATACCAAGCATCCAACCAACCTGGGGGTATAACGTGCGAATCCACCGGCGAGCATTTCTGGGCATGGCCGCGGCCGCTCCATTGGCCCGCGCCCAGCGGGGACAAGGCGGGCAGCAATACCCGGTGCCCGACGTCATCAAGAAACTGGCGCCGATGACGGGCGGTGTCCAGCCGATCGCTCCGGAAGAGCGGCGGGCGCGCATCGAAAAGGCGCAATCGCTGATGCGCGAACACAAAATGGGCGGGCTGGTGCTGGAGAGCGGCACCAGCATGTTCTACTTCACGGGCACGCGCGGGACCGCCGGCGACATGGCGGTGCTGCCCGCGAAGGGGGATCTAGCGTGGGTGGTTCCCGAATCCAACGCCGGACGCTCGAACGGCGACGTGCGCACCTGGGGGGAAGGCGGGAATCCCTATCAAAAGGTGGTGCAGGCGCTGAAGGATCGCAACGCCGGCGGCGCTGTTGCCCTGGAAGAGCGCGTGCGTTTCGCCGTGTTCGACGGGTTGCGCAAGCAGGCGCCGGCGATGGAACTGGTCAGCGGCGACCCGGTGACGGTGGGCTGCCGGGTGATCAAATCGCCCGCCGAGATCGCCCTGATGCAGCGCGCCAACGATATCACCATCGCTGCATACAAAGCGGCACTGTCCACCCTTTATGACGGCATGGACCAGCGCGAACTCAACGCTTACATCGATGCGGCCTATGCGGCGCTGGGTGCACGCGGCGATGCCATGGTGATCTTCGGTAAGTACACCGCCTTCCCGCACGGCAGCATTCAGCCGCAGAAGCTGAAGGAAGGCGACCTGGTTCTGGTGGACGACGGCTGCACCGTGGAAGGCTACCAGAGCGACATCACCCGCACGGTGATTTTCGGCAAGCCGAGCATGCGCCAGCGGCAGGTATGGGACCTGGAGAGGAAGGCGCAGGACGCCGCCCTGACCGCCGCGAAGGTGGGGGCCACCTGCGAGTCCGTCGACGCGGCCGCGCGCAAGGTCATCACCGACGCCGGCTTCGGTCCGGGATACAAAGTGCCGGGCCTGCCCCACCGCACCGGTCACGGCATTGGCCTGGATGGGCATGAGTGGACTTACCTGGTGAAAGGCAATAAGACCAAACTCCAGCCGGGAATGTGCTTCAGCAACGAACCCACGATATCCATCTACGGGGAATTTGGCGTCCGCCTGGAAGATTGCATGTATATCACAGAATCCGGTGCGCGCATGTTTACGAAGCAGAGTCCGGCCATCGATCGGCCCATTGGGTAAGCACCTATGCCACAGACAACCGAAGCCACATTTCGTGAGCGGATCGCCAAGCTACAGGAAGCCATGAAGGAGTTCGGCCTGCAGGCCGTGGTGCTGGAACCCGGTCCGGCCATGCTGTATCTGACCGGCGTGCGCTGGGGGAAAAGTGAGCGCACCTTCGCGGTGGTGCTGCCCCTGAACGGCGAGCCGGTCTGGGTGCTGCCGGGGTTCGAGGAGGCGCGGGCGCGCGAGTTGATCCATGTGGGGACGGACATCCGGATCTGGCAGGAAGACGAAAGCCCGTATGAACGGATCGTACAGGGGCTGAAGGATCGCGGTGTCACCGGCAAGGTCGGAATCGACGAAGCGGCCCGATTTTTTGTATTCGACGGCATCCGGAAACTGGCGCCCAAGCTGGATTATGTTCCAGCCACGCAGGTATTGAAGTCGGCCGGCGCACAGCGCTAATCGATAAGTCGTAAATTTCCTCTCCTGCCAACGTTACCCAGGTTGGTATCTATCCCTATTTGCATCTATGAGCTACCAAAATTGGAAGCGCTTTCTATGATTTACCACCACTGGTAGGTTGGAGTTTATCGTTCCCATCAAAGATTTTCGCTTGTCTCACGGACCCGAATGACATAGAATTCATCAAAACAGAACACAATTTAGAGGCGTTTAAAAACCAAGAAGGGGTTCCAGACCAGATGAAGCGATTTCTCATTGCGATGCTGCTCGCCGCCGCATCCATGTTTGCGCAGGTTAACGTAACTGCGGTAACCGGCTTAGTTACCGATCCAAGTGGAGCGGCAGTGCCAGCCGCAACGGTGGAAGCCTTGGCTATGTCAACGAGCCAGGTTGTTCGCACCACCACCAACGAAAAAGGCGAATACACAATTCCGTCCCTGCCGGCCGGAACTTACAAGATCACCGTTTCCAAGGACGGGTTCCGGACGGGAGCAGTGCAAAATGTGGAGCTGATTGTCGGCGTTCCGGGCACTGTCAACGTGAAGCTCGAAATTGGACAGGCTACCGAAACCGTGGAGGTGACCGCGGGTGCCGAAGTGGTTCAGGCGACTACGGCCGACGTCAGCACCAACCTGACCGGGCGGCAGTTGACCGATCTGCCCTTTGCCACGCGCAATGCCATCGAGTTGCTGGTGGATGTGCCCGGCACCTCCACACCGACCACGCCGCGCAGTTCGTCGGTGAACGGTCTGCCCAAAGGCGCATTGAACGTCACCATCGACGGCATGAACACGCAGGACAACATGCTGAAGAGCAGCGACGGGTACTTCAGCTACATCATGCCTTCGATCGACTCACTGGAAGAAGTCACCATGAGCACGTCGGCTGTCGGCGTAGACAGCACCTCGCAGGGCGGGGCGCAGATTAAATTCGTCACGCGCTCTGGCACCAACCAGTGGCATGGCGGCGGCTTTTGGCAGGATCGCAATACGGCCTTCAACGCCAACTACTTTTACAACCAGCAGGCCGGTCTGCCGCGCGACATCATCAAATTGAACCAGGAAGGCGGGCACATCGGCGGCCCCATCAAGAAGAACAAGCTTTTCTTCTTCGGCAACGTGGAAGTCTACCGCTTCCCCGGCACGAACCTCTATAGCCGTACGTATCTGACGCCTTCCGCCTCCAGCGGCATTTTCACGTATGCGAACGGCGCCGGACAGCAGCAGCAGGTCAACATGCTGCAACTCGCGCAAGGCGTGAATGGCAACCTGCCGTCGAGCGTTCGGCCCTATCCCACGTCCGCCGACCCCCGATTGGCGAAGACCTACGGGTTGATGCAGCAGTTGGGCGCCAACGGCATCGTCAAAAACAATCAGTCGGCCAGCGATTACAACACGCTGACCACCAGCTATCAGCCCACGGGAACCGATTCGCGCGACTTTTTCACTTCCCGCATCGATTACAACATCTCGCAGAAAAACACCTTCTCATTCGTCTACAACTACGATTGGTACGCCTCGGTCCCCGACTTCCTGAACGGCATCGTTCCGGATTTTCCGGGTTCCGGCACGGTGCTTTTCTCGCCGGTCAGCACCGGCCAGCGCAGCAATCGTTTCGACGGCACGGTTTCTCTCCGTTCCGCTCTGAGCCCTACGCTGACCAATGAATTCCGCGCGGGCCTGAATGGCGGCACGGTACTCTTCTTTGACTTGGTTTCGCCCGGTATGTTCTCGCCGTGGGGCGGCTTCGTGCCCAGCTTTGCCAATCCGGGAACGGGCCTTTCCGGCGTGGCCACGACGTCCGGACCGCAGCGCCGCAACGCGCCGGTGAAGAATTTCGGCGACACCGTCTCCTGGGTGAAAGGAACCCACCAGTTCAGCTTCGGCGGCAACTGGGACCAGATCAATGTCTACCAGCAGATTGAAGGCTCCGCTCTATTTCCCGGCATTAGTTTCGGGATTGCCAGCGGCGACCCCATCACCACCGGCAGCACCAACATGTTCACCACGGCGAACTTTCCGGGCGCCAACACTACGCAGTTGAGCCAAGCCGCCAATCTTTATGCCGATGTAACGGGCCGCGTATCCAACATCAGCCAGCAACTGGCTCTCAGCGAGGCTACGCACCAGTACAGCGCCGCCGCACCGATTGACCGCGACCAGATTCGGGAGTTCGGCCTGTTTGCCCAGGATCAATGGCGCGCCATGACGAACCTGACCATCACGCTGGGTCTGCGCGTGGAAAAGCAAGGCGCGCTCCAGAACCTGAATGGTCTTTACAGCAATGTTTCCTATGCCGGGCTGTTTGGCGTATCCGGCCCCGGGAACCTGTTCAACCCGGGCGCACTCAATGGCTCCGCGCCGGTCTATACGCAGCTCAACGGCAGCAACTCATACAATCCGCCTCCGGTGTGGGCGCCTTCGGTGGGCCTGGCTTACGAGTTGCCCGCGGCGGAGGGTGTGCTCGGCTGGTTGACCGGACACCACAGCGGTGCTTCGGTGTTCCGCGCCGGTTACTCGCTGGCCACGGTACGCGAGGGAATGAACGTCTTTACGTCCCTCTACGGTGGCAATCAGGGCCTCACGGTAGACGATTCGGTGAGTCCCACGACTTATCCCGCGATCTTTGGCGCGCCGGGAAGCGTGTCATTCGGCGACCCAACTCTGCCGTCGCGGACATCCACCATCAGCCCCACGCCCAGCTACCCGATTCCTTCCTGCTCCGGCTGCAGCGTCAGCGGGGTGGATCCGAATCTCAAAATGGGCTATGTGCAAAGCTGGAATTTCAGCTTCCAGCGGGAACTGGACCGCAACACCGTGGTGGACTTCCGTTACACCGGGAACCACGGCGTGGATTTGTGGCGCAGGATCAATTTGAACGAAGTCAATATCGTGAACAATGGCTTTCTGACCGAGTTCCAGGCCGCTCAGAACAACCTGGCGATCGCTCGCGGGGGGAACATCAATCAGAATACCGGCGTGACGAACTTCGGGAATCAGGGACTGCCCGGCCAGCAGGCCATTCCGATCATCCAGACTGCTATCGGTAACACCACCGATGCCACCACGGCCGGGTATCTGCAGTTGGGTCAGGCTGGGTCGTCCGCCAACTCAATCGCCACGAACGCGGCCCGCATGGCCGCCCTGACAAAAGTGAATTATCCGATCAATATGTTCCAGGTCAACCCGCTCAATGGCGGCGCGGCCAATCTGCTGACCAACGACGGCTTCTCGAATTTCAACGCTTTCCAGGTGGAAGTCCGGCGCCGTCTGGCAGGTGGCTTTACGATCAATGGGAGCTATCAGTTTGCCAAGGCTTTGCAGGAGGGCGAACCATCCAGCAGCATCGATCTCTCGTCGCCCACCACACTGCGCAACCTGGGTCTGGACCGGACGCCTTCGAGCTTCGACATCCGTCATGACATCAAGTTCAACTGGATCTACGAATTGCCATTTGGTCCTGGCCGCGCGTTCGGCGCCAGTACCCGCAACCCGTTCGTCAAGAGAATGATCGGCGGATGGCAGATTTCCGGCGTGGTCCGGCTGCAATCCGGGACGCCGAATTTCTTTGGCGGCCTGGATTCGTTCAACAACAACTCGTCGGGCGTGATCATGCACAACATGAACGCCTCGCAATTCCAGTCGATGGTCGGCGTCTATAAGACCAGCTACCCGAGCGCCAACGGTGGATTGATCTACTACCTGCCACCGCCCTCGCAGGCGCCGAATGGAGCCTACTTCGCCACGCTAAACAGCGCCAACAACACCAACGTAATCACTAACACGATGGCGGCGTTCAACGAGGGCGGTTTGACCCCCGCTCAAGTGAACCCGAGCGCACCGTACATTGGCCCGGCTCCCGCGGGCCAGATGGGTTGGAACGGGTATTACTATCTGCCCTGGCAGCGGCATTTCGACTTGAGTCTGCAGAAGAACACCCGGCTTACCGAAAGGATCGAGCTGCAAATCGGCGCTCATGCGCTGGATTTGCTGAACGTGACCAACTTCCTGCCGGGCGGCAATACCACGGCAACCACCTTCGGCCAGATTACCTCGGCCTACCGTGATATTTCCGGCACGGTGGATCCGGGCTCGCGCATCATTGAATTTGTTGTGCGGCTCAACTTCTAACGCAGTACAGGTCCCAAATTCGCCGCCGGTCGAACCTCGTGTTCGGCCGGCGGTTTTCCATTGGGACGACCCTGGGAGAATCACCATGATGACCATTGACCGGCGCAGTTTTCTTGCCAGCCTTGCCGGTTCCGTCTTTGCCGGAGAAGCTGTTTCCGCGGCAGCCTCACCCGCCACACAGCAGGCCGGCGCATGCTGGCTGGATGTGGCGGCGCCCTTCGTAGTAGTGGACCCGGCCCAACAACTCTCTACCGAACTGCTGCTCACCGCCACCTGTTTTCCGGGCATCGACGGCTATAAGAATTCTCACTACGCCACCGAATACCAGATTCTGCTGTTCGATGCTTCGGGCAAAGAGATCAAGCTGGACAACGACGGCCGGCTCTCGATTCCCGCCTTGCGTCCCACGCTGCTCAGCATGAAGGAACTCTCCGGCCGCGACGCCTTCGTGGGTGGGGCCAAAGTGCGCGTAGCACCTTCTCCGCACCAGGTGCCACGGGCGGGCGACCTGTTCAGCGCCGGCTTCGTGCGCTGGAACCTGCCTGACAATTTCGATAACGTACACGCCCATCCGGCGCCGCCGCAGCAGGTGATCGGCCGTTTCAACTACTCCATGCCGTTCCCGCCGATGAGCGAATACCATTGCGCCTTCGCCCTGTTCAATCCCAACGAAGAGGAATCGTACGGCACGGTGCGCGTGGTGGACTGCATGGGCCGCACTGCCGTGGAGCGCAAATTCAACCTGCCTCCTCACCGCACCACCCTGTATACCTTGGCCGACCTGAAGCCCGCAGATACAGCGGGCGAGGCGCTGGCCATCCAGCCCCTGATACAGGACAAACTGAAAGACGGCGGCGTGGTGGTGGTGCGCAACGAAAGCGAGCGCGTGCCCTTCGCCTATACCCTCATGAAGGGACGGCAGGGGCGGAGCTTCGCGGTGGAGCATCCGCTGCATTTTTCCGCCGACGCTCCCATGAAGCCGGCGCGGTCCACACCGTACGGCCCGAATCGCTCCTTCCCGGCGCAGGCGCTGATCTATACGCCGATGCTGTTCAAGGGGCTGAAAATTGGCGGCGTGGAACTGGAATCGCGGGTTCATCTGAGTTCCAGCCGCTGGGTGGAAGAGGCGCTCTGGAAACTGCCCTTTGTGACCACGGAGCGGGGTGAGATTGCCTGGGTGTCCAATCGGGACGAGCAGTTTTCTTCGCGTGTGCAGCCTGCCGCGCTCACGGACCAGGGCGTGGTCCGGCTCACCGAGTTTCAGAGCTGCCGCATCGCCGCCCGCGATCTTCCGCTGCCCGACGGGTTCTCCGGCGGGTTCGGAGCGGCGTGCATTCCGAAGACTTCGCACTCGCTGAACAAAATCGAAGTGCGCGCGGTGAATTGGGGACGGGTGGCCTTTACGCACTTCCGCCCCGGCGGCGCCATCGCCAAAAGTTACCGGCAGGTGGAGGAGCGCGGACCCCTGGCCAGCGATTACATTGTTTCCGGCGCGCACGTCATCGGGTCCGGCGCGGCGCGCAAGCGGGACTGTCTGCTGGCCGTGATGAACATCGAATTCGAAGACAACTTCACCGGGACTCCGCGGTTGCAGGTCTTCGGACCCGGCGGCCTGGTGGCCGAGAAACAGCTCGGCGATTTTCCGCCGCTCGCCTGCCGCCACTTTCTGCTCTCGGAGTTGTTCCCCGGCATTCAGAGCGACCCGGCGCATCCGTTTACGGTGCGCATGCAGGTGCCCAACGCGCTGATGATCGTGTCTGCGCTGCACCTGGATCACGAGCGGCGGGATCTCGCGCTGGAACACGGGTCGGACCGGCACTCCACGTTTCAGGATTTCAAGTGCTAGAGTTGCGGGAGGGCAGTTCCCCCATGCGCCGCAGAAAGGGCTGTACCGTTAATCCCTGAACGAACACCGAGAATGCCACCACCGCGAACGTGACGGTGATGATCTCCTCGCGTTGCGGTACCGTGGGCGGCAATCCCAGCGCCAGGGCCAAGGCCAGCGCTCCGCGCAATCCTCCCCAAAACAGCACATGCTGGCGCGCGACCGGCACCTTCTGCGCCGAGTGAGTAAACAGCAGGCAGCACGGGTAGATGGCCACGGCCCGCCCGAGGGTCACCAGCAGGATGGCGGTGAGCGCCGGCAGCCAGATGGCCAGGAAATTCTGATGCGCTTCGTGCATGCCAATCAGTAGAAAAACCAGCGAATTGGCCACGAAGGCGGCATACTCCCAGAAGGCTTGCACCGCCACTTTCCCCTGTTCGGAGATGGTGCCGAAGCGCTTGAAGTTGCCCATCACCAGCCCCGCGGCGATGGTGGCCAAGACTCCCGACATGCCGAAACGCTCGGCCAGGAGGAAGGAGCCGTAGGCGGCCACGGTGGTGAAGGTGATTTCCACCAGGCGATCCTCGGTTCGGCCGGTCAACAGGAGGGCGCAGAGAGCCATACCGGCACCGCACAGGACGCCGCCGCCGATGGTCCGCGCCAGCAGAGCGGCTACGGCAAGGGCGGTGGGTTGCTGTCCCGCGGCTATCGCCACGACCACTCCGAAAGCCACCGCGGCGGTGCCGTCATTAAAGAGGCTCTCGGATTCGATCAGCAGCAACATACGGCCGCGGACCCTGGCTTCCTTGAACGTGGCGATCACCGAGACCGGGTCTGTGGCGGCAATCAGTACGCCAAACACGACAGCCCCAAGCCACTGCCACCCGGCGAGGTAACGCATCCCGATAGACGTCACGCACGCCGACAGGACAACACCCAGGGTGGCCAGCACGACAATGAGGAAAAAATCGCGGCGCAGGTCGTCCCAATGGATGTAGAACGCCGCCTCGAACAGCAGGGGAGGCAGCAACACGCTGAAGATGAGGTCTTTGGTCAGTTCCACGCGCGGGGCGAAGGGCAGGAGCGCCAGCAGAATTCCCGCCGCCACCAGTCCCACGCTGTAGGGAAGGCGCAGGCGCCGCGTGAGCATGGCGACTACCGCCGCGGTGAGCAGCAGCAAGCCAGCATTCTGGAGATCCAGGTCCACTTAGCGAAGCGCCAGCGCCAGATCGGCGCGGTACTTGACCACCGGCGCGAGCAGCACGGTTGCCGCGTCACCCCAGCGGGCCGCGGGCGGATATAACAGCGCCGTATCCCATATCACGTCTGTCATGCGAAACCCCACTTTCTCCACAGCGGCCAGGGCCGGCAGCTTCCGTGCGCCGCCGAACCAGGCCGAAAGCCGCCGGTCGCGATCCCAAAAATGCATGACGCGCGGATCCGCCACATCGCCGGTGAGCGCCGGCGATGGCGTTCCCCAATCGGTTTCGAGCACCGGCTCCCAAATCACGAAGACGCGCAGGTCGCGCCGGCGATTCTCTCGCAACACATCGGCCACTGCGGAGGCCCCCCGCAGGCAGGTGCTTCAAGTGGGCGAAAGCAGCACTACCAGGCGCGGGGCTCCGGCGGCCGCCTGGAATGCGCGCTGGAATTCGGTGGCATCGAACGGGTGGAGCTCGCCGGAGGCAGTGAATGCCGGCAGCCTTCCGGCCGCCAGGCTGGACACGTACCGCGGGGCCGCCAGCATACCCACTACCACCAGCGTGGAAAACCAGAGCAGAACGGTGCGGAGCCGCCGCGTGCGAAAGTCGCAGCGCTGCCGCACGTAGGTCTGGACGAACGCGAACACCAGCGACGCGACGGAAAATGCCAGAAGCCAGGGACGGAGCCGCTCGGAGAACAGCGACGCGCCGGCCGATCCCGCCGCCATCAGCAGCGTCCCCAGAGGCAGGCAGCAGCTCAGCGCGGCCACCACGCCGGCCAGGGAAGCCAGCGATGCCACCGTTGCTCCGTTGCGCGCCATCCCCTGAATCGTACCAGACCTAACCACGCGGCTCCGGTACGCTTTTCGCACCTTGGCACGCAGCCGGCGAGCCGGCGGGCGATCCGGAGTTGCCGATCGTGCCGCAGCCGGCGCGGTGCTGCCGGCGACACGCTATATTCGTAGTGAGTGCGATACTTTCTGACGGGCAGGCTGCCCGATGTCAGTTCGATTTTGCTGGTGGAAAGCGGATCTCGCGTACTGGTGGAAAAAGTTTTACCGGGGCTGCGCCAGACTTGGGGCGGCGAGATTCCCATCGATCTGGTTTCGTGCTTCGCCAGCCTCCCACAAGGCTTCGAGGCCGCTACCACGCGGGTGTACCGGGTGGGCGACTATCGCGGCCGCGAAGGACGCCGCAAGCTGTATCGCGAATTGAACGCGCGGCGTTACTCCTTGATGGGGATTGTGTGCTCCGAAGAGCCCATCATGCTGAAGTGGAAATGGGCGCTAACCGCGCGCGTGCCGGCCAAGGTTTTCGTGATCAATGAAAACGGCGACTACTTCTGGCTCGACCGGTTGCATCTGAAGCCGATTCGGCAATTTGTGCTATTTCGTGCAGGTTTGGCAGGGGCCGGCGCGGTCCGCACGCTGGCTCGGGTGATTTCGTTTCCGTTCACGTTACTGTTTCTGCTACTCTATGCAACGACCGTGCATACCCGCCGGGCGCTGCGCAAAGCGATCTCATGAAAATCATTCACGTTCCAGAACCGGGCGGCCCCGAGAAAATGCAACTGGCGGACGCGCCGGTCCCTCAACAGGGTCCCAAACAGGCACTGGTGCGGCTGCATGCCAGCGGCGTAAATTTCATCGATGTGTATTTTCGGATTGCCCTGTACAAGGCCGATCTGCCAATCACCCTGGGCAGTGAAGGCGCGGGCGTGGTGGAGGCCGTTGGCGCGGAAGTCACCGAGGTGGCGCCGGGCGATCGCGTGGCTTACGCCATGTCTCGCGGTTCCTACGCGCAGTACGCGGTGGTGCCCGCGGCATTGCTGGTGAAGATTCCGGACCATCTGGATTTCCCCTTGGCGGCGGCGGCCATGCTGCAAGGCATGACGGCGCACTACCTGACACATTCCACTTACGCCCTGAAGAAGGGCGACACCTGCCTGGTGCACGCCGCGGCCGGCGGCGCCGGCGGGTTGATTGTGCAGATGGCGAAGATGCTGGGTGCGCGCGTGTTCGGCACCGTCTCGACGGAGCAGAAGGCGCAGATTGCGCGCGGTCACGGAGCCGACGAAACGATTCTGTACACGCAGCAGGATTTCGAAGCGGAAGTAAAACGGCTCACCGGCGGCCGCGGTGTGGACGTGGTGTACGATTCGGTGGGCAAGACCACCTTCGAAAAGAGCCTGAACTCGCTGCGCCCGCGCGGCCTGATGGCGTTGTTCGGGCAATCCAGCGGCGCGGTGCCGCCGTTCGACCCGAACACTCTGAACGGCAAAGGATCGCTGTTCCTCACGCGGCCCAGCCTGGGGCACTATGTCGCCACGCGGGAGGAATTGCTGTGGCGCGCCGGCGACGTGCTGAGCTGGATGGATTCCGGCCGGCTCAAAGTGCGCATCGACCGCACGTACCCGCTGGCGGACGCAGCCGATGCGCATCGCGACCTGGAGGCGCGTAGAACCACCGGCAAGCTGGTTCTCACTATTCCGTAGCCGTCATGACTCTACAGGCCAGACTCACGCTGTACTATGTGCTGCTGGCTGTGCTCATGGTGACCACCATCAGCGCGATCAACCTGGGCAACGAGATCGAGGCGAAGTTCGAAGATACGTTGAAGCTGGCGCAGCGATTCCAGCAATTCGCCGCCGATGTGGTCACCCAGGCGCTGAACAGCGACCGCCAGCTCACCATTCGCGAAGCCCTGCGCAAACCGGCGCTGGTGGATCAATTCAAGAAGATGATGAGCGATTCGAGAATCGATGAGCTGGCCGTGGTGGATCCAAGCAATAACGAGATTCTGCTCGACAGCATCGAAGGACTGCTGGGCACCAAGTTGGCGGACCACGCGGATTTCGAACCGCTGGTTCGACGAGCGAGCTGGTATCAGAAATTCCGGGCGCTGCGCAGCGTGACCGATCGCTATCAACTGGAGCCGATCGTGCTCGACGTGCCTCCCTCCTTGAGATTATCGGTGCGCGCCATCATCCGGCCTAACCTGATTGAGGACGATATTCTGCCTTCGTTGAAGGAGAACGTCAACGTCGCGCTGACGGCTTTGATCTGCGCGGTTGTCGCCACCTTTCTTTTTTCTAAAGTGGCGTTCCGGCCGCTGGGAGTGCTGCGGCACCAACTCGATATGGTCACGGCAGGACAGTTCGAGCCGGCCCGGATTGAGGACGGCAAGAGCGGCAGCGATGAATTCAGCCTGATGGCGTCGAAGGTGAACCTGCTGGGCCAGCGGCTGCGCGGAGCGCAGTTCGAGGTCTCCGATCTCCGCGGCAATATCGATCGCCTGTTGCAGGACCTGGAAGATGCCGTCTTCATCTTCAACCGCGAGCGCCGGCTGGTATTTGCGTCCGGTTCGGTAGAAAAATTCCTGGCCAAGGAGCGGGTGGATCTTGCGGGCGCAAACATGGATGATATTTTTCCGCCTTCGACCACGCTGGGCCTGTTGATTTCGCAGGCGGCGGAGATGGGTCGGACGGTGCGCCACCGCCGTGTGCCCACCGCTTTTCCCACGCAGGAGCCGGGGGCCATCTCGGTGGTGCTGCTGAGCGTGGACCTGCTGGAAACGCTTCCCGGCGCCACGCACGCCGGATCGGGTATTCTGGTGCGGCTACGCGATCCGGAAGCGCAGCGCAAACTGGGGAGGGAGTTGCAGACGGCGGATCGGCTGGCCGCCATCAGCCGTGTTTCCGGCGGCGTGGCCCACGAGGTAAAGAATCCGCTCAATGCCATCCTGCTGCACGTGGAAGTGGCGCGCGCCAAGCTGGCCCAAGGCGATACCGATGTGGTGCCGCAAATGGAAATCATTTCGCGCGAAATTCTGCGGCTGGACCGGGTGGTGAAGACGTTCCTGGATTTCACCCGTCCGGTGGAACTGAACATCTCGCAGGTTCCGCTTCAGGAATTGGTCAGCGAGATGGTGGAACTGGCCCGCCCGCAGGCTGACGCAGCCGGGATCCGCATTAGCGTTCAACAGGAAGCGGAAGGCGCGGAGGTACGCATCGACCGCGACCTGGTGAAGCAGGCCCTGCTAAACATCGTGGTCAATGCAATGCAGGCCATGCCCGAGGGAGGCGAATTACGATTTGAGTCTAGTGTGACCGAAGACATCGCGGAAATTCGTGTGTCCGATACCGGTCCGGGCATTCCACCGGAGTTGCGTGAGAAGATTTTCCGGCTATACTACACGACAAAGAAGGATGGATCGGGTATCGGACTGGCGATGACATTCCGGATCGTTCAACTGCACGATGGTACAATCGATTTCACTAGCGAGCCGGGGAAAGGAACCACCTTTCTGGTCCGCCTGCCGATCGCAATTTAAGGCGCCAGCATGAAGACCGCGCACGCCATTCTCACCGTCGCCACGGCTGTTTTCCTGTCCGGTTGCCCGATTCAGCGTACGCCGAAGGTGGCTACGCCGCCCGCGCCGCAACAGGCTCCGGCTCCGGCCGCTCCCGCGCCTGCCGCGGCTACGCAGCCGCTCTCGATGCCACAGACGGAAGTGAAACTCGCGCCGGAACAGCCGATCGATCCGGAAGCTTTGGCTAAGGACACGACGGCCGCGTCCCCGCAGGAGGCCCCGCCTCCCACGCGGCCCACTCGCCCCCGGCCGAGGCCTGCGCCTCCGGCGGTTACGGTCACAGAAACACCTGCCGCGCCGGCAACTCCTCCGGTTGCCGCGTCGCCTGAAACGGATCGCGGCACGGTGGTGGAAGTGTTGCCGGAGGCGGAGAAAATCCGGCTGAAAAACAGTGCCGACGTACACAAGCGGGAGGTTCGTGCGTGGCTGAACGGCAGTCACGGGCGGCGGTTAGACCCGAACAATCCCACGGTAGTGCGCATCCGGTCTCTTCTGACAGCCTCCGACGAAGCCGAAGGCAAGGGCGACCTGCGCGAAGCTTCGGACCTGGCGGACCGGGCAGTGACTTTCTTGCGGGAGCTACAGAGTGGCCGATAACGAATTCGAGCGCAGGCGCCAGACGGTGGCCGCGCAGCTTGCCGAGCGCAAATTGGATGGGTTCCTGGTTTCCTTCAGTCCCAACCTGCGGTACCTGACGGGATTCACCGGGAGCAACGGCAATTTGCTACTGCTGCCGGGGGAAGCCATCCTGTTCACCGATCCGCGTTACCAGATCCAGGCGGCGCAGGAGGTGACTTGCAGTGTACACATCTCCAAAGGGCCGCTGGTGCCGGACATAATGGCCGCTGTTGCCAAACGGAGACTGAGGCGCATCGGCTACGAGCCGGCGCGAATGACTTGCGACACACTCGATTCGCTCCAGGGGCGGCTGCCGATGAAGAGCACGCTGGCGCCGGTGAACGGGTGGGTGGAGGGACTTCGCATGGTGAAGTCCGCGGACGAGATCGGGCTCATCCGCCGGAGTGTCGAAACCAATTCCCGCGCGTTCGAATCGGCGGTGACGAAAGTGCGGCCGGGCATGAAGGAGCAGGATCTGGCGGCGGAACTGGAGTACCGGATGCGCCGTTTGGGGGCGGAGAAACCCTCGTTCGAGACCATCGTGGCGGGCGGCGCGCGTTCCGCGTTGCCGCATGCGCAACCCACCGCCGCGCGGCTGGCGACAGGTCAGCTTGTTGTGGTGGACATGGGCGCCTTGCAGGATGGTTATTGCAGCGATATGACGCGCATGCTCTTTCTGGGCACGCCCACGGCGAAGGTCAAGCGCGCGTATCGCGCCGTGCTGGAAGCGCAACTGGCGGGAGTGGACGCCGTGCGTCCCGGCGTATCGACTGCGCGCGTGGACGCCGCCGCGCGAAACGTGCTGAAGGCTTATGGACTGGCCGAGGCTTTCGTGCACTCCACGGGTCACGGCCTGGGGCTGGAAATTCACGAACCTCCGCGCATCGGCAAGAAGGATAAGACCAAGCTGGCGCCGGGCATGGCCATCACCATCGAGCCGGGAGTTTACATCGAAGGCTTCGGCGGCATCCGCATCGAAGATACCGTGGTAGTCACAGAAACGGGATGCGAGATATTGACCCCGACGCCGAAAACACTGCGGATCATCTGAAAGCGCCGCGGCCCACTATGGAGAACAAGCTGCTGGAATCTGTCGCTCTGCGCGCGGGGCGATACCTGGAGGATCTGAAGGAACGGCGCGTGAACCCCGCACCGGAGGCGGTGCGGGCGCTGGATGCGTTTCGGGAACCGATGCCGGACTGCGCGTGCGCGCCCGAGCAGGTGGTCGCGATGCTGGATGACATGGGCTCGCCGGCGACGGTGGCGATGGCCGGCCCGCGTTTCTTCGGATTTGTGATCGGCGGCGCGATGCCCGCCGCACTGGCCGCCAACTGGCTGGCCGCGGCGTGGGATCAGAATGCCGGGCTGTTCGTCTCCAGCCCCATCGCGGCGGTTCTGGAAGAGGTTTCGCTCGGTTGGCTGCTGGACGTGCTGGCGCTGCCCGCCGGATGTGGCGGCGCGTTTGTGACCGGCGCCACGGTCGCCAATTTCACGGCCTTGGCCGCGGCGCGTCACGCGGTGCTCCAACGCGCGGGCTGGGATGTGGAAGCGCAGGGCTTATTCGGCGCTCCGGCGGTGGCGGTGGTGGTGAGCGAAGAAGCGCACCCTTCGCTGTTCAAATCGCTGGGCATGCTGGGTATGGGGCGCGAGCGTGTGGTCCGCGTGCCGGTGGACGGCCAGGGACGCATGCGGCTGGACTGCTTTCCGGAAGTGAGCGGCCCCGCCATTGTGTGCCTGCAAGCCGGGAACGTCAATACGGGATCGTTCGACGCGGCGGGCGAGATCTGCCGTCGCGCTCACGCCGCGGGCGCCTGGGTGCATGTGGACGGCGCATTCGGATTGTGGGCCGCCGCCAGCCCTCGTTATGCGCACCTGGCGGAAGGCGCGGGCGATGCCGATTCCTGGGCCACAGACGCGCACAAGTGGCTGAACGTTCCTTACGACAGCGGCCTCGCGTTCGTCCGGGACCCAGAGAATCTGCGTGCCGCCATGGGCCTGACAGCGGCCTATCTGCCGCAAGGCGAGCATCGCGAACCATCGCAATTCGTGCCCGAGCTTTCGCGGCGCGCGCGCGGCATCGAAGTCTGGGCGGCGCTCAAGGGCCTGGGGCGGAGCGGGCTGGCGGAACTGATCGAGCGCTGCTGCCGCTGTGCCGCCCGGTTCGCGGAGGGGCTGAAGGCGGCCGGGTTCGAGGTGCTGAACGAGGTCGTTTTGAACCAGGTGCTGGTGCGATTCGGGCCGCCAGAGGAGACCCGGCGGGCGATCGCCGCGCTACAGGTGGACGGCACCTGCTGGTGCGGCGGAACGGTCTGGCAGGGTCACACCGCGATGCGGATCAGCGTATCGAACTGGGCGACCACGGAGGCGGATGTGGACCGCAGCCTGGAGGCGATGGTGCGGATGGCTACTTCACGGTAGCGATCACCGACGCCTGGCGATTCTCCCAGGCCAACTGCAATTTCACCTTGCCGCTGCCTGCGTTCGAAAGGGTGTACTTCAACTGCTCCACCAGCGCCGGCGGTTTGGCCATGGTCATCTTGACGCGGCCCAAGTCCTGCTTGGCATCGTACTCCAACCCGGATTGGCCAGTCTGCTTATTGACGATCAGTTCCCAACTCTCGGGATTCGCCAGGTTGACGAACAGCGAGTAGTCGCCCTTGGGAACATTCAGCGCTCCGATTTGCAGATCGGCATCGGTGTGCAACTCCGTGGCTGCATTGGCTCCGGCGCGCCACACGGGATAATTCTGGTCGCCGCCGATGGTGCCATCCTTGCCGAAAAGCTTGCCCACGCGGCCGTTTACCGCGGGCGATGAGTACTTGATGCCGATGGTTTTGCCGTTGACGGTAATCGATTCGCTCTGGCCGGTTTTCGTTGCAGCGAAGGCCAGGCTGGCGGCAGCGGCCAGAACTCCGGCCCAGATCAATTGTGATTTCACGTTGAATTCCTCTCACAAAGGATAACGCCGCTTTCGTTCCGCCGCGCGGACCTGGAGTTCGTTCATGCCGAAGTAGTGGGCCACCTCGTGCCAGACCGTGTCCTCCACCAGTTTGGCGCAGTGCTCGACGCTGGTGGCCAGGCGTTCATGCGGACCTTGAAAAATGGTGATCCGGTCGGGCATGGCGAAGCTGTCGAATACGCTGCGTTGGGTGAGCGGGCGCCCTTCGTAGAGCCCCAGCAGGGTACTGCCTTTGGGCACGCGGCCGCGAGCGAGTTGCGCGCCGGTAGGTTCGGGTTCCACGATCAGCGCCACGTTTTTCATGCGCCGCCGGAAGCGCTGGGGAATGCGGGCGTAGGCGGCTTCCACCAGGCGATCGAATTCGGCCGTCTGCATAGGGCTAATTTCATTCTATTGCGCTACTTTGAAAGGATGGATTCGCTGCCGCTGCACTCCCGCACGCCCATCGAGTGGGCGCACGCCGTGCTGGCCGATCCCATCCGGCTGCTGATCGATCACGCCTTTCTGGAAAAGAAAGCCGCCAACAACGCACTGGAGTTGATGACCCGCTGGCCGAACGACTGGCTGGACGGATGGGTCGAAACCATGACCGGCGTGGCGCGCGACGAAGCGGCCCACCTGGCGCAAGTGACGCGCATCCTGATGCGGCGCGGGGCGCGGCTGGAAAGGGTTCACAAGAATCCTTACGCCAACGCGCTGCGCCTGCTGGTGCGCAAGGGCGACCCGGCGGAGATTCTGGACCGTCTGCTGGTTTCGGCACTGATCGAACTGCGCTCCTGCGAACGGTTCGAGGTGCTGGCGGCGGCATCCGGCGATGCCGAACTCGGAAATTTTTACCAGGCGCTTTACGGTTCTGAACTGGGGCACTATCGGGTTTTCCTGAGGCTGGCCCGGAAGTTTACCGAGAAGAGCGCTCTGGAGGCCCGCTGGCAGCAGTTGCTGGCGGCGGAGTCGCGCATCCTGGCGCAGCAGGAAGCCGGCCCGCGCATTCATTCCGGATGGCCTGGAGCTACGGCTTCGCCTGGGACTTGAAAAAGTCCAGCATGGGACCCATTTGCGGCGCAGCTACACTGGTGTGGCTCCCGCCCGGAACTTCCACATAGACGATGTGCGCGCCGGACTTCCTGGCCGCCTCCACCATGGTGCGCGATTGCGTCACCGGGACGGTGCGGTCATCGTCGCCGTGGACCACGTATTCCGGAATCCGGCTGATTTTCGCCATATTCGCGGGGTTGCCGCCGCCGGAGATGGGGCCGAGCGCGGCGAAGACATCGGGATGGTCCATGGCCACGCTCCAGGTGCCGAACCCGCCCATGGAGTGGCCCATCAGATAAATGCGCTGGCCGTCGATTTGGTAATCGCGCCGCACCTCGGCCAGCACGGCCATCACGTCCTGCTCGGCGGCGCCGCGGTACATGGAAGCGGTGTCGCGCCCTTTGGGGCAGACTACGGCGAAGCCCACGCGCGCGGCTTCGCGTTTGAGGGTGCCGCCGTAGCTATCGAACATACTGTTCTCATCGCCGCCCATGCCGTGCAGGGCCACGACCAGGGGAACCGGTTTACTCCCGTCGTAGGATTCCGGGATGAAGAGGCGATAGGGCTGGAGCTGCTGGTCCACAGAGGAGCGATAGGCCTTGCGCATATCGCCGCGCCGGTGGGCGAACGGGTCGCGGCCGGCATCCAGGTCGTCCAGGATCGCGTTGGCGGCGGCAAATTCGCTGCGCCAGTGGAGACGCGTAGGATCGATTTCGCCGGCATCCGCGCGGTCGTAGAGGGTCAGGGCGTATTCCGCGGACTGGAGCGCCGGTCCGTTCTGCTTCACGAGTTTCGCTACCCGGGCGTGCAGTTGTTGCACGTCTTTGGCAAGCGCTTCTACGTGGAGCGGCATGGACTTCACGAAGGCTGCCGAAGCCGGGCCCGGCGTGAGCCGCACTTCCACCTTATAATCGCCGGCCGCGGTTTCCGGGACCTTGGCGGCGATGCGCAAGGGCAGTGCGGCCGGATCGACCGCCACAGCCGAGCCCAAACTCAGCGGCCCAGCTTCTTTTCCCGCCGGCACCAAAAACGCAGCGGCGCTCAGTCGCACTCCCTCAGCGGGCGGCGTGCCGTATAGCGGCGAAAGAGTCACGACGACCTGGTTACCGGGCTCGACCAGGGAATGCGCGGCGTGGGCCTGGAGCGCCGACGCCAGTTCCAGCAGCGGCGTCCACGAGGCGCCCCGCATGACGGCAAGGCCGTGGTAGTAATCCCGCAGCGCCTCGCCGTACTTTCCGGCCTGGCTGGCCTGTTGCGCCTGCCGGCCCAGTTCGTCAGCCTGACGGCGCTGGCTTTCACTCAGCGGCAGGGTGGACTTCTGGGTGTTGTAGGTAACCGAGGTGCGGAGCGCCAGACTGGCATCCTGACCGTAAAGCGCCAGGCCCCAGACCAGCAGCAGCGGACGAGCAGCACGAATAATCATGAATTTCAATTATCGCGCTACGGTGACAAGACCGCTCCCTGACGGTCTCGGAACACCGCCAAACGCCGTCGCCCGGTTTTCGCGAAAGCTCAATAGCCGGTTTCAGGCCGCGCGAACGGCGGACTCGCGCAATGCATCGCAATACAGCACGATGTTCTTTCGTGTATAAAGCACATACCCTTCGCGGCGCAGGCGGTTCATATAGTGCGTCACGATTTCGCGCGACGTTCCCACGTACTGCGCCAGGGTTTCGTGCGTGAGCGGAAGCATGCGAATGCCGCCATCGTCCTGACGTTCGCCCATGCGATCCGCGAACCGGATCAGCGAGCGCGAAAGACGCTGCCCGATATCCTCGGTGGAGAAGCTCTGGACGCGCCGCACGAAATCCAGCGAGCGCTGTCCCAGCATCTGGACCATGGCTACGGCCAGGCGGGGCCGCTTTTCCATGATCTCCTCGATCTGCGCGGAACCCCACATCATGATCCGCGTTTCTTCTATCGCCACGGCCTGCTCAGCGCGGTGCGGCAGGTTCAGGAAGGCGCTCTCCCCGAAGAATTCGTCCGGTCGATAAATATCGACCAGCGTCGGTTTCCCTTCATCGGAAACGCGCAGGATCTTCACCTTGCCCGAGATTACCAGACAGAACTTGTCGGCTGGCTCGTCCTGAGTGTAGATGATCGTGCCTTTACGATAGGTCGCAATCGTGGAACACGGCAGATAAGCCAACGGATCTTCAAACGACTCTTGAGCGGGCACCGTTGAGGCCATTGTCGCCATCGGTAATTTCCTCCCCAATGAGATAACTCGGGTACCTCCGTAGCAGGTCGCGCGCCACGGTTCACAGGAATACATTCGATTGCGCTTGACAGGAAAGTAAGTACTTACTTACAATATTTCCATGTCCCCCCGCAAATCCGCACCGGCCCGGCTGCATGCCGGGGAACGGCGCGAGCAGTTGCTCGAAACCGCCCTGGATCTGTTTTCCCGCAAGGGCTTCAAAGGCACCACGACCAAGGAGATCGCCGCCGCCGCGGGGGTCACCGAAGCCATCGTTTTTCGGCACTTCCCCTCTAAGCAGGCGCTCTACCAGGCGGTGCTGGACAACAGTCACGAATCGGCCGAGATGCAGGAGTGGCTGGCGAAATCCCGCGCCTGCATGGACAACAATGACGATGCCGGGCTGCTGCGCGCGATCGCTCTCAAGATTCTACAGGACTACCGGCGCGATGCCCGCTTGCAGCGCCTGCTGCTGTTCGCCGCGCTGGAGGGTCACGAGCACGGGTTGGCGCACCATCGTCAAATTTCCATTCCGCTGTACGAACTTCTATGCCAATACGTAGAGCGGCGCAAGAGCGAAGGAAAGCTGGTGGATTACGACAGCGGCATGATTTTGGTGGCGATTGCGGGCATGGCGACTCACTTCGCCACCATGACGCAAATGTTCGGGTTCGCGTGCAATGTGCCGGACGAGCAGGTGGCCGATATTTTCACATCCATCATGATGAACGGAATTCATGCGAAGAAAGAACGAGTTCGGAAATGAACAAGACCATTCTGGCATCGCTGGCGATTAGCGCCCTTTTCCTGGCCGGCTGCGGCAAGAATGAGACCGCGTCCGCCTCACAAGCCGTTCCAAAAAGACTCACTGTGACGACCAGCCAGGCCGTTACCCGCACCGTGCCGGCGTCCTTCGAGGAAACCGGCACGTTCAATCCCGATGAAACTTCGGATATCGCCCCGCCGGTGGCCGGACGTGTGGTGGCCACACCGGTGAACGTGGGCGATTTCGTGAAAGAAGGGCAGGCGATCTGCGAACTGGATCATCGCGACGCACAGTTGCGGCTGGACCAGGCCAAGGCGCAACTCACCGAAGCGACCGCTGCGCTGCGGCAGATGCAATCGCGCATCGGGTGGAACGGTCAGGCGCAATTCGATGCCGGCGCGGTTCCCGAAGCGGCGGCGGCGCGGGCCAATTACGAATCGGCGCAGGCGCAGGCGCGCCTGGCGGCAGCCGACGCGAAGCGGTACGAAAACCTGGTGGCCACCGGAGACGTCTCGCGCAGCGCTTATGAGAAGGCCCGCACCGCGCAGGAGACCGCCGAGGCGCAGGCCAATGCCGCGCGCCAGCAGTACGAGGCGGCGCTGAACGTGGCGCGCCAGAGTCATGCCGCGATGGAAACCTCGCAGGCTTCGCTGGATGCGGTGCGGTCGCAACTGGCGCAGGCCGAAAAGGCGCTGGCCGATACCACCATCCGCGCGCCCTACGATGGTTACATTACGGCCCGGCCGGTGGCCGCGGGCGTCTATGTGGCGCTCACCAGTAAGATCGCCACCATTGTCCGGATCGGCATTCTGAAACTGCAATTGCAGACACCGGAGCAGCGCGCCTCACAGGTCAAGCTGGGAATGCCGGTGGTGGCTCGCGTGGCGGCATTCCCGGGACGCGAATTCAACGGCAGGGTCACCGCCGTGAACCCTTCGGTGGACCCCGGGTCGCGCATTTTCATTCTGGAAGCGCGATTTGAAAACTCCGGCGCGCAGCTTCGCCCGGGGATGTTTGCCACCGCGCACGTGCTGATGCCGGGCGGCGAAAATGCCGTCTTCGTGCCGCGCAGCGCGGTGATTCGGGACAAGACCACGGATTCCTACCAGCTCTTCATTATCGAGAACGGCACGGCACGGCTGCGGGTGGTGGTTCTGGGCGATGCGGACGGCGACCTGGTTCGCATTACCAGCGGCCTCGCCGGCGGCGAAAGGGTCGCCGTCGCCCACCAGGGCGATCTGTTCGACGGCGCGGCGGTGGAGGTCAAGGGCTGACATGCACGCGCTAGCTCAACTTTGCGTCCGGAGGCCGGTGTTTGCCACCATGCTCATTCTTTCGCTCATGGTGGTGGGCATCTTCTCTTATTTCAGCCTGGGTGTGGATCTGTTTCCCAAGGTGGATATTCCGACCGTGCTGGTGACCATCGCCAACCCCGGAGCATCGCCCGAGGAGATCGAAACCGAAATTACCAAGAAGGTGGAGGACACGGTCAACACCATCAGCCAGGTGGATGAAGTCCGCTCGACCTCTTCCGAAGGCCAGAGCCTGGTCATCATCACGTTTCTGCTCTCGAAGAATGGCGACGTGGCGGCGCAGGAGGTGCAGAACAAGGTCAATTTGATTGTTCCGCAGCTTCCGCAGACCGCCAAGCAGCCGGTGATCCAGAAGTTCGATCCCGATGCCGCGCCCATTCTGCAAGTGGCCGTCTCCGCGCCGCGCTCTCTGCGCGATGTGACCCTGATCGCCGACAAGCAGATCAAACAGAAGCTGGAGAACTCCAAGGGTGTCGGCGAGATCACCATTCTGGGCGGGGCGCGCCGCGAGATCCATGTGCTGGTGGATCCGGACCGGCTGCGTTCGTACAACCTGACCATCAACGACGTGTTCAATGCGCTGCGGTCGCAGAATCTGGAACTGCCCGGCGGCAATCTGAACGCGGGTGCGAAAGAATTCACGGTCCGCACCACCGGCCGCGTCACCGACTCTGCACAGTTCAACCAGATCACGGTGGCAACGCGCAATGGCTATGTGGTGAAGGTCCGCGACATCGGCTATGCGGAAGACAGTTACGAAGAGCCGCGCAGCGCCGCGCGTCTGAACGGCGTGCCGGCGGTGACGCTGGTGGTGGCCAAGCAGTCGGGCGAAAACACGGTAGCCACGGCCGACGAAGTGAAGCAGCGGCTCACGGAGATTTCCGCGACGCTGCCGCGCGACGTGCGCACGCAGGTGATCAGCGACCAGAGCGTGTTCATTAAAGCCGCGGTAGAGAACATCAAGCGGCACCTGATTGAAGGCAGCTTCTTCGCCGCCATCATTATTTTCCTGTTCCTGGCCAACATCCGCACCACCCTGATTGCGGCTATCGCCATTCCCACTTCGATCATCTCCACCTTTGCGCTGATGGCGGCGATGGGGTTCACGCTCAACCAGATCACCATGCTGGCGCTGACCCTGATGGTGGGAATCGTCATCGACGACGCCATCATCGTACTGGAAAATATTTATCGCTTCGTCGAAGAGAAGAACATGCCACCCTTCGAGGCGGCGATCAGCGGCACCAAAGAAATCGGACTGGCGGTGATGGCCACAACGCTGTCGCTGCTGGCGGTGTTTCTGCCGGTGGGCTTTATGGGCGGAATCGTGGGCCGCTTTATGAGCTCGTTCGGCTTCACTTCGTCCTTCGCCATTGCGGTGTCGCTGCTGGTTTCATTTACCCTGACGCCCATGCTCTGCTCGCGCTTCATCAAGCCTCCGAAGCACGCCGCCGGAGAGCACAGCTCCAAGGAATCGGTGATCTTCAAGTTCCTGGATACGCATTACACCAGCATGTTGAAGTGGTCCATGGCGCATCGCAAGACGGTGGTGGCGATCAGCGTGGGGATGATTATTTCGATCGTGCCGCTGTTCGCGTTTGTAGGCAAGAATTTCCTGCCGCAGGACGATCAGTCGCAATACAACGTCCTGATCCGGACGCCGGAGGGCAGTTCGCTGGCGGCAACCACCAACTTGGCGGAACGGATCGCGCAGGATATCCGCGCGCTGCCGGGCGTGCAGGACACGCTGATGACGGCGGGCGGAAGCGCGGATAAGAGCGTGAACAACGCCAGCATTTACGTGAAGCTCACCGATATCGACCGGCGCCAGGTTTCGCAACTGCAGCTCATGCAGCGCACACGCGACCTGATGAAGAAGTATCCGCCGGAGATTCATACCGGCGTCGAGCTGGTGAGCACGGTGGGCGGCAACCAGAGCAATGCGGACGTCCAATACTACATCGAGGGTCCGGACCTGGCCAAGCTGGCGCAATACTCCGACAAGCTGCTGGCGAAAATGCGCACGATTTCCGGCTTGACCGATACCGATTCCACCCTGCGCAGCGGAAAACCGGAAGTGCGGCTGGAGATCGACCGGCCGCGCGCCGCGGACCTGGGCGTCTCCGTGATGGATATCGAAGGCGCGCTGAATACGCTGGTGGCGGGCCAGACGGCCTCCACCTTCAATGCCGGAGAAGATCAATACGACGTGGTGGTGCGCGCGCAGGAGCGGTTCCGCGGCGGCCCCGAAGGGCTGGCCAAGATGACGGTCCCTTCTTCGAAGGTGGGGTCGGTGCAACTGGATGAAGTGGTGAAAATCGTGCCCGGCACCGGGCCTTCGTCCATCAACCGCATCAACCGGCAGCGGCAGGTGACGCTCACTGGAAACGTGTTACCCGGCGGATCGCAGGCGGCCATCCTGGGGCAGTTGAACCAGTTTTCGCAGGAGCTTGGCATGGATGCGGATTACCGTTCCGGGCTGACAGGCGGATCGAAGGAACTGGCGCGCACCGGCTACTACTTCGTGCTGGCGTTCTCGCTGACCTTCATCTTTATGTATATCGTGCTGGCGGCGCAGTTCGAATCGTTCATTCATCCGATCACGATTCTGATCACACTGCCTCTGGCGGTGCCGTTCGGGATTGTGTCCCTGCTGCTAACGCACCAGACGGTCAACATCTTTTCCGGCCTGGGCCTGCTGCTGCTGTTCGGCATCGTGAAGAAGAATGCCATCCTGCAAATCGACCACACCAACGGGTTGCGCGAGGCGGGCCTGAACCGGTACGACGCCATCATTCAGGCGAATCGCGACCGGTTGAGGCCCATCCTGATGACGACGATTGCGCTGGTGGCCGGCATGGCGCCGCTGGTGATTTCGCGCGGCACGGGCGCGGCCACCAACCGGTCGATCGGCGTGCTGGTGGTGGGCGGGCAGTCATTGTGCCTGCTGCTGACCCTGCTGGCGGTGCCGGTATTCTACTCGCTGTTCGAAGACTCGGGCGATTCGTTCGTGACGGGCCGCGTGGCGCGGATGGTGAAGTTTGTGACCGGCCGCGTGAAGAAACCGGCGATGGCCGCCACTACCATCCTGACTCTGGTGACGGGCCTGTTCGGGCAGAGCGCGGTACAGGTGCAGCCGCTTCAGGAAGTGGAGCTCAAGCCGCGGGTGGGAATTCTGGGCGAGACCGGCATCAAGCTGCCGGAGGCGATTGAGCGCGTGCTGGCGAACGATCCGGACATCCAGATCTCGCGCATCCAATTGCAAGAGGCCGGATACGCCATTCGCAGCGCGCAGGGCTTTTACGATCCAGTGGCGAGCGCGCAGGCTTACCATACGCGATCGGTGACACCGGTGACGTCGATTTTCGGCGGCAGCGCCGATGGAAAGCTCACGCAGGAGACCTGGAGCGCGACACCGCAGGTGAACGGCCTTTCCCCATGGGGCGGCACTTACACGGTGAGCTTCGCCAACCAGAACCTGCGCACCGATAACCAGTTCATTACGCTGAACCCGGTGTATCCCACGCAGTTGAGCCTCAGCCTGACACAGCCCCTGTGGCGCGGGCTGCGCTTCGACGAAAATCGCCACCGCCTGCAAGTGGCGCGCAAGAGCCAGCAGCTCAGCGTGGAGCAGTTGCGGCAGCGCACCATCGAAGTGGTCACGCAGGCCGTACAGGCGTACTGGGAGCTGAATTCCGCATGGCACAATTTCCAGGTGCAAACCGAGGCCGTGAAGCTGGCGGAGCGCCAGTATGAGAGCAATCGCCGGCAGGCCGAGCAGGGCGTCTTGGCGCCGATCGACGCGGTGGCGGCGCAGACGCAGGTGGCCACCTTCCAGCAGAGCTATTTCCTGGCGCAGCAGGCTCTCACGGTGGCGGAGAACAATCTGAAGACCCTCATGCTGGCTGGGCGCGCCGACCTGATGTGGAGCACGGCGCTGGTGCCGGAAACGGAGGCCGACCCGCACGCGCCTGTTCCCGCTCTGGCCGATGCCATCAAGCAGGCGCTGGCGTCGCGGCCCGAACTGGCGGAGAACAGTCTCGCCGCCGGCGTGAACGCGCTGGATGCGCGGTTGGCGCGCGACGGACAGAAGCCGCGGATCGACGCTTTCGCCAATGTGGCCACGCAGGGGCTGGCGGGCACAAACAATCCGGCGCTTGCCAATAGCGCGCTGTCGTCTTTTTTCCCCTCGGGCTTCGGCGCGGTGCCTCAACTGGTTGGAGGATACGGGCAATCGCTGAGCAATCTGGGCTCGGCCAACTTCGCCACGGTGCAGGTGGGGGTGCAGTTCTCCCTACCGATTCGCAATCGCACGGCGGACGCGCAGGCGGCGATCGCCGTGGCGGAAGCGCACCGGCTAAAGACGCAGCAGAACCAGATCGAGATGGCCATCGAGGCAGACGTGCGCAACGCGCTGCAATTGGTTACGGACGCAGAACTGCGCTTCGATGCGGCGGCGCTGGCCCGGCGCTCCGCGGAAGATCAGTACGCCAGCGAGCAGCGCCAGTTTCAGGCCGGCACCTCGACCACGTTCCTGGTGTTGCAGCGGCAGACGGACCTGATCTCCGCCCGCGCCCGCGAAGTGCGAGCGCGCGCCGATTGCGCCGAGGCGATGGCGAGTCTGGAACGCGCCACCGCCCGCACTCTGGAGGTGCGGGGGATTTCGCTGAAGCCGTAGATCTACTTCCTGGTGAAGCCGGCGGGGATGACGAACACGGAATCGGGAATGCCCGCTGTAGAGAAGTTGCTGGATTCGAGGGTGGTTTCAAAGACGGAGGTAGCCGGACCAGCGGCGGCCAGACGGGAGAGCGCCTGTTTGGCCATCTCGCCTTCCGGGCCGGGCTGCATGGCCAACTGTTCCAGAGCGGATCGCGCTTGAGCGGCTTTCGGATCGCCGCCCGACGATTTCATCCGGAGCACCTCCAGCACGGGAAGGCCGTTCGCGGTTGCCAGCCGGTCCTCCATTTCCGCCAGGGCCCTGGCCACACCGGAGTTCCGGGCAGCCACCGCGGCGAACGAAAGCGCGTTGTCCTGATGAAAGGCGCGCAGGTTCTGCCAGCCCGGTACGTCCGGGGAGATCCACATCTCCATCTCCACGCGCATGTTCTTTCCGGGCGTGGCGGACGCGGGTGCATCCACCGACATGGTCATCAGGATCTGACTGCAGTTGAAGCCGTTGATGGTCTTCCGCTGGCCGGTCTCCCGCATGTCGATCTTGGGCGGGACCCGGCCCTTGCTGGCCTGCATGAGTCCGGCGAATTTCTGGACGGTGTAACTCTTCGCGGTCTTATTGATGACGGTGATGGTTTGCGTCTGGAAATCGATGATATTGGTGGTGGTGAACGCGTCCGACACCATTCTGGAGCCTTTGAAGAACATTCTGGTGACCTGCGAGACGCCCCCCGGCGATTTGACGGTTTGGGTATAACTGAAATCCGCGCGTGCCGTGAAGCTCATGGCAAGCGACAGGATCAGCAGATGAGTGGTCTTCAAGCGATCTCCTGTAAGGTAGTCTAGCTCAGTGCCAGAAATTGCCGGCCGATTCCTCCGTGGCCTTTCTGGCCGGTGTGAGCGCGTTGTTTTGCTGCACGATGCTGTTCAGCTCTCCCGGAGCCACGGAGAGAAAAACCTGCGTGCCGCCGAAGGCCCTGGCGCCGCGCACGAGCGCTCCGGGACAGCGATCCAGGCGAATCACCGGAGCCGTGGGCAAGGGCTTGCGGGTAGCGACGCCGTCCAGGTCCAGTTCCGTGGAATCGCGCACCAGAAAGGCGGGACCGGCGCCGGCATCGATGCGCACGTTGTGCAGTTCCAGGTCGCGGGTATGGGAAGCCTTCAGGCCCGAACCGGCAGTGGCGATTACGTCGCTGATGCGCAGGCCGTCGATGGGCATCTCCGGCAGTCCCTCGATGGCGATAGCTTCACGGGCGCGGTTGATGGTCATATTGGCAATGGCGATATTGCGGAAGACGGGAGTGCGGTCGGAGACGGGCTCGCCGGTGCTGGGCTTCTCGCCTTCCATCAGGTAGAAGTTGGTGACGTCGATGGCCACGCCCACATCTTCCATGGTCCAGCCGGTGAAGCGGAGATCTTCGACTTTGCCTCCGCGGCCGCGCCGGCTCTTGATGCGCACGCCCTTCTCGGTGCCCTGGCAGGTGATATTGCTGGCCACCACGTTGCGGATGCAGCCGGAAGTCTCGCTGCCGATGGTGACGGCGCCGTGGGCGCGGTGCACGGTGCAATTGTCGATGCTGACATTTTCGGTGGGCCGGTTGACGCGCAGGCCGTCGGCGTCCTTCCCGCTCTTGAGCACGATGCCGTCATCGCCGGTATCGATGTAGCAGCCGGAGATGCGCACGTTGCGGCTGGAATCGACCGCGATGCCGTCGGTGTGAACGCCGGGATAGGTTTCGATAATGACGTCGCGGACCACGGCGTTATCGGCATAGAGCAGGTGGATGGTCCACATGGAGGAGCCGGCGAAGTGGACGCCTTCGATGAGAATGTTCTTGCTTTCCATGAAGCGCACGAACGAGGGACGCAGTTCGGGCGCCACCTGCCGGTACAGTTCGGGGGGGGGACTGGCTTGCGCAGCTCCAGCAGTTGCAGGAGGCGCTCCCAGGCGGCGCCAAAGGCCGACCCGGGATCGGCGGCGGAACGATCGTGGCGGCTCATGAGCTTGAGCCAGTCGGCGTTGTTGGTGGTGAGCAAGCCGCGGCCGGTGATGGTGACATTTTCCAGGTTGTGGCCGCCGATCAACGGGACCGGAGTGAGGCACTCGATGCCCTGTTCGCGCCCGCTGGTGAAGGGGAGCCGTTGGGCCGGAAAGCGAACGGTCGCGCCGGCATCGATGTTCAGAATCAGATTGCTGACCAGCTCGATGGGCCCGGTGATATAGTTGCCGGCCGGGACATACACGGTGCCTCCGCCCGCGGCATGGGCGGCCTGAATCGCGGCGCGAAAGGCGGGGGCGGCATCGGCGGACCCGTCGTTGCGGGCTCCATAATCCATTACATTGAACGGAGCGGCGGCCCAGGCGGGCGCGGACAACAGCAGCAGGCAAAGCGTGGCACGACACATAACGGCAACTTCAGGGTAACTCCGGGCGGCGAGATACAGGAGCGTGTCGATTCGGCCGCTGCCCGGGCCGCGCCACCAGCCGGGTTGTGCACAGGGACCCGACGGCGGCGCTACGGATGGAGTGACTGTACCCCCGGCAGGCTCCCCGGCGCTGTAGTACGATACGCATAGGAGCGTGTTCTGACCAAGACCGACCTTACGGAAACACCCGACACCGAAATCGCAACGCCAACCTGGCTCCTCGCTGTCCGCGCCGCAGAATCCAAGAAAGCCACCGACATCCGGGTTCTGGATCTCAAGGGAATCACTTCGTTCGCGGACTATTTCGTAATCTGCACGGGAGCCAATCAACGGCAGATTCAGGCCATCGCCGACGAAGTTCGGATACAGCTCAAGGAGAGTGCCGGTGAGTTGCCCACCAGCGTCGAAGGCTACAGTCAGGCCGAATGGGTCCTGGCGGATTACGGCGACCTGCTGATTCACATCTTCTCGCCGAAATCGCGTGAATATTATGGGTTGGAACGGCTCTGGCGCAGCGCCCGCAGCGTTGAGATTCCGGTGGAGTGAAGATCTACCTTTACTTCATCGGCAAACCGAAAGATCCTCATACCAATGCCGTCGCGGAGGACTTTCTGGGGCGCGCCGCGCGATACTGCCCGGCGGAGATGCGCGAAATCCGCCCCGATCGCGCCGACCTGTGGGGCAAACATCCCACGGCGCGCAAAATCTTTCTCGACCCGGGGGGCAAGCCGCTGGACTCGGCCGCCTTTGCGCGGCTTTTCGCCAACTCCGAAATGGAAGGCCGCGACCTGGTCTTTCTGATCGGGGGCCACGACGGTCTGCCGTCCGGCTGGGCAGCGCGCGCGGACCTTGTGCTTTCCCTTTCCGTCATGACTTTTCCGCACGAATTGGCACGAGCCATGCTCGCCGAGCAGATTTACCGTGCGTTTGCAACCTTGCGGGGCCATCCCTACCCGCGTTAACGTAGGACGTTGCATGTCTTGGTTCAAGCGGGACAAACCGACCGACGAAAAGCTTCCCAAGCTCGAAGACAGCCAGCGGAAGGTTCGCACCGAAGGCTTGTGGCAGAAGTGTGAGGGCTGCCGCCAGATCATCTGGAAGAAGGATCTGGAAGTCAACTGGAATGTCTGCACCAAGTGCGGCCATCACTTCCGCCTGGATGCGCCGGCGCGCATCAAATTGCTGTTGGACGAGGGTGTGTTCGAGACGCATGACCACTGCCTCACGTCATCCGATCCCCTGCATTTCGTGGACAGCAAACCGTACAGCGAGCGGTTGAAGGCGTTTCAGGCGTCCACCGGCCTCTCCGATGCGGTCATCGCGGCTTCCGGCCGTCTGGATGGACGCACGGTGCAAGTCTGCGTTATGGATATCCGGTTTATCGGCGGCAGCATGGGCTCGGTGGTGGGCGAGAAGATCGCGCGGGCGATTGAACGGTCCATCGGCGGCCATATGCCCCTGGTCATCGTGTCAGCGTCGGGCGGCGCGCGCATGCAGGAGGGCGCCGTCAGCCTGATGCAGATGGCCAAAATCTCGGCCGCTCTGATGCGCATGGACGAAGCCCATTTGCCCTACATCAGCGTGCTGACCGATCCCACCACGGGCGGCGTTACCGCCAGTTACGCCATGCTGGGCGATCTGAACATCGCCGAGCCGGGCGCTCTTATCGGATTCGCCGGGCCGCGCGTCATCGAGCAGACCATCCGGCAGAAGCTCCCCGAGGGCTTCCAGCGGAGCGAATTCCTGCTGAAGCACGGCATGCTGGATGCCATCGTGCCTCGCCTGGAAATGAAGCAGTACATTTCGCGGGCGCTGAAGTTCTTCATGGCGTGAATTACCCCGATTCGGTTCACTTCCTCTACGCGCTGGGCAACGAAATCAAGACGGCGAAGTTCGGCCTGGAGCGCATTCAAGCCGTTCTAGCCGCGCTCGGCCGGCCGCAGGACCGCTGCCGTTTTGTGCACGTAGCCGGCACCAACGGGAAGGGTTCGGTCTGCGCCATGGTTGAATCCGGCCTGCGCGCACACGGCGTGCGCACCGGCCTGTTCACCTCACCGCACCTGGCCGAGCCCACCGAGCGGATTCGCCTCGACGGCCGGCCCATCGCTCATAGCCGCTTCACCGACGCGTTCAACCGGGTCCACGCCTGCGCCGAGCAGATGCTGACCGCCGGCACAATCGATCTGCACCCCACTTATTTCGAAACCGTGACCGCCATGGCGATGTTGGTCTTCGCCGAAGAGCAGACCGGCATGGTGGTCCTCGAGACCGGGCTGGGCGGACGCCTCGACGCCACCAACGTGGTGCATCCCGAGTTGTGCGTCATCACGCCCGTGGATTTCGATCACGAAGCCTACCTGGGCCGGAGCCTGGAAGCCATTGCCGGGGAGAAGGCCGGCATCCTGAAGGCCGGTGTCCCGGCCGTCTTTGCGGGGCAGCGGCCCGAAGCCGCCGCGGTGTTGGATGCGCGCGCCGCGCTCCTGGGCGTCCCGGTGCGGCGAACCAGTGAGTTCGCGGTTGACGGCCTCGCTCTTTCGGCGCGCGGCAGTTCCTTTCAGGTGAATGGACTGCGCATCACCTGTCCCCTTCCCGGGGAGCACCAGGTGGAGAATGCGTTGACCGCCGTGCGTGCGCTGCAAACTTTGGGCGTGCCGCCGGCTGCGATTGAAACCGGCATCGCGCGCACGCGATGGCCGGGCCGGTTGGAACTGCTGGCGGAGCGTCCGGAGACCATCGTGGACGGCGCTCACAATCCGGCGGGCGCGCGCGCGCTGGCGGCATACATCCAGCGCTTCTACGCGGGACGGCGCGTGCGCCTGATCTTCGGCGCCATGCGCGATAAGGCCATTGCGGAGATGGCCGGCATTCTGTTTCCAGTGGCCCAACAGGTGATCGTGACCGCGCCCAGGCAGGCGCGCGCGCTCTCGCCGGAAGCCATGCGCGAAATCATCGATCACCCGGACCTGACTGTAGTCCGGGACCTCGAGCAGGCTCTGACCCTGGTCCGGGAATCAAGGCCGGGGGACGTGGTCTTTATCTCCGGCTCGCTTTTCCTGGTGGCCGAAGCCCGCGAGTTGCTGGCGCCGGAAAAAGGCCAAGACGATGGGCATCGCTTTTCTTATTGAGAATCGTCTGCCCACCGGCACACGATATAATCGCACGATGAAGCAGTTACGCGTATTTGCCCTCATGGGCACGGCCGTCTTCCTGCTCGCGGCCGCCACGTACGATCCTTCTTTGTTTAGCGGTCTGCAATGGCGCAGCGTGGGACCGAATCGCGGAGGCCGGTCCATCACCTCGTCCGGCAGTTCCGCCCGGCCCCTGGAATATTACTTCGGCGCCACCGGCGGCGGACTGTGGAAGACCACCGATGGCGGTATTTCCTGGCGGCCGGTCACCGATGGCCAGATCGCCAGTTCGTCGGTGGGCGCCGTGGCCGTTTCGCAGTCGAACCCCGATATCGTTTACATCGGCATGGGCGAAACCGAACTGCGCGGCAATATCATGCAGGGCGACGGCGTCTACAAAACCACGGACGCCGGACGCACCTGGAAGCACATGGGCCTGGAAAACACGCAAGCGATTTCGCGCATCCGCGTCAACCCCACCAACCCCGACATCGTCTACGTGGCAGCGCTGGGCCACCCCTACGCGCCCAATCCCGAGCGCGGCATTTTCCGCAGCAAGGACGGCGGCGCCACCTGGCAGAAGGTCCTTTATCGCGACGACCACGCCGGCGCCGTGGATTTGTGCCTCGACCCGCACAACCCGGACGTGATGTTCGCGGCCATCTGGGACGTCTACCGCACGCCGTGGAGCCTGTCCAGCGGCGGAGCGCGCACGGGCCTCTTTAAATCCACCGACGGCGGCGACCATTGGACCGAGATCACGCGCAATCCGGGACTTCCAGCCGGCATCGACGGCAAGATCGGCGTCTCTATTTCAGGAGCGGATTCCAGCCGCGTCTACGCCATCGTAGAAAACGAAAACGGCGGCGTGTTCGTCTCCGATGACGCCGGGGCCACCTGGAAACTGGCCAGCGACAATCGCGAAGTGCGCCAGCGCGCCTTCTATTACACGCGTATCTACGCCGATCCCAAGGTCAAGGACACCGTATACGTGCTCAACGTGGGCTTCCACAAGTCCACGGACGGCGGAAAGACCTATCGACAGCTTCGCCCGCCGCACGGCGACAATCACGATCTGTGGATCGACCCCGCAAATCCTTTACGGATGATTGAGAGCAACGATGGCGGCGGAACGGTATCGAACAATGGCGGCCAGACGTGGACCAACGAAGAGTATCCCACCGCCCAGCTTTATCACGTGGCCGTGACGAAGGACATCCCTTATCACATCTGCGGGGCGCAGCAGGATAGTTCCACCATCTGCGTTTCCAGCGCCGGCGCGGGCGGGCGCGGCGGACGCGGCGGCACGCCCACTTACGGCGCGGGCGGCGGAGAAAGCGGCTACATTGCCCCCGATCCGAAAAATTCCAACATTTTCTATGCCGGCAGCCAGGGAGCGCTGCTCACGCGCCTGGACCGGCGCACCAACTACTCCAAAGACGTGCAGGTCTACCCGCTGTTCTTCTCCGGCGAAAGCGCCGGATCGCTCCCCGAGCGCTGGCAGTGGACCTACCCTATCGTCTTCTCGCCGGTGAATCCGGATATCCTGTACACCTCGTCGCAGCACCTGTGGAAGACCACCGACGAAGGCCACACCTGGCAGAAGATCAGCCCCGATCTGACGCGCGCCGATCCCAAGACGCTGGGCGATTCCGGCGGCCCCATCACGCACGATCAGAACGGCCCTGAAATCTATGGCACCATCTACACCATTGCGCCTTCCCGCCAGGACGTGAACACTATCTGGACCGGGTCTGACGACGGCCTGGTTTACATCACCCGCGATGGCGGCAAGAACTGGACCAAGATCACCCCGCCCGGCGTGCCCGATTTCGGCCGCGTGAGTCTTATCGACGCCTCGCCGCACAATCCCGCCGGCGCGTACGTGGCGGTGAAAAACTATCAGAACGACGACCGCAAGCCGTACATCTTCAAGACCAGGGATTACGGCAGGACGTGGACCAAGATCGTCAACGGCATCCCGGATCACGATTTCGTGCACGCCGTGCGCGAAGATCCGGTCCAGCCGGGCCTGCTGTTTGCCGGGACCGAGCACGGCATCTATGTCTCCTTCGACGATGGCGGCCAGTGGCAATCCATCCGCCAGAATCTGCCCGATACGCAGGTCAGCGATCTGCTGATCGAGGGTAACGACCTGGTGATCGCGACGCACGGCCGCTCGTTCTACGTGATGGACGACATCACGCCGCTGCGCCAGTTGACGCCGGCGATGGCGACCGAAGACGCGCACCTGTTTGTGCCGCCGGCGGCGGAGCGGACGGTCAGCCCGGCGCGCATCGACTATTACCTTTCCAAACCGTCGGACAAAATCCAGATCGATATTCTGGATTCCCAGGGCCAGGTGGTTCGCACTTTCACCGGCACGCCCAACGACCAGCAGGGTGGACGCGGAGGACGGGGAGGCCGCGGCGCGAACGCGGCAGCCGACGATGCGGCGTCCGCCGACGAAGGCGCGGGTGGAGGGTTCGGCGGCGGAGGCGGACGGGGCCGCGGCGGCAATCCCACGCCTCCGGATAAGGCCGGATTGAACCGCTTCACCTGGGACATGCGCTATCCCGGCGCCAAGACCTTCGACGGCATGGTGCTCTGGAGCGGCAACACCCAGGGTCCGGTGGCCGTGCCGGGGACGTACCAGGTGCGCCTCACCGCCAACGGCAAGACCATGACCCAGCGGTTCGAAGTGCAAAAGGATCCGCGGCTCGACAACGTCACCATCGCCGATCTCAGCGAGCAGTTCACCCTGGCCATGAAGATCAATAACGATGTGACTGGAGCCAACGAGATCGTGATTATGGTTCGCGAACTCAAACGCCAGATGGACGCGGCCCTGAAATCCAATCCGGATGCGGCGGTGAAGGCAGCGCTCGATCCGTTCCGCGATAGGCTCAGCGCCCTCGAAGAAGACGTCTACCAGGTGCGCAATCGGAGCGGGCAGGATCCGCTCAACTTCCCCATCAAGCTGAATAATAAGATCGCCGCCCTGGGATCCACGGTGCAACACGGAGACGGCAAACCTACTGCGTCCTCCTACGAGGTGTACGACCTGCTCCACAAGCGCCTGCTGGACGAGCAGGCCAAACTCGACCACCTGCTCAGCAGCGAACTCCCGACGGTCAACAAAACCCTGACCGATCGCAAACTCGCAGCCCTGGTGCCGACCAAAATCGAAACGCCGCAGCCGAAGGTACCGGCGCAGTGAATAACGCATCGCGGAGGCGCAGAGGCGCCGAGGAAAACGCGGAGGAATACAAATTTCCTTCAGTTTTTCTCCGCGTCTTCCTCCGTGACTCCGCGTCTCCGCGATGAGCAAGGAGTCTTATGAACAGACGTAATTTCGTGCAGGCAACCGCGGCAGGCGCGCTTGCGGCAGCGGCGGCGCCGGCCGCCGGTTCCAAGATGATCGGTATACAGGTAGGCGCGGTTTCCTTCGTCGATGAAGGCGTCGAGAAGGTCCTTGATGTATTCCAGCAGGAAGCCGCTGTGAATACGTTATTCGTCGCCACCTTCACCTACGGCCGCGGCATCGCCGGCCGGCAGGTGCCGGGCCAGCCTTTGCCCGACCACGGCAAACAGCAGTATGACAACGGCAGCGGACCGGGGACCTTCCAGGGCGGCGCCTATACCAAATACCAGCCCGAGTATTTCAAAGACACCGTGCTCACGCAATTCCGCGCGCCCGATTTCGGCGATTTCGACGTGCTGGAAGCGGTCATCCCCTCCGCCCGCAAACGAGGCATGAAGACCATTTGCTGGTTTGAAGACGTCTGGGGCGGGCCGGATCGCGTGCCCAACGTGGCGCAGGCGCAGGAGCGGCGCTTCGACGGGCGGAATGCCGGCACGCTTTGCTTCAACAATCCCAACTATCGCAACTGGCTGCTGGGCATGGTGGAGAACTACGCCCGCTCTTACGAGATTGACGGCATCATGTGGGGATCCGAACGGCAGGGCGCGTTCGCCAACGCCATCAGCGCGGCGCACGGCGGCACTCCGCAAAACCCCACCGGCGTAACCTGCTTCTGCGAGCACTGTGAGCGCAAGGCGCGCGACCGGGGCATCAACGTGGAACGCGCCCGCGCCGGCTTTACCGCGCTTTGCGACTTCACAGCCGCGGCCATTCGCGGAAAACGCCCGGTGGATGGCTATTACGTGCAAATGTGGCGACTGATGCTGCGCTACCCGGAACTGCTGGCGTGGGAGATGCTCTGGACCGACAGCCTGCGCGAAACCTACGCCGCCATGCACCAGAAGGTAAAAGCCGTCAAACCTTCCATCGGCATCGGATGGCACATCTGGCACAACAATTCCTTCAGCCCTATCTACCGCGCCGAGCAGGATCTGAGCGAACTCAGCCAATATTCCGATTTTCTGAAAATGGTGATGTATCACAATTGCGGCGGGGAGCGGATGGTGGGCTACATCGGGCGCATGACGAAAACCATGTTCGGAGACGTACCGGCGCAGGAACTGCTGGATTTCCACTATCGCGTGCTGGACTATAAACAGGAAAAGCCGCTCGCGACACTCGCGCGAAGCGGCTTCTCGAGCGATTATGTCTTCCGCGAAGCCAAACGGGCCCGGGAAGCGCTCAACGGTACAACCACCCAACTGTGGCCGGGCATCGATATCGATATACCCACTGCGCCGACCTCCAGCAAATCAACCCCGCAGGGAACGAAAGACGCCGTCCTGGCCGCGTTTCGGGCGGGCAGCGACGGCGTCCTTCTCTCGCGGAAATATTCGGAAATCAGGCTCCCGAATCTACGGGGAGCGGGCGACGCCATCCGCGAACTCGGCTTCGCCTGATTATCTAGTGCCGGCCTCCGTGGCCGCCGCCACCGAAGTGTCCGCCACCACCGCCAAAGTGTCCGCCGCCACCACCGTAGTGGCCACCGCCACCACCGCCATAGTTGCCGCCACCGAAGCGCCCGCCTTCAAAGTGGCCTCCGTGTTCGTAGTGCCCGTAACCGCCGTAACCGCCGTAACCAAACCCGCCGTACGGCGTCACATATCCGTATCCCGGATAGGCGTACACCGGAGGCGCGTAATAGTTCCCGTAGTCCGGGTTAGGGTACGAGTAGCCATAGGGGTATGCAGGTACCGGTGCACCATAAACCGGACCGCCAATCCCTATGCCAAAATGGATTCGCGCATCCGCCTTAGGCGGCGCGGCTAAGGCCAGCATTCCCACCAGCGCGATCATCGGAACTCCCAATTTTTTCAGCATCTTCCACCTCCACTTCATTAGACGGGAAGGGTCCCCGGATGAATGAAAATCTTTGTAAGCACGGGGAATGTGGATTTTAGGACGGTGTTACGAAAACCTATGCTTTTTCATTTATTTGCCGCATTGCAATAATTTTCTTGACTCCACTCCGCGGCCGAATATAGAATCGCTCCCAATCACCCATTTTTGTTTGGGCCTCATCGCGCATTGCAAGGGGTTATCTACGTTTCACAGGGAGGGGATATGAAGGGGAGCCATGCCATCGCTCGATTCAGAGGGAATCGAGTTTTTGCCAGCCTGCCGGTGCCAGTGCTGTTTCTCGCACTGGGCGCCGCATCCGGCTGGGCACAAACGTCCACAGTGGGCACCATCGCGGGACAAGTGACTGACGAACAGAATGCGGCCGTTCCGGGCACCGAGGTGAAGATGGTCGACATCACCACCAACGCCGCACAGACCACCGTCTCGAACGACGCGGGCCGCTACATTTTCAGCTCCGTGAACCCTGGCACCTACAACGTGACGTTCAACAAGCAGGGCTTTTCGCTGTACCAGGTGAACGCGCAGAAGGTGGACATCGGCATGGCGCTCACTCTCAATGCCAAGCTGAAGATCGGCGCTACAACGACCACGGTGGAAGTCACGGCGTCCACGGGCGCGGAGTTGCAGACCATGAACGCAACGGTCGGCAACACCCTCAGCGGGCAATCGCTGCTGTTGCTGCCCAACCTGGGCCGCGACGTCACTTCGCTCTCGGTATTGCAGCCGGCCATGACAATGAGCGGATTCACGGCGGGTTCCTACAACGACGCCAACACGTATACCCTCGATGGCGGCAATATCACTGACGATATGGCGGGCAACACCACCGGCTACCAGACCAATTATTCCGGTCTGGGGGGAACGCAGGGCGGCGGCATTCCTTCCGGTGTGATTCCGACGCCCATCGAGAGTATCGAAGAATTCAAGGTGTCGGTCAGCAACCAGACCTCCGACTTCAACAATTCCTCCGGCGCACAGATCCAACTCGCCACCAAGCGCGGATCCAATCAGTTCCACGGGGCGTTATACGAATATTATTTCGATACCGCCGTCGGGTCCGCGAATTCCTGGGTGAATAACCATACTCCGTTCAGCTTCGGATCGCAGCACCTGCCGTACACACCCATCATCTCCAACCATCGCAACCGCTTTGGCGGCGCGCTCGGCGGGGAATTGTTCCCGAAAGACTTCCTGGGCAAGAAATGGTATTTCTTCGCCAATTACGAAGGAATGCGTTTCCCCAATGCGGGTCTGTACTCCAAGAACGTTCCTTCGGTGCTGCTGCGCGCGGGCGTCATTCAGGTGCCCGATGCCACCGGCAACAACTACGTTCCGTACAACCTGAATCCGGGCCCCGTGACTGTCGGCGGCGTCACCTACCCCTCAGCCATCTGTCCGGCGGGCGCCTGCGATCCGCGCGGCATCGGCCTGAACCCGATCGTGAACCAGATCTGGAGCAAGCAGATGCCGCTGCCCAACAACCCGCTGGGCGGCGACACCTACAACACGCAAGGCTTCCTGGGCACCATCCGCACGCCCCAGACCGCCAACAACTACGTGATGCGCATCGATCACGATTTCAGCGACAAATGGCACTGGTACATGACGTACCGCGATTACAAGCTGGTGAACCTGACCAGCAACCAGGTGGACATCGGCGGCGTGCTGCCGGGCGCCACCTTCGGAAATCCGACTCCCACCGCGCCCCGGCCGCAGCAGCCCTCCGCGTGGACCACCGGTATGACCACCTCGATCACGCCGACGGTGACGAATAACTTTGTATTCAGCTACCTGCGCCAATTCTGGCAGTGGGGCAGCGACAACGGCCCGGCGCAGCTTCCCGGTTTGGGCGGCGCGCTGGAGATCGGCACGGCCGACAGCGCCGCGGCGCTGATTCCCTACAACGTGAACACGCAGAACGTTCGCCAGCGCTTCTGGGATGGCCAGGACAAGATGTTGAAAGACGACCTGACCATGATCAAGGGCAATCACCTGTTCGGCTTCGGCGGCACCTATCAGCGCAATTTCGATTACCACTCCCGTACCGATAACGGCGCCGGCGTGAACAATCAGATCAGCTACCTGAACAACAATTCGGGCTTCATCTGGGCGCAGAACGGAGCCAATCCGTACATTCCAGCCTCGGTGCCCACTTCCCAGCTCACCACCTACGAAGGACTATATGCGGAAGTTTTGGGCATGTTGAGCTCGACTCAGGTGATGTATACCCGGTCCGGTTCGCAACTGAACCTGCAACCCCTGGGAACGTCGGCCACGGATAAGTCGATCATTCCCACCTACGCCACTTACTTCTACGACACGTGGCACGCCAAGCCTTCCCTCACGGTGACGTATGGACTGGGTTGGAACCTGGAGTTGCCGCCCTACGAACTCAACGGCAACCAGGTGGCGCTGGTGGATTCGAACAATGTGCCGCTGGTCACTACCGACTACATCGCGCAGCGGCAACTGGCCGCCTTGCAGGGGCAGTCTTACACCCCGCAGATTGGCTACACGCTGGTGCGCAACGTAGGTTCCGGGCTCAAGTACCCCTATAACCCGTTCTACGGCGAGTTCAGCCCGCGCGCGTCGTTAGCATGGAATCCGCATCCCACCGACGGAATCCTGGGCAAAGTATTCGGCAATGGCAAAACGGTGGTCCGCGGCGGATGGGGCCGCATCTTCGGACGCCTGAACGGCGTGGACCTGGTGCTGGTGCCGCTGCTTGGCCCGGGCTTGCTGCAAGGCGTCACCTGCCAGAACCCGCTGATGAATGGGACCTGCGGTGGCAGCGGAGTCGCCAACCCGAACACGGCCTTCCGCATCGGGACCGATGGTCTGAAGGCGCCTTTGGCGGCCGCCTCTCCGACTCTTTCCCAGCCTTACTATCCCGGTCTCGGATCGAACCCCGAAACGATCGACCCGGATGCTCTGGACCCGCACTTCCGCCCCGACCGCACCGACAACTTCACGCTCACGGTGCAGCGCGAGTTGAATCAACACATGTCGCTCGAAGTGGGCTACATCGGCAAGATCCTGCGCAATGAGTACATGCTCATGAACCTGGATTCGGTGCCGTACATGACCACCCTCGGCGGCCAATCCTTCGCGCAGGCCTACTCCCAGATGTATCAGCAGTTGATCTTCTCGGGTGTCAGCCCGGCCAACGTTACGGCGCAGCCTTTCATTGAGAACGCGCTCGGTGGAGCGGGTTCGGCTTACTGCAAAGGCTTCTCCAGTTGCACCTCCGCGGTGGCCAGCAATAACAAGACCCTCATCGGCGAAACCGCCGTTTCCGACTTGTGGAACGCCATGAGCAAAACTCCCGGCTGGACTCTGGGCCGGACCATGCTCAGCCAGGCGCTGCCCGGCGGAACGGTGGGCCAGGCCACCTCGGTCGGCATCAACTCCAGCCTGGGATGGGGCAATTACAACGCCGTGTTCGTCTCGCTGCATACCACCGACTGGCACGGTCTCACGGCTCTCTCCAACTTCACCTATGGAAGGTCGCTGGGAACGTCGCAGCTCGCGCAGTACAACAGCTCCAGCACGCCGCTCTCGATCTACGACCTGGGTTCCAGCTACGGGCCGCAGAACTTCGACTTCAAGTTCCTCTACAACCTCTCGATGTACTACCAGCCTCCGGTATTCCGGGGCCAGAAAGGCATCGTGGGGCACCTCCTGGGCGGCTGGACCTTCTCGCCCATCTTCACCGCGCAAAGCGGCGCCGGTACCGCGGTTGGCTACAGCGAAGGCAGCGGCGCGGGGACCCAGGCCTTCGGTGAAGTAGCTACCGGGGCCTCTGTCGGTTCCACCTCGGAAGAAGCGGTCGGATTCAAGCCGTACACCGGCAACGTGTCAGCTTACTACAACATCTATGGCGGCAGCGGGACTAACATCTGGCAAGGCAACCAGAGCGTTGGCACCAAGACCTCCGGCACCTACGGCATGAACATGTTCGCCAACCCGGCAGCGGTGTACGGCGAATTCCGTCCCTGCGTGCTTGGCTACGATTCAAGCTGCGGCGGTTACTTCAACCTGCGCGGCTTGCCCACCTGGAACGTCGATATGAACATCATCAAGGATATCGCCCTCTACAAGGAGCGGGTAGGGGCTCAGTTGTTCTTCCAGATTACGAATATCCTGAATCACTTCCAACCGAGTGGGGGCGGCCTGAGCCTTACCACGCCGCAGAGCTTTGGCCAGATCACAAATCAGGCCAACACGCCGCGAAATATGGAATTTGGAATCAGAGTCCATTTCTAGCGGATTCGTTCCAGTACTTCTCAACGCACAAACGGGGCCGGGAAGCCGGCTCCGTTTTTTTGGTGCCCCAAGCGCGGGACTTTCCCCGACGCGAACTGTAGAGTTCTCAAGCACTAATTAAAAACAATTATAAAAGCTTGACATCGGAGGTCTCAAGGCCATAAAATCGGTCAAATTTCGCTATATGTCCGTTCTGTAACGAGCGGCGTGTTGTTCGCGCCTGCGTAACCAATTTTGAGGGGGGATACAAAATGAAATTCAGGAGTCGCCTCGGATTTCGAGGTCTTGCTCGTCTAGTCGAGCTTTCCATGTGCCTGGCTGTGATGCTGGTGTTTGGCGTTTTCGGAGCATGGGCACAATCAACCGCAACAGGAACTGTTTCCGGACAAGTCACCGACGCCCAAAAGGCTGCCGTGGCCGGAACCGAAGTGAAACTGGTCGATACTTCGACGAACACCGCACTCACGACGGTGAGTAACGACAACGGGCGTTATATTTTCCTCAACGTGAACCCGGGAAATTACAACATCTCGTTCAATAAGCCGGGTTTTTCGGTATACCAAGCTACTAATCAGCCGGTGAACGTGGGCCAGGTGCTCACCATTAACGCGCGGCTGGAAGTCGGGTCAACGACTACAACGGTGGAGGTCACCTCAGTCGTCGGGGCCGAGTTGCAGACCACCAACGCGACGGTGGGAACGACGCTCACCGGCACTTCGCTGCTGAACCTGCCGAACGTCGGCCGCGATGCGTCCACGTTCGCCATCTTCCAGCCCGGCGTATCGCCGGAAGGCAGCGTGGCTGGCGCCATGTACGACCAGAACACCTTCCAACTCGATGGCGGCAACAACCAGAACGATATGGACGGCAGCAACAACGTCTATACCGGGAGCTACGCCTCCAACGGCGCGCCCACGGGCGCGGTGCCGACGCCCGTCGAGAGCATCGAGGAAATCAAGGTCAACACAGCCAACCAGACGGCGGATTTCAACGGTTCCGAAGGCAGCCAGATCCAGATGGTGACCAAGCGCGGAACCAATCAGTGGCACGGCTCGGCGTACGAATACTACCTGGCGCCGAACGTCGCGGGCGCTAATACCTGGGACAGCAACCACACGCCCTTCGGCAACCAGGGCTTCACCCCGATTCCGATTACCCACTACAACCGGTTCGGCGCTTCTCTGGGCGGACAACTGATCCCCAAGAAAATACTCGGCGGCAAGACCTACTTCTTCGTCAACTACGAAGGCTTCCGCTTCAACCAGACGGCGATTATCGACAAGCCGGTGCCTACCGCTCTGTTCCGCGCGGGCGTGATCCAGATCAACCAAGGTGGAAACTGGACGCCCTACAACCTGAATCCGAGCCCGGTGACCGTGGGCGGGACGACTTATCCCGCGGCCGTGTGCCCCGGCGGTTTGTGCGACCCCCGCGGCATTGGCATGAACCCGGTCGTATCGGCGCTGTGGTCGAAGTACATGCCGCTCCCCAACGATCCGCTAGGTGGCGACCACTTCAATACCCAAGGCTTCCGCGGCAGCGTGCTGCTGCCCACCACGTCCAACAATTACGTAGCGCGTGTCGATCACGATTTCGGCGAGAAATGGCGCTTATTTGCCACCTATCGTGACTACGTTTACCGGCATACGACCACCAACCAGGTCGATCTGGGCGGCGCGATGCCGGGCGACACCCTGGGGCAGTATGCGGCGCTTTCCACGCGGCCGCAGGATCCCAGTTTCTGGGCAGCCGGGCTGACCACGAACATTACCCCCACCACCACCAACAGCTTCAACTTCAGCTACCTGCGCACGTATTGGGCGTGGGGCAGCGCACTGGCGCCGGCGCAATTGCCGGGACTTTCGGCCGGAGCGCTGGAGATCGGCGGCGAAAGTTCCAGCGCGCTGATTCCTTACAACGTGAATACGCAGAGCGTGCGCACGCGCTTCTGGGATGGCCAGGACAAGTCCCTCAAGGACGATCTCTCCATGATCAAGGGCAACCACCTGCTGACGGTGGGCGGCCTTTACGAGCGCAACTACGATTACCACCTGCGCACCGATAACGGCCAGGGCATCATGAACCAACTGGTGTATCAGATCGGCTCCGGTCCGGGTATCGCGTATTCGAACGCCTACGAGCCGACCGGTCTGCCGTCCAACCAGGTGGGCAACTGGACCCGCCTGTACTCGCAGGCGCTGGGCATCGTGAACCAGCCGCAGGATCTGTACACGCGCAGCGGTGCCCAACTGACGTTGCAAGCACCGGGAACTCCGATGTTCGACCAAAGCGTCATTCCCTCGTACAACGTTTATTTCTCCGATACGTGGCACATCAAGCCGACTCTCACGCTGAGCTACGGCGTGGGTTACACCGTGGAAATGCCGCCGTACGAATTGAACGGCAAGCAGGTTTCCCTCACGGACGCAAACTCCAACGCGATCTCCATCCAGAGCTATATGGATGCGCGAAAAGCCGCGGCATTGCAGGGCCAAGTCTACAATCCGACGCTCGGCTTCGCCACCGTGAGGAATGTCGCCGGGGGCGAGAAGTATCCGTATAATCCCTTCTATGACGGCGTCAGCCCGCACGTGGCGGCAGCCTGGAATCCGAAGTTTGACAGCGGAATTCTCGGCAAGCTGTTCGGCAATGGTAAGACCGTGGTCCGCGGCGGTTACAACCGCATCTTCAGCCGTCTGAACGGTGTGGACCTGGTGCTGGTTCCGCTGCTCGGCACGGGTCTCGGCCAAGCCGTTTCCTGTATCGGCGCCAGCATGACCGGCCAGTGTCTCGGCAATGGCGGCGTGAACCAGACGACGGCGTTCCGCATCGGAACGGACGGCAGAACGGCTCCTCTGCCGGCGGTTGGACAGACGCTGCCGCAACCCTACATTCCCGGCATCGGCGGCAATGCCGCGGCCGGTTCGGGCTCGGCGCTCGATCCGAACTTCCGTCCGGCGCGCACCGACAACGTGACCGTCAGCATCCAGCGCGAGCTGATGCCGAAGGTGATCGTGGAGGCCGGCTACATCGGGCGCATCATCCGCAACGAATGGCAGCAGGTCAACGTTGACGCTGTTCCGTATATGACCACCCTGGGCGGCCAGAGCTTCGCGCAGGCCTTCAACGCGATGTATTGGCCCATTACGGCCGGCGGTACACCAGCGCCTCAGCCATTCATCGAGAACGCGCTGGGCGGCGCAGGTTCGGCCTTCTGCAAGGGCTTCAGCAGTTGCACGGCAGCCGTTGCGGCCAATGGGACCATGAACAACCAGATCGCCACCACCAGCGTATACGATCTCTGGGCTACCCTGAACCGTACCAGCTCGTGGACTCTGGGACGCACGATGCCCAGCAGTTCCTCCGCGGCGATTCCGGCTGGGCAGATGTCGGCCCTCTACCTCCAGGGCAGCACGGGCTTCGGGAACTATAACGCTGCCTATGCTACGCTGACCACGCAGGGCTGGCACGGCCTTACCACCCGCGCCAACTTCACCTGGGGCCGCGCGCTCGGTACCGGCAACCAGGTCCAGGCTTCCAGTTCCTACACGGTGCAGGATCCCTGGAACATGCAAGCTATGTACGGGCCGCAGTTCTACGACTACAAATTCCTCTTCAACATGAGCATGGTGTGGGACGACCCCTTCTACCGGGGCCAGAAGGGAATCATCGGGCACCTGCTGGGCGGCTGGACCATCGCTCCGATCTTCACGGCCCGCGGCGGAGCACCGCTGTTCACCAATAACCTGAACGGCGATTGCCAGTCGTTCGGCGAGACCAACTGCTCGACTGGCAGCACCACCGATGGCGCGGTCCTGGCGGCCAGGTACACCGGCGGCACTTCCGCGCTCTATAACCAGAATGTGCCGGACAGTGCTAGTGGCGCCGGCACCGGCTCGAATTACGCCAACGGCGGCGTGGGAACGCAAATGTTCTCCAACCCCGCGCAGGTCTACAGCGAATTCCGCAACTGCGTGCTCGGCTACGACACCAATTGCGGCGCGCAGGTAGCAGGCGGCATCCGCTCGATGCCTTTTTGGAACCTGGATGCCACTATTGCCAAGGACATCGGCATCTGGAAGGAAGGACGGGTCGGCGCGACTATGACCTTCCAGTTCACCAACATCCTCAACCACGTGCAACTCGGCGATCCGGGGATGGATATCAGCAATCCGTCCGGCTTCGGCGTGTTGGGCGGCCAGGTCAACACTCCGCGCCAGGTGGAATTCGGCCTCCGCGTCCACTTCTAATACCCGGTATCGGCAGTAAAAAGGCGCGTCCTTCGGGATGCGCCTTTTTTTATTTCACGGGGTTGAACCAGCGCAGGCCAGCGAAGCGAGAGAAATCGGCATCGGCAGAGACTAGTTCGGCATCGTACTCGATGGCCAATGCGGCGAGGTGGGCGTCGGTAGTGAGGTTGCCCGCGGTCCCCAGATGATTCAGAAGATCGAAGAGGATTTCGGCGTGACGCTCGCCGGGCGTTACGATCTGAACGTCGGGATGAGCCAGCCAGGTGCGGACCGCTTTGACGGAATCCGTTACGGTCATCGGCTTCCGAAGAATCCGGCGATGCGTCATGATACGAATGAACCCCAGAACCACGAGCCACGGCATCCCTACCGCGTGGGTTCCCGATAATGTGTCTTCCCACCAGGCCCGAGCGCCCTTGTGGTTGGGCGCGTCGGCGTCGTACGCGTACACCAGGATGTTGATGTCGGGTACCTGCATGAGCTCTATTTAGATGCCTTCCTGAGGAACTCTTCCACCTCCAACTCATCCACGAGTTGGTTCAATCGGTTCGGATCGATGCCAGGCAGGAAGCCCCCCGAATGAATCGGCTCCACCTTGAATTTGGGAACCGGCGGCTTGCCGGTATTGGCCAGGCCGGAGCGCAGGGCGTCGTTCACCGCCTGCTTCATGGTCACCTTACGCCGCGCCATGACGCGCTTCAGCTTGAGCGCCACGTCCGGATCGAGTGTTAATGTGGTACGCATAAGAACATCATAATACGTCTCGATATTGATGCTTAGACATCAAACGCGGTTTCTTCGCGCCGGCAGCCTGTGAGATAATCTTCCCTGCTATGCGAGCATTTCTTTCCGCGGCTCTGTTAGCCGCCGTCGCTTTTGCCCAGCCGCCCCAATTCGGACGCGGGGGTGGCAGCGAGACGATGCGACAAGCCAACCAACTCGATCTGGAAGGCAAAGGCGCCGAGGCCCGCGCGCTGTTCCAGAAGGAGATCGATAGCGCCGCCACTCCCGCGGCCAAGGCCAATGCGCAGCGCGCCATGGCGATGTCCTGGGCCTTCGAAGGCAACTGCAAAAAGACCGGCGAGTACGAGCAGATGGTGATCGATTACTGGGTCACGCGCGAAAGCGCCGAGCCGCACAACGCCTTTTACCAGGAAGGCGAGATGGCCGACGAAGCCGCGCGCGTCTGCATCGATGCCGGCGACCTGGACGCCGCGGCGCAATGGTACAAGAAAGGCCACGACCTCGGCATCAAGGAGCCCGACGCTCCGGCCGATCGCAAGCTCCTGTGGGACTATCGCTGGCAGCACGCCGAGGCCCGCATCGCGGCGCGCCGCGGGAATCGCGCCGAGGCCGAACAACACATCGCCGCCGCCCGCGCCGATCTCGACAAAATGACCGGCCTCAAGGCGCAGCAGGAGGCGTTCTTTCCCTACCTGACGGGCTACGTGGCGCTCTACCTGGGGGACTACCAGAAGGCCCTGGCGGACCTGCAGAAAGCCAATCAGAACGATGTGTTCATTCAGTGTCTGCTGGGCATGACTTACGAAAAGCTGGGTGAGAAGGAGAAGGCCATGGAGTGTTACAAAAAGGCCTTTGCCACCAACGGGCACAATCCGCCGGCGGCGTTTGCCAAGCCCTTCGCGAGGAAGAAAATTGGTTAAGTATCCCGTCAAAACACCGCTTGCTGACGCGCGCGGCTCAGATCGGAGCCGCGAACGTGAGAGAGCGGCCTTCGCAAAACGCCTGGCGGCCATCTGTGCGGCGTTATTCTCACCCTGTCTCTACGCCCAGATGCCGGAAGTCGCCGGCAAGGTGGTGGACGCCGCGATCTACCGCTATATCGACATCCAGCAAGGCACGGGCGAGCCCGCCAAGCCCGGCCAGGAATACACCGTTCATTACACCGGCTGGCTGCACGACGGAACCAAATTCGATTCGTCCGTGGGCAAAGATCCGCTCCAATTCATTCAGGGCCGCCGGCAGGTGATCGCCGGCTTTGATGTGGGCTTCGAAGGCATGAAGGTGGGAGGCAAGCGCCGCCTCTTCATCCCTTACCAGTTCGCTTATGGCGAGCAGGGCAGGCGCTCCATTCCGCCCAAGGCCGAGCTGATTTTCGATGTGGAACTGGTGGCCGTGAAGGATGTGCCGCCCGCGCCCCCCGCGGCACGCGATCTGCTCCAGCCTTTCACGGAACTCGAAAGCAAGGTGATGGCGCTGGCCAAGGCCGTCCCCGAAGAGAAGTACGCCTGGCGTCCCGGACCCGGCGTGCGCTCCTTCAAGGAAGTGATGCTGCACATTGCCTACGGCAACCGCCTCATGCTGAATATCGCTGACGGCGTGGACCTGAAAGAGATCGAAAAGCAGATCGAGAGTAATGCCAAGGAGGAAGGCGACACGCTCACCAAGGACCAGGTGATCGCCAGGCTGACGGACGGATTCGCCATCATCCGGGAGGCCCTGGAAAGCGCCAACAATGCCACTTTGAGCCGCGACGTGCAGTTCTTCCAGACCGCCACCACGCGGCGCGGAGTCCTGACCTTTGTCGATACGCACATCGCCGAACATCTGGGCCAGGCGATCGCCTATGCGCGCATGAACGGCATCGTGCCGCCCTGGTCAAACTGACCCTACGGCTCCCGAACCTGGAGCACCTGATCCCCCTTCACGTCGTGCAACTCCTGCACCCGCCCGCTTGGCCAGCGAATCTGGACGAGCCTGGCGCCGGCCGAATCGCCTAGGCCGAAGCGCACCAGCGGCTCGCTGGAAGACGCGTAGCCCACGCTCGTCGTGCAGTGGTTGTAGATCTTACCTCCGCCGGCCAGCGTGACGGTCACGCTGGCGCCGATCCCATCGCGATTGCTGCGCGTGCCGGTCAGTTTCAACGCCAGCCAGTGTCCGGCGTTCGGAGTGACGTTGCGGAACAGGCGGGCCGGCCCGTTCACGTTGGAGACCACCACATCCAGGCGGCCATCGTTATCGAAATCGGCAAAGGCGGCACCGCGGTACTGGCCGGGCAGCTGAAAATCCGCGCCGGCGGTTTTGGAGACGTCTTTGAACCTCCCATCGCCCTGGTTGCGCAGCACGGAATTCGGCAGCGACACGTCCGTGGCGAGCAGTTGATCCATCGAGGGAAAGTGCGAGTTCGCCGCGAATACGTCTTTGAAACCGTCGTTGTCGAAATCCTGCAATCCGATGCCCCACCCGGTCAGCATGCGGGTCGCGACCGCCAGGCCCGAACGTGCCGTCACGTCTTCGAACGCGGGCGCTGCGCCGGTGTTGCGAAACAACGGATAGGTATCGTTGAACATGGCGGTGAAGATCAGGTCCGGCCGGCCGTCATTGTCGAAATCGCGGAAATCCGCGCCCATGCCGGCGACGGGGCGGCCGTCGTCGTTGAGCGCCACGCCGGCCAGCATTCCCACTTCCTCGAACTTTCCATGGCCCAGATTGTGGAAGAGAAAATTCGGCACGCTGTCGTTGGCCACGAAGATATCCATCAGGCCGTCGCCGTCATAATCCGCCACGGCCACGCCCATTCCCTTGCCCAGTTGCGCGCCCAGGCCGGAGGATTCGGTAATGTCGGTGAAGGTGCCGTCGTGGTTGTTGCGGAAGAGCTGGTTGGGTGTGTCGTGATAGGCCCTGGGGTGGCAGTAGAGCGGCTTTTGGGGCGTGCCGCAAGTGGGTTCCAGCTTGGGGTCCCACTGCACGTAGTTGGAGACCACCAGGTCCAGCCAGCCATCGTTATCGATGTCCACCCAGGCGGCGGAAACCGACCATAGCTTGCCATAATGCGCATCCACGCCGCCCAGGCGGGCTTTCGCGGTGACATCCTCAAACGTGCCGTCGCCGCGGTTGCGGTACAGAATGTTGCGGTTCAGGCCGGCCACGAAGATATCGGGATAGCCGTCGTTATCGTAATCGGCCACGGCCACTCCCATGGAATAGCCTTCGCCCGCCACGCCGGCTTTTTCCGTGACGTCCGTAAACGCGCCGTGGCAATCGTTGCGGAAGAGGCGGTTGAAATATTCGGGGCCGCTCTTCTTGAGAGACGGCATCTCCGCGCCGTTGGTGAAGAAGATGTCCATGCAGCCGTCGTTGTTGTAATCCAGCGCGGCCACTCCGCCCAGCATCAGTTCGGGTTGGTGAAACTTGCCGGCAGCGCCGTTGCGCAGTTGGAACTTGGGCCCGGTCTTGCCGGCCGTGTCCTCGAAACGGATCTGTGCCTGCGCGCCGGCGCCGGCCGCGAGAAGCAACAGCGTCAGTGCGATTGTGTCCGTCGTTGATAGTCGCGCAGCCATTCCGCCTGTTGCGCCGCCTCCTTGGTGCGGCCTTGCATCTGATAGATCCGGACCAGCAGATTGTGAGCCTCGGGAAGCTGCGGCTGAAGCCGGATGGACTCTTCCGCCGCGCCGGCAGCTTCGGCGGTGCGGTGGAGTTCCAGCAGCACCTTGGCCCTCCAGAAGTGGGCCAACGGGGAGTTCGGAACCGCCGCGATCGCCTGGTCGACTCGCTTCCGTGCCTCCTCCGCGCGTCCCGTATCGGAGAGCAACTCCACGTAGGCCAGTTGCAGGTCCACGTCCTGACCCGCCGCGGCGTTTCCGAGCAGGGCCTGCATGGCGGCTTCGGCCTCTTCGGTGCGCGCCAGCTTCTCCAGGCAAACGGCCCGCAGCGTGCGCGCCTTCCCCGCCCACTCGGCCTCCGGCGCGAGTTTCAGAGCCTCTTCGAAATCCTGGAGGGCGGCTCCGTAATACTTACTTTGATATTTCACCTGGCCGTCCAGGAAGCGCGCCTGGGCGCCGGCGCCGCTGCTCTGCCCCGCGATCTTGGCTTCCACTTCGGCAAGCAACTGCTGCGCCGCGGCGTACTGCGGATCGTCGCGGGGAATCGCGTGGAGCATCGCCTGCGCGGCTTCGAACTCGCCCTTCGCCGCCAGGGACCGCGCCAGCAGGAACCGCGCGGGAATCGCCGGGTCGAGCTTCAACGTAGCACGAAAGGCCGCGGCGGCACGATCCATATCGTCCGAAAGGAAGAAGAACTTGCCCGCGGCGAACTGCTGGTTGGCATCGTCGGAATCGAGCCGGGCGCGCGCGGCGTACAGTTCCTTCGCGCGCTCGAAACGGGCGCCGTCTTCGCCCGGAAACGGCCGCACTCCCATGGCCACCAGGCCGATTCCGGCATTCATCCGCACCGTCAGCACAGGATCTTTCAACAGCGATACCAGTTGCGGCGCCAGAGCCTCCCGTTGAGCTGCGCGAGGGCGGATGGCGGAGGCTGCCGTCGCCCGCACCAGCGGGTCGGGGTCCGCGAAGGCACGGAGCAGCGCGCCGTAGGCGGTGGGGTCGTTGGGGAAACTGCCCAGGTATCCCGCCGCATTGGCGCGAATCCACGGGCCTCCCGCAGGGTCAGACAGAATTTCGAGCAGCGCCGGAATCGCCGCGGCGTTCCCCTGGCGGGCTTGCGTAAATGCATCGGCGCGGCGGATCCACTTCTGGCGCGATTTGGCGCCGTACCACAAGATCATCTGACGCGATGCCCAGGCGGCGTCTTTATCCTGGTGGCAGAGATTGCACGCATTCGGAATGCCGTGCGCGATGGTATTCTCGGGAACCGGTATGCCGATCGAGTGATCGCGCATGCGTGCATTGAGTCCGGTCACCGTGGCCGGCATGTGGCACTCCACGCAGGAACTGCCGGCGCTCTTCGGAGCATGATGGGTGTGCGCCGCAGGGTTCGCCGCAACCGCCTTGTGGCAGCCGGAGCACACGGCGTTATCGTCGGCCCGTGACTGTGGGTTGTGGGAGCCGGTGTGGCAGGCGATGCAGGTGGCGTTCCCCTTCAAGAAGCACTGGCTCTGCCACAGGGCGACGGCATCGTTGGCGAACCACCGCGGACGCCCGTCTGGCCAGAAGGCCGGGTCCTGCGATGCAGGCAGGCGATACTCCATCACCGGCATGAAGGAATCGTAGTAATCGGCGCCCGCCGTAAAACCGGCGGCATAGATGTCGCGCGCGGAATGGCATGGTGCGCAAACCATGGTGCTGCGCGCCGCATCCAGGCGGGCGGGATTGACGATATTGTCGCGCGCGGGCTTAGCGGCATGACGGCTTCCCGGGCCATGGCAGATCTCGCAATCCATCCCCAGGCTCTGCCATGTGGTGCGGTAACGCGGGCCCTCCGGGTCGAAGTTCTTTTGTGCGCGGCTGACGTGGCAGGAGTAGCAGGTCTTATTCCAGATGGGTACGACGTCATTGGGCGATTCTTCGGGGTTGGCCGCGTCCAGATCGTGAATCCACTTCTTGCGGAGCGTGTCCCAGGTGGCCGGAAGCACGACGATGCTGCCATCGGGCATGGTGGTGAGGTACTGCTGCACGCGGCGGCCGCCGAGCGTGAAGTCGATGCGGTGTTCCCAGGGCTTGCGGGACAGGTCAGACTCGGTCATGTAGTAACCGCCGTCACGCTGGGCGAGCAGATACGTGGACCCGCGGACCACCACTTTGCCCACTCCAAAATCCCCTTCCACGCTGCCTTTCGTGGCGGGCTGCATCATTTTGGCGTGGCGCGATTCCGACCACGCCCGATGAATGGCGGCGTGGCATTTGGCGCAGGCCGCGGCGCCGGCATAGCCCTCGGGGGACTGCGCTGCAAGCGGGATTGCGGTGATGAGCAGGAGCAGGCCTCCCAGACTCCGCATCAATCCAGGATAGCTCGCTAATCCGAGGGGTTGGCCACCGCTATGGTCACGGTAGTTGCCGTGGTGATTCCGTTGATCACGATCTGCAAAGACACCGCACTTCCCGACGGCGCTCCGGGCGGCACTTGCACGGCCACCTGGTACTCGCCCGCGAACTGTGGCGAGAGCACGGAATATACCAACGTCGCCGGTATGCCGCCGATCAGCACGGCCGGCTGGAAGAGCGTGTTCACGATTTGCCCGCCGGTATCGGCGCCATTGGCGACCGGCGCGTCCACGGCGCCAAGACCGGTGCACCAGACCACCAGGTAACCGTCGATTGGTATGGGATGCGCCGGGAAACTCGCCAGGGACGCCTGCGGCGCGGCGATGGCACCATCGGAATTGTCGGTGGCGACCGCCTGGCCCAGGCCATTCGCGCTCACCGCGAAGATCCCCGGCGCGGCGGGAACGATCGGAACACTCAGTGCCGCGGAGGCCCCGACCGTTGTGGTGACGACCACATCCACCGGACCCAGCCCGAGGTTCCAGGGTACCTGCGCATTGATCTGGCCGGCGGAGACGAAGTACAGGGGCGCGGGCACGCCGCCAAAGGTGACCGATTCCACATTTCCGAGCGTGGTGGCCAGCGGGATGGCCGCGGCTGTGACGGTCTGAGACGCCAGATTGGCGCCGAACACCGACGCGATGGAGCCCGGCGCCACGCCCCCGCCGGCATAATTGCCGGAGTTCACCACTCCGCCCGCGCCGATTACGGGCGTTTGGGCCTGCGCGAGCATAGCAAGTGACACGGCCAGCAATACAGCGCGCATCACTTCATTAATAACCCAACTGCGCCGGCCGGCGCCGGGCGTTACGTGACACTGCCCACAGAAACCTTGTTGCCGTCGACCAGGATGGGCCGCTTGATCAGGTTGGGGTGTTGGGACATCAGGCGCAACGCCTCTTCGCGCGTGGGCGGGTTTTGTTTCATCCCCAGTTCGCGGTACAGTTCGTTACGGGAATTCAGGAACGGCAGATGATCGCGCCGGCCGATCAGGCTGTCGAGTTCGGCGACGGAGAGTCCCCGGTTGAGGTCCACTTCCTCGAATTTCACGCCTCGTTCGCGAAGCAAACTCTTCGCTTTGCGGCAGGTGGTTCAGGTGGGCTTGAGGTAAAGTTTCATCACAGCCAGTTTAAATCGGTGTACCGCTCGCCGGTCAAGTGAAGGAACAGCGGTTCCAGCGCGCGAAATTCGCGGCCGTCGTACTGGATGGCGCCCTCGTTCGCCAACACCGTGATATCGCCCTGCCACACCAGCTTGCCGGGCTTGGTGACGATGGCGACCTCGGTACACAGGCGTTCCACCGTTTCCAGCACGTGGCTGGTGATGAACACCGTGCGGCCCTGTTCGGTGAAGCGGCGCAGCCACTGCTTCATCAGGGCCACGCCCGCCGGGTCGATACTTTCGAAGGGCTCGTCCAGGAACAGGACTTCCGGGGCGTGGATGACGGCGGCGGCGAAGGCCACGCGCTTACGCATGCCGGTGGAGTACTCGGACAGGGTCTTGGAGGTATCGGTCAGTTCGAGCGCGGCCAGCAGTTCGGTGACGCGTTTGCGAGTGACCGCTTCATCGAGCCCGAACATGCGCCCGACGAAACCGAGGAACTCGTGCGCGTACAGGGGATCGAAAAGGCCCAGCGTTTCCGGCATGACGCCCATGCGCCGCTTAAGGTCGGCACTCTCGGTGGTGAAGGACTGGCCCAGGATTTCGACCGAGCCGCCGCTCGGGTCGAGTAGTCCGGTCAGGCATCCAATGGTGGTGCTCTTGCCGGAACCGTTGGGCCCCAGAAATCCGAACATGGAGCCGGCGCGCACGTTCAGCGAGAGGTTCTCCACGGCGAGAGTCTGGCCATACTTCTTCATCAGGTTGGTGACGCGGATGGCGTCGGAATGCGGATTCATCTATTTGACTCTTCCTTCCACCACGGCCAGCAGAGCTTCGCGTTTGCTGGGAAACAGTGTAGTGGTAGCGCGCAGCGAAACGACGTAAAAAAGGAAAGCCGCGGCGGCCAGGGGCGGCATATCCCACCAGTTCTCCGGCGAGACAGCGGCCGGCAGGACGCGTGCCAGAATCTGCGGCGTGAACAGCGCCCCCAGCATGCCCACGATCACTATGATGTTGCCCATGAGCGACATGTCGTTGCCCATGGCGGCGGTGTAACTGCCCTTGCGCGGATTGTAGAGAGTGACCCACAAACCGGCGCCGTTCAGCAACAGAAGGCCGGTGACGGCACTGCACGCCAGCATCGCCAGCTTACGGGCGTCGAACGGACCGCCAAAGGGAATCCAGAGCAGCAGGGCGACAGGAATCAGTACACTGCCCACCAGCATGGAAGCGTAGCTGCCGGCGCGCATACTGGCAGCGGGATCCGTGGGCAGCAGAAAGAACCGGCGGAAAGCGCCGCCGGCGTAGCCATACTGATTCACCGCAAACCGGGAGATCCCGAAGAACGAAACGGTGAAGATGGCGCCCAACGCGCTGATGAACAAACGATTGGGATCCACCGGAGCGGAGACGGAACGCCTGGCGAAACCGTTGCGGAAGTTGAAGGCCAGGAACGCGATCAGCGGCAGGGAGAGCCCATACAGGGCGCGGAAGCGATTGTTGCGCGTGTAAAAGCGCAGCCAGAACGCCATCAGGGGGCCGTTCCGCGGGCCAAAGAACGCGCCCACCTGGTCGAACGCGCTATCCCATTTCAAGGCGCTGTTCTGTGCGGCCTGCGTCCGCGGAGGCCGCTGTTCCATGTACGCCAGGATGGCGGCAAAAGCGAGGAGCCAGCAACCCACCAGGACCAGCCCGGATAACGCCGCCATGCCGGGTTGGGTCATGGCAGCCGCGGCGCCGAACGGCGGAGTCCACCTTAGCACCCCCAGCAACTCCGCCAGATTGGCCTTGTTCTTCGCCAGCGCGGGCGCGAGCAGGCCGGGCAGGAAGGCCAGGCACATCACCAGCACCATCAGCAGGGCGGACCCGGACTTGCGGCTGGCCAGCCGCTCGATGGCCAGGCTGACCACACGGGCAAGCAAGTAGTTGGACAGGAACAGCAGCAGGATGGCAACCAGCACCAGCGCGATGTGGAAGTCTCCCAGCACGCACAGCCCGACGCCCAGCCCCAGTTCCAGGGCCAGAATCAGGAACCAGAAGGGATCGGCGATGCCGATCAGGTGGCGCGTGATGCGGCGCTCCCGCAGGGTGAGCGGATAGCGGCGCAGCTCCCCATCGGTAAACACGGCGCTCATCCCAAAACCGAGCATGACCGTGGCGAAGACCGCCTGCACATAAAGAGCACCCAATACGGCCTCTGCCACGATTTCCGCCTTGCCCGACCGGATGGCCAGGACGGCAGCCCCGAGCCCGCCCGCCGCCAGCAGGATGAGGATCAGGGTCAGGAACAGGTAACCCAGCACGAACAGCACAATCTTGCCGTTGCGCGAGCGGGTTTTGGCCCACATCAGTTTGTAGCGGAGGCGGACCAGGAGTCCCACGTTGTTCAGGTTCATAACGACTTCTCCTCCATAGTCCGGATGAGTGCTTCCAGCCGTTCCATGACTTCGCCGCATTCGCGCCGGAAGCGGAACGTGCGGATTTTCAGCCCGATTCCGTAGACGGCGAAGGGCATTGCGGTTGCCGCCAAATGCCGGGCGATGACGAGAGAAAGCGAACCGCGTGGCTGGGCCAGCAACAAAAGGTTGAAGCCTCCGCCTACCGTGATCGCCAGCAGCCAGAAGACCCGGCGCATGGGATTCAACTGGTGCCGCAGGCGGACGCGCGCCTGCCGGATGAACTCGACCGATGGGGCGGAGAAGTCCAGGCGCGAAATGCCGATCTGATTGCGCCAGTCGAGTACCAGGTAGGTAATCATCCCGATGTACATCAGCACCATCCCGGCAATTGCCACAGGCGCCTCATGGGTCCGGGTCAGGATGCGTACGAAGGTGGCGAGGAGCAGGGCGACCTTGAATGAATTGATCCAGGTCTGCTGCCGGCCGAAGCGGCGCAATTCCCCGGTGAGGCCGCGCACATCGAACGCGGCAGGCGCCTGCGGGGGCTGGTTCTGCCACAACTGCTGCAACTCTTCAAACCGCACCATGGGCCACCTCCGTCATGAGTTGCTCCAGCGCCAGCTTGATGCGCGAGATTTTGACCCCCACGTAATTGACGGTGAGCCCGGTGATCTCCGCGATTTCCTTGTAACTGAGGCCTTCCAGCAGCAGGGTCACGATCAGGCGGTCCTGATCCGCCAGGCCGGCGATGGCATGCCGCAGGGCAGCCAGCCGCTCCTCCTGTTCCATATTCTGGTGGGCGCCCATCCGGGCGTCGGGGAGATCCGGCAGTTGCTCGCCGCGCCGGATCTTCTTGCGATACACCAGGGCTGTGTTCACCGCAATGCGGTAGACCCAGGTGTGAATGGCGGATTCGGCGCGAAACGAAGGCAGGCTGTTCCAGACATTGGTCATGATCTCCTGAAACAGATCTTCCACCTCTTCGGGCGAGCCCAGGAAGCCGTAGCACAAGCGCTGCAGGGCAGCCCTGCGGCCGACAAACAGTTCGAGGAACAGCCGCTCTCGTTCCGGCGTAATCATGCGGTCACAACTATTAGTTCCCGCCGCCGCGTATTTCTTACAACTTGCGCGGGCGGATCACTTCTTCGTTCAGATAGGGCCGCAGGGCTTCGGGCACCAGGACGGTGCCGTCCTTCTGCTGGTAGTTCTCGACGATGGCGACCCAGGTGCGGCCCACGGCGAGGCCGCTGCCATTCAGGGTATGAGCAAACTCCGATTTTTTGCCGCTCTTGAAGCGGATTCCCGCCCGGCGCGCCTGGAACGCCTCGAAATTCGAGCAGGAGGAAATCTCTTTATAGCCGTTCTGCCCGGGCAACCAGACTTCAATGTCGTAGGTCTTGGCGGAGGAAAAACCCATGTCGCCGGTGGACAGCACCACCGTGCGAAACGGCAGGCACAGGCGGCGCAGAATGTCCTCGGCATCGGCGGTCAGTTTTTCCAGTTCGGCGTAGCTGTCCTCGGGGCGGGTGAACTTGACCAGTTCCACCTTCTGGAACTGGTGGACGCGGATGATGCCGCGGACATCCCGCCCGTAGGAGCCTGCTTCGCTGCGGAAGCAGGGAGTGTAGGCGCAGAGGCGGATGGGCAGAGCGTCGCCCTCCAGGGTCTCATCCCGGTAAATGTTGGTGACCGGAACTTCGGCCGTAGGGATGAGCCAGAAGTCCTGACCTTCGCATTTGAAAAGGTCCTCTTTGAACTTGGGTAGCTGACCGGTGCCGAAGAGGCTTTGGGAATTCACCAGGAAGGGCGGCAGCACTTCGGTATAGCCGTGCTCGCGGGTGTGCACGTCGAGCATGAAGTTGATCAGCGCGCGCTCCAGTTTGGCGCCCATGTCCCAATACAAAGCGAAGCGGGCTCCGGTGATTTTGGCGGCGCGCTCCAGGTCCAGGATGCCGAGTTCCAGCCCCAGGTCCCAGTGCGGTTTGGGGGCGAAATCGTAAGTGCGGGGTTCGCCCACGCGGCGCACTTCCACGTTGTCATCGGCGTCTTTGCCCACCGGGACGGATTCGTGGGGGGTATTGGGAATGCCGGTCAGCAGTTCCTGAAACTGGGTGTCCACGGACTTCACCTGCTCGTCCAGGGATGCGATCTCCGCCTTCATCACGCGGACCTGCTCCCGTTGCGCCGTGGCGTCCTTGCCCTCTCGCAACAGCGGTCCAATCTCGGCGCTCGCCTTGTTGACGGCGGCCTTCAGTTGCTCGGTCTGGGTGATGGCGGCGCGGCGGCGCTGGTCCAGGTCGCGAAACTGCTCCAGACTCGGCGGATTGCTGCGCGTTGCGAGCCGTTCGGCCACCCGATCGAAATGGTTCCGGAAGTATGAGAGATCGTGCATTTCCTCCATGCTAGCGCACGGAGGACTATTCCTCTTCTTCCTCGACTTTCACGGGTTCAAGATCCTCAGCCTCGAAAATCTGGCGGCAATCCAGACACTCTACGTAGTCCACGCCGTCTCTCCGGGCGATCATCTGCGTGCGGGTATGGTCACAAGCGGTCTGCATAACAACGCTTAGATGAGATTTATTCTAACCGGAGGTTCGCCCATGTCAAGCCCCCCCTTTGAGCGGTTACAATCGTGGGTAATGCCCTTCCCAACCCAACGCCTGCGCCGCTTGCGCGCTACCGAATCCCTGCGAAGCCTGGTCCGCGAAACGCAGGTGCATCCGGGGCAGTTTATTTTGCCGCTTTTTGCGTGTCCGGGCGAGGGAATTCGCCGGGAAATCGGGTCGATGCCGGCGAACTACCAGATGTCGATCGACGAAATAGTGAAAGAATGCGTAGAGATCCGGGCGCTGGGGATCGGCGGCGTGATCCTGTTCGGTCTGCCGGAAAGCAAAGACGAAATGGCCACGGGAGCGTACGATGACGCGGGCATCGTACAACGCGCCATCCGGGCGATCCGCAAGGAGGTGCCCGGTCTGCTGATTATGACCGACGTCTGCAATTGCGAGTACACCAGCCACGGGCACTGCGGATTCGTCAAAGACGGCGACGTGGACAACGACACCACCCTGCAATGGCTGGCCAAGACGGCGCTTTCGCACGCGCGGGCCGGCGCGGATATTGTGGCGCCCTCGGACATGATGGACGGGCGCGTATGGGCCATCCGGCAGGCTCTGGACGCCAATGGCTACGAGAAGATTCCCATCCTGGCGTATGCCGCCAAGTTCGCTTCGGTGTTCTACGGGCCGTTTCGCGAGGCAGCGGAATCCACGCCGCAATTCGGCGACCGGCGGAGCTATCAGATGGACCCGGCCAACGGCCGCGAGGCCATGCGCGAGATCGAACTGGACCTTCAGGAAGGCGCCGACATGGTCATGGTCAAGCCGGCCATGCCGTACCTGGACCTGATCTACCAGGCGCGCCAGCGGTTCGACGTGCCCATCGCGGCGTACCAGGTGAGTGGGGAATATTCCATGATTATGGCGGCGGTGCGCAATGGCTGGCTAGATTACGACCGGGCCATGATGGAAAGCCTGACCTGTATTACCCGGGCGGGAGCGGGAATTATTCTGACGTACTTTGCCAAGCCGGCAGCGCGCCTGCTGGCGTAGGGAGTTCCTGTGCATAGACGATTGCCCTTCCTGGTCTTAATCGCCGCGGCAGTCGCGGGCGCGGTCAATTCCTCTATGCTCGTCTCCACCGATTGGCTGGCGCAGCACCTGAAGGATGATTCGCTGGTGATTCTGCACGTAGGAGCCCAAAAGGACTACGACGCCGGCCATATTCCCGGCGCGCATCTGGTGACTCTGGCGGATATCTCGGTAACCGGCGCGACGGGCTTGCGGTTGGAACTGCCTCCTGTCGCCGGCCTGGAAAGGACCTTTGGCCGTTTGGGCGTGGGCGATGGCGCGCGCGTGGTGGTATACGCCGGGACCGATTCGGTGCAGTCGGCGACGCGCGTCTGGTTCACGCTGGATTCCCTGGGGGCCGGGGAGCGGACCGCGCTGCTGGATGGCGGGCTGGCCGCATGGCGAAACTCCGGCGGCGCGCTCAGCACGGAGGCCGCGAAATCGGAAGCTCGTACGCTTACGGCGCACCTGGCGCAACGCGTGGCCACCGCCGAGTGGGTGCGTGCGCACCTGGAAGATCGCGAGGTTCAACTGCTGGATGCTCGGCTGCCCGAATTCTATAACGGCATGAATGCCGGCGGTATGCCCCGTGCCGGCCATATTCCCGGCGCTCGCAGCGTGCCCTACAACAGTGCGTTCGGCGCGGACGGCAAGTTAAAAACGGCGGACGAACTGCGGAAGCTCGTGCGGGAATCGCCCCTGACCGTCTCCTATTGCCACATCGGCCAGCAGGCCACGGTGCTGTATTTCGTGGCGCGGTACCTGGGACAGGATGCGCGGCTGTACGACGGCTCGTTTCAGGAGTGGAGCCGGAGTCCGGAACTGCCGGTGGAATCCGCCGTGGCCCGGAAGATCGACGCGATTTTTTCTCCGCTGGCAGACAAAAACTCGCCGGGCGCGGCGGTGCTGGTGCGCAGTCGTGGCGGAGCCATCTTCCAGCGTGGGTACGGCATTCGCGACACCAGAACGCGCGCGCCCATCGATGAGCATACCGGCTTCCGGCTGGCGTCTGTCACCAAGCAGTTCACGGCGATGGCGGTGATGCTGCTGATCCACGACGGAAAGCTGCAACTGGACCAGAAGCTGACCGGCATTTTTCCGGACTTCCCGGCGTACGGTGGCGCGATCGCCATCCGGCACCTGCTGACGCATACGTCGGGACTGCCGGATTATGAGGATCTGATGGGTCCCGGCTGGAGTCCGGTGCACCAGATTCAGGATGGCGACGTGCTGGAGTTGCTGAAGCATCAGTCGGCCGGCAAATTCGCGCCGGGAACAAGCTGGGAATACAGCAATTCCGGCTACGTGATGCTGGGGCTGGTTGTGGCGAAGGTCTCGGGTGAGCCCTTCGGTGAGTTCCTGCGCCGGCGAATCTTCGCGCCGCTCCATATGGACGGGACCCTGGTCTACCTAAAGGGCGGGGACAGCGTGCCCAATCGCGCCTATGGGCACTCGAAGAGCGCCGGCGGCTTCGAGGAGACGGACCAGAGTTCCACCTCGGCCACGCAGGGCGATGGCGGCGTGTATTCCAATCTGGCGGACCTGGCGAAGTGGGACGAAGCGCTGGAGAAGCACACCCTGCTGAGCGACGCGGAGATGAGCGCCGCGGTGACGCCGGTCACGCTGGCAAACGGGCAGCCGGCGAAATGGCCGGCAACGCCCGGCGGGGACAATCTGGCGCCGGGCAAGCCCGTCTCCTACGGCTTCGGGTGGTTTCTGGATCCCTACCATTCGCACCCGCGCATGTGGCACTTCGGCAGCACCATGGGATTCGGTACGGCCATCGAGCGTTTCCCGGCGGACCAGGTGAGCGTCATTGTGCTGTGCAACCGGACCGACCTGGACGCCGGCAAACTGGCGCTCCAGGTGGCGGACGTCATGTTCGGACAGTGAGACAGACACGCAAGCATACTTCGACGCGGAAACGGATCTGACGAAGTTCGCTCGGGTGCCTAAAAACGGCTGGTGTCACGGCAGGATCACCTCATTGGAGAGCGGGCAGATCGAGATTCGATCCCGCAGCACGGCGAAAGCGCGCAGCCTTGTCCCTTTTGTCGCGATGGCCGGTCCTTCCCAACCGGTATTGATGTCCGTGATGCCCGGCACAACAGCGGCGACATCTTCGCGCGGAATCGCCATTTCGCCGAAGCCGGCAACTGTGCCGTCCGGCGATGCGAAGACGATCTGCCGGGGAGGCCTGCGGCCTTCTTTGTCCCAGGCCCACCCTGCCAGTGAAACCACGCCCGGTTCGAGCACGCCCGGTTGAAGACCGTCGATCCAGCCCATGCAATGGTCCGCTGTATATACCCGGTATGCCGACCAGATCGAAATGGGCGGAGGCGCCGGCACTGCGGGCAGCCGCCCTTCGAGTTCACCGCGGCCGGGGCCCAGGCGATGACTGTGCAGGTACCCGTACCAGACAGGCATCGACGCCACCGCCGGATTCAACGCGCCGGCGGCTGCCGGGTCTGAAGGGTCGCGCATCACCGCGAGATACGCGCGGTTCAGGCGGACCTGACGGACCGCCGCCACCCTTTCGTAAGCATGGAACCGCCCCGCGCTCGCGACCATCAGGACCAGCAGGCCGCATTGCACTGCTGCCAGGGCGAGAGGGCGCGGAGTCTTGCGTGCGGCCCAACTCAGGACCAGCGTTGCGAAGGCAGCCCAGAACAACAGAGCCACGCACTGATAGCGGCTGGCAGCCGCTTGAGCCACGCCGAACCTGAGCCGGCCCAGGCTGGTGACGCCGGCGGTGGAGATTGTGAAAAGCATGATGGCGGCCAGGAAGGGGGTCAAGGGATCGGGCTTCGGCCGGCGGAAACACAAGTGTCTCAGGGCCGTCACGATCGAAATCAGGATTGCAGCGACCGCGAGCAGTTCTGAAAGTATGAATCCAGCCGACCCCGGCGGCAGCAGGGTATTCCAGGTCGCGCCAAAATAATGGACGACATATTCCGCCATGGAGAGAGGATGTCGAATGGCTTCCAGACCTTCCCCGGATACGCCACCCACCGAGTGAAATCGCCAGAAATACACGGCCACGGCAGCCGACGCTACACCGCCAATCAGGACGCGAGTCTTTCGGGGGAACCGAAGAGAGAAGCTGAGTAGAAGAAGGATGGGCCAGACCAGCAGCCCGTCCAGACGGCTACCTTCGGCAAGCAGGGCCGCAAACAGGGAAAGGGCCAGCGGTCCCGAGATCCAGCGGCGGCCGCCCGGGACGGCCCTCGACGAGTGCCACACGGCGCCCGCAAAGGATGCGACGGCGGCCAATCCGGTAAAAACAAAACCCACCTCGAAATACCAGATGAGATCGTCCACCTGCACGGGGTTGAGCGCGCAAAACACGATAAAGCCCACGGCTGTCGCCAGCGCCGGCCCGCGCAATTGTCCCGAGCGCCGGATCATCCAGAAAAAAATCATCGCCACACAGATCGGAATCAGGCAAAGTTCGATCTGCAACGAAATATTCCTGCCTCCGAAGAAACGCAGATCCGCAAAGCCCGCGAGCTTACCTATAACCAGCCGCGATTCATCGGACTGTAACCACACGCGCGACCAGAATGGCAGGCCGGCAGGCTTCATCGCAACGTTGACATACTCCCACTGGTCCCAGAAAATCACGGGGCAGTAAGTCCGGTAGATCATCAACGCGGCGGCAAGGGCCGTGTAGAGTCCCATGCCGGCGACAAGAAGGGACAGGGCGGCCCGAAGCCGCGAAGATGCCATGACGACATCGTAGCGTACGCTTACTGCTCAGATCGCCGCGCGAGATACAGGCCGTGTTTGGTGGGCACGAAACAACGGTCGGCGGGCGGGACTGCCAACTGTCGCAGGCAATCGGTCACCGCGGAGAAGACTGGCGGGATGTCGAGATCGTCCAGGGCACGTCCACTCAGATCACCCTCAGTTGCGGGTTCCGGACCCATGCCCACGCATAGTTGGGCGATTCGGCGCCGGCCGCGAGGGAAGTCGCAATTTCGAGGCTGGCCGCGGAGAAGTTGCGAGGAAAGGTCACCTGCCAGTGTACCGATTCGGCCGGCTGCACTTCGCGCGTGCTCTGGTGAATGGTCGCGCCGCTCGCGTCGCGCAAGTGAAACGAAAACCTGACCGGCGCGGATTCGGGATGCTCGACGCTCAGGTCGGCTTGCAGGCAGTTGTGGCCCGCCAACAGAATTTCCTCAAACACGATACGCGGAGGAGGGGCTTCCGGCGCGCCGGGATGCAGAAACACGCCGTTCTCTTCAGGGGCGAGTTTGGTCCATCCGCCGCCCTCCAGCGTGACGCGGGCTGGATCGACTCCGCCGATGAGCGGCAGCCGGGAAGACTCCGCAGCCACGGCCTGGAGCAGGTCGCTATATAGAGAAGCGAGGCGCGGACGATCGCCACACAGTCGCCGCACAATGTCTACGAATTCCGCTCGTCCGGCGGGCAGGACATAGCCGTTGGGGCCAATGGGAAAAGCATTGACCGGTTCCAGCGGCAGATCCACAATGCGCGGCGCCTTCAGGCCTTCGGCGATGGCGGACGCCAACCCGGGATTGCCGATGAAGACGCGCGCCTGCTGGATCAACCCGGCCATCTCCAGATAATCCGCGCACTTGCGAATGCGGCCCGGGATGCCGGCCACGCTGCGCCACTCTTCGGGAATCGCCAGGATCAGGATGTCGTCGAAATAAAGCATCAGATCGCGCAGGAATTCTTCCGTCAAGGTCCGATAGCGGGGAGTGAGCGCCAGCACCACTTCACCGGCCTCCGGAAGGTCCTCGGGCACGCGGAGGAACGGCGAGACGGCGTCGATTTCGGCGTGCACGGCCAGCGCATGCGCGTGCATCAGGTGAAGGTGCAGGGCATCCTGCCTGCGAAACCGATCGAGCACGTAATCGACGTCGATACATTCCGGGTCTACCGACTCGAGCGGCACACCGGCGGACACCAGGGTCACGCGGTCCACATAGTCCTGCGCCAGCAGAAGCGGAACCAGGGCTCGCGCATTTTCCTCGGTGAGGCGCCGCAGGGGATTGGGATCGCGATAGACGTTGAGGACGAGATGGCGAATTCCCAGTGCCCGGACCGCCGGCAGAGAGTAGATCACGTCGCCGGCATTGCCGCTGTGGATCCCGGACACCCGCGGAGCAGCGTGACCGGTGCCGCCGAAGTCTTCGATCGTTTTGAACTTAATAGAGACCATGTTCTTGCAGGGCGTTTCGCAGGAGATCCAGGTATTGCGCTTCCCGGATTCGTTTCCAGTTGAACAGACTTCTCACCGCAGGGTCCGGTTCGAACTGCTCCAGAAAGGCGGGCACATCCTCAGGCGCCAGGACATAAATGAAGGGACAGATTTCTGCCGCGGAAGCCGCGCGCGGCTCTGAGTTAGTCAGGATGGCCGGCTTCAGCAGGGAGTTGGCGATCAGTGCACTGTGCAGGCGCGTCGAAATTACCAGGTCGCAATCGGAGACGATGCGGTAGTAGTCGCCGGCGTCGTAGGAATAACAAACCGGGCAGCCGAGGCTCGCGGAAAACTCGAGATGCTCATCAATGTAGTTACAGACAATCTTGACGCTATACCGGGATCGCAGGGCAGGCAATAACCGCAACATGCGGGCCTTCAGATCTTCGGTCACAGACTGGTTGGGGACGCGACCGCTTTGCAGGACGACGGCGAGAGTTTTGAGCGCTCTCGCGGGGTATTCGTAGGGCGCGGAGAAGAGCGCGGGACAGGGCATCATACGGGCGGTAAGGCCGAGGGCCTGAAGCGCCTCCGTGGCGATGCGGCCGCGCGTGACAATCAGGGCTCGCGAGAGCATCCGGAGGTCCTCTGGAGTGCAAGGCAACTCCGCGGCCGGGTAGTCGATGCCCAGGTAGAAGACCGGCACCGTGGAGCTGTGGAGAACGCGGGCCAGCGGTTCCAGATGCGGGCCTAGCCATTCCGGCGTCCCGGCAATGACCACGAGATCGACGGCTGCGAGTTCGCCGGCGGGTTGGTAGGAGTTTCCCAGCAGGTGAGGCCGCCGTGCGGACGCCGCCCAGGGTTCCAGGAAACAATCCGGGCTGCGGTCATAGAGAAGCCAATTTAATGCGCGGTCTGAGTATAGGGTACGGAATAAGTGCCGGATTCCGCGGGCAATCCACTCGTCCCCGGGATTCCATTGACGGGTGGAAGCGCAGAGGATCTGTAAGGGCCTCAATGGATCTCCGCTGTGCGTAGTGGTTTTCTCAAGACCAGTCTAGCTCACCAAGGGTAACTTCGTTCCGCTTCGCAGAGGCGCCGCGGTGGCGTGTGGTATACTCGATTTTCCTATTGTCCTGCATGGCGACTATTACTAATAGGCGTCTCGCGGAAGTCTCGCCCGAATGTTCTCTCGTAGTGACTGTTGGGGCGATGGCTGCTATATGGTAACGGTGGTTGCCACTACCGAGCCGCACGCCACTGCACTCCGGATCGTGTCGTCGTTGAAACCCGCTTCCGTGCTGGGCATCGGCAACGCGACCGGCCCGTTACTGCAGTCGCTGGTGCGCTGCGGAGTGGCAGTCAGGCAGGCATCCTCGGTGGAGCAGTTGGCGAACCTGCGGGATGCCTACGACCTGGCGGTTTACTCGGGCAGTATCGATCAGGCAGGGTCCCTGATCGCGGGCGCTGCGGGATGCAGCCAGCGCATTCTGTTCTTTCCATCCTTCGGCGCGGGTCAGGACTTGCTGATGATGTCGGCGCTGCGCCTGTTCGACGAGGCCGGATTTTCGCCTGACTTCGCTACCGATCCGGTGTTCCTCACCGGCAGCGCGGTGCTGTTCCGAAGAGGCGGGACGGAGCTTCCGGCATCCGGCCTGCCGCTGGCACTGGAACTGATCCGGCTGAACTCGCTCGTTCAGGAATGTCTGTCCCAGGTCAGCCGGATTCAGGACCGGTTGGGGATTCGCAGCACCCCTCCCGCGATGCCGGCGCCGCCCTCGCCGCCGGACCGGCAGGCGGAACTGGAGCGCCTGCTCAACGAACTGAGTGCGACCGTGGCGGAGACTCGCGAAATGCAGCAGGTTTTCGCCGAGAGGATGGAAGGGCGGGTCGCCTTGCTCCAGTCGCGGACCATGCGCGTGCAGCACGCTACCCAAGCCATCCTGCGCAGCCGCACCTGGCGTACGCTGGTGGCCGGCGGCGGAGTGCTGCTGCGTCTTCAGAACTCCATCCGGCGGTTCACGCTGCAAAGGCCCTCTCCGGAGCCGGCAAATGGCGCGACCGACGGCGAGACGCTGTTCCGGATCGCCTGCGACGAACCGGTGGCAGCGTCGCCGCCGCTCAGCGGTACGGTTTCGCTTCGTGGTTGGGCGCTGGCGAGCACGGGAATCCGGCGACTGGAAATCCGGGCCGGCGACGTGGAGTGCGCCGAAGCGCGATATGGGTTCTACCGGCCCGATGTGGCGGCCCATTATCCGGACGTGCCTGGTTCGGACCGGTCGGGATTCCGGGCCAAACTGGACACGGGGCTGCTTCCCGACGGCAGACAGTTCCTCACTCTGCGCGCGTTCAGCGTGGGGGGCGCCACCACGGAGCGCCGGGTACCGATCGTAGTGGACCATGTCAACGGGTACGTCAGCGATTATCACCGGTGGATCGCCGAATTCGAACAGGAAGACGACGCCCTGATTCAGATGAAGGTGCCGCTGTTTGCGCAGCGACCTGTGATCAGTGTGCTCCTTCCGGTATTTCGGACACCCCTGGAAATTCTGGAGCGGACTCTGGCATCGGTGGAAAAGCAGAGTTATCCGCATTGGCAGCTCTGCATCGCCGATGACGGTTCTCAGTCCGCGGAGATCGATGCCATGGTGAGGCGGCATTGCGAGCGGGATCACCGGATCCAATCGGTCCGCCTGCCCGGCAATCAGGGAATCTCAGCGGCGTCCAATACGGCGATGGGGCTGGCAGCCGGCGAATTTGTCGCGTTGCTCGATCACGACGATGAGTTGGCGCCGCACGCGCTCTATCATTTTGTAGATGCCCTCAACCGCAACAGGGAAGGCGACATCTTCTACTCCGACGAAGACCAGATCGATGAGGGCGGGCTCCGCTCCGATCCTTTCTTCAAGCCGGACTGGTCCCCCGACCTGATTCTGGCGGAGAACTACGTCAACCACCTGATGATTTGCCGGCGGTCGCTGGCGCTGGAGGTGGGAGGGTTCCGCAGCAATTTCGACCTCAGCCAGGACCACGATATTCTGCTGCGCATGAGTGTCAGGGCGCGCCGGATCGTTCACATCCCCAGGATCCTGTACCACTGGCGGACGGGCGTTCACTCCATGCGGCGGGCGTCGCAATGGGAGCATCGCGCCATTGACTCCTCGCGGCGGGTAATCATCGATCACCTGGCTGCCACGGGAATCCGTGCCGCGGTGGAGCCGGGCGAAATTCCTGTCCGCTGGCGGGTGCGGTATGCCATCCCGGACAATCAACGGGTCCAGATCCTGATCCCCAGCGCCAGGGTCGAACTGCTGGAGCCCTGCCTGCGAAGCATCGCGCAACGAACCGATTACCGGGATTATGAGATCGCGATTCTGGACAACTCACACGCCAAGGGAATCGAACATTTTGTTCAGCGCTGGAACACCAAGGGGCGTCCGCTGAAGTATCTGGATTTTCGTCACCGTCCTTTCAACTTCTCGGCTCTGAATAATGCCGCCGCCAGGGAAACCGACGCGCCGCTGCTGCTGTTCCTCAATGACGATATCACGGTAATCACTCCGGGGTGGCTCACCGCAATGGTCGAGTTAGCCTCGCGTCCGGAAGTTGGCGCGGTGGGGGCGAAACTGCTGTACCCGGATGGCACCCTGCAGCATAGCGGCGTGGTGATGGGGTTGTTCGACATCTGCGGGCATGCCTTCAAAGGATCCCTCGATGAAGAGCGGCAATATTTCGATTTTCCCAACGTAATCCGCAATGTGAGCGCCGTCACCGGAGCGTGTATGATGGTGCCGGCCAAGAGGTTCTGGGAATGCGGCGGCTTCGATGAGGAAGCGCTGCCCATCGCTTATCAGGATGTGGACCTGTGTTTGAAACTCGGGCAACGGGGATACCGCGTGCTGGTGACGCCTCATGCACGCCTTTACCACCACGAGGCAAGTTCCAAGCGGCCCGAGGACAAGGATCCCACCCCGTCGGAAGCGATAACCTTGCAAATGCGCTGGAAGGATGTTATCGAACAGGATCCGTTCTATAGTCCCAACCTGACCCGGAACCAAGAGGACTATTCTTACCGCAAGAGAGTGTGAGCCGCCCGGCGGCGCCGCCCGACTAACCCAAGCACGATAAGACCAGCGCCCGCCAGCATCGTGGTAACCGGCTCCGGTGTGCTCGGACCCGGAACGTTGCCGCGATTATCCAGCACGGTATTTACATCCACACCGAAAGCTGTACTGAACGAGAGGGTGATCTCGGAGAACGGATTACTGCCATCGATCGGAAGCAACTTGGCCGCTTCGAATGTGAACGTGGCCCCGCTCTCCAGGAATGGGTTGTGTCCGGGATTGCCTTTAACGGAGCCGACTGACGAGGAATATGACACCTGGTTGGGGACAATGCCCTGCGCGGGTTGTGACGCCGCCTTGACCCCGTCACCGCAGACGGCACAGAGCAGCCAGGCGTTGCTTCCCGTACTCCCGAAGCCCCACCCGATGGAGCCCGTCGCCGGGGTTGCCGTGCCGTTGTTATTGATCCGTATCAGATTGCCCGAGCTACTCACCAGAGAAACAGTCCCGAGGCCCGCAGTATCGAATTGCAGATCCGTCAGGAGTTGGCCGGCGTCATGAATCGATGAGAGCGTGTTGCTCAGTGTGACTGTAAAGGTATCGGTGCCTCCGGTGAAGCTGAATACCGCCTGTCCACTGCATGTTTTGCCGGAGCAGTTGTCTATTCCGGGGAGTGTGTTAAAAATGAAGCTGGCACCCTGAAGGCCAACTGCCCCAATGAAAAATAGTGACGGCAGGAGCAGCCTCCAGATCCAATTCCCGATCATATTCGCGCGAGTCTCTGTCTTCAAAATAAAGTGTCCTGAGTTTTCGAGTCCGTTTCTAACACGACTTCTAAATCCATCTTATTCGGGCGCCGTAAACAAAAGACAGGTCCAGAGCGTCTAGTTATAGGTGCAGCGTACCCTCACTACGTACCATTACCTTTTTTCTGAATCTCCGCCGGCCTGTGGTCTTTTCTCGCAATTCGATCTGCTGGTACTATCGGCGCGATTCCGCGGAAGGAATAGAGGACCGGCCGGGAAAACTCAGATTCCCATTTGGTTCTGGTGTGGCACACTGAGTGAGAGTCATTCCTAATGCACGCGAATCCGGATGGGCTCATCGATCGGATTACCGGAGGCGCAGAGGGTGAAAGCGAACAACTCGCGGCCTTCCTGCGGGCTTTGGAGGAAGCGATCCCTGTGCCCTGCGACGCCTTGATGAGCAGCGAGCCAGTCTCGGTGGTGAAGTTCGATTTCGATGGAAACGCCCGCCGCGGTTTGACGGCGAAATGCCGACGCACCGATGGCCGCGAGTACGTTGTGGCCGCCGCCGATATCGAGTTCCCCCGGCGAACGGAAGCAGCGCGGTATGTTGCCGCATACCGCCAATGGATGGGGCTCAAGCCACTTCCGCCGGAATCTGTCACTCCGGATCGCCGCGGCGCCCGGCGCAGGACCGCCGGCGCAGTTGCCGGCGAGAATCCGGTATCGCTGGTAGAGGTGCTGTCCGGGTTCAAGTACGACCACCCGGATCATGACTCAATCGGCATATCCAATGACCTCACAGAACCCGGAGACGTCGCTGGCGCATATGAAATCCTGAATGACCTGTGTGAAGCGGATCTGCGCTGCCTCTACGCGCTGCGCACCTCGGCAACCTGGCCTTCGGTCGCCGTCCCGATGTGCCGTCAGTCATTATGAGGCAGGTTTTCGGATCGGGGAATTATCGCTCCAGGAAGGCTTCGACGGTCTCCTGCCGTGGGGCCACATCGACAATCGTCCGTTCCTTCGCCGCATGCTTTGGCTGAATCCTACGGACAATCAGGGCGTGCGATTTCTAATCGTGGACGTTCGGGCGAAGCGAGTCTGGGAAGACAGTTAGAATCAGCTAATGATTCCTGAATGTCCGAAATTGGGATGCGCCTGTTCGAAAATGCGCGCGCCATACGGGTTACCGCACGCTAACTGCTCGTTGGCAGGCCATATGTTCTTTGGCACGATACCTGCTTCGCTGAATTTCGCATGAGTCTCCGGATTCACCTAAGAAGGTTGCTGCGATCGCGGGGCTTCCTGGTCACGGCAATCCTGGTCCTCGGCATAGGCCTCGGATTCAACCTGATTCTCTTCAATACGGCCTACGCGCTACTTTGGCGGCCGCTCCACTTCCCTCAGCCCGATCGCCTGGTCACGCTATCCGGACGGAGCGAATCTGGCGACCTCAGCAGCGAGATCACGGGGCGAGACGCGTGGATAATCCGGTCGGAAGCAGCGGTAGTCTCCGGAATCGGGTTGACGGGCAGGCGGCGCCTGATTTCGCTTTTCCAAGGAGACGAAGGGATCGACATGCCGTCCGCGGCCGTGGACTCGGACTACTTTCGAGTTCTGGGACTGCGGCCGGTCGCAGGACGTCTGTTTGGCGCGGAAGAGGACCTCGGCGCGAGCCCGGAGCAACCGGCGGTTCTCACGGAATCAGCCTGGAGGACGCACTTCGGGTCGGACCTCTCAGTGGTCGGCCGCGTATTTGTATTACAGGAAGGAGGGAAGCGCCGGCAGGCCCGAGTGATCGGCGTGGTCAGCGGGATGGCCACGTTACCGTTCGCATCCGATGCCGAAATCCTTCGACCCATCGCGTCGGCCAGTCCCGGGGTGCGGATGAATGCCGGCGATGCGTTGTACCGCTGCGTCGTGAGGCTGCAACCGGGAATGTCCCACCGGCAAGCTTCTACCCGAATCGACGCGGCGCTTCGGGCCACGTCTTCCGAGTCGCAGCCCGGCGCTTGGGGCCACCATTGGTGGGAACCGTTACGTACGGCGGTCGCTCCGGTAAAGCATACGACTATCTGGTTGCTCTATGGCGCGGCGTGCCTGTTACTTCTGCTGACCTGCGCCAATCTGGCAAGCCTGTTCGTTGCCCGCTCGATCGCCAGGACGCATGAAACCAGCGTGCACCTTGCGCTGGGAGCGACTCGCCGGCGTGTAGTGGGCGCCAACTTCCGCGATGCGTTGTTAGTGTGCGCTGCTGGAACGGTTCTCGCGTTCCTGATTGAAAGTTGGGTCAGGCCGCTGGTCCCCAAATTCATACCTGCCGTAAAGAATGCCGGACCGGAGTTGTTGGCGGCGGGCCCGGTCCTGCTGGCATTCGGAGTAGCGATTTGCCTGGTTGTCTCGCTCCTGGTATCGGCGGCATCGGGCTTGCGGTTCCAGATCGACGGGCTGGCTGGAGCCCTGGCACAAGGCGGCCGGGGTGGCGGATGCAGCGGCGCCGGAAGATCTCGCGTCATCCTGGCGGCCGGTCAAGTGGCGATCGTACTCCCGTTGCTTACCGTGGCAGGCATGATCGGACGGAGCTTTCTTTCGGCCGTGCGGTCGAACCCCGGCCTGGACGCACAGGGAATCGTGACTGTCCAATTGTCGCTACCTGGTTCGCAGGGAGCACCGTTACCTGCGATTTCGAATTTAGTGGCTCGGATCGCGACTATGCCCGGAGTAACGAGGGTCAGCTACTCGGCGGAATTACCGGTCGGTTCGCCAGCGTTCTCGACGGTCACGGCCGCGCGCGGCGGCGAGCTGAGGTCGACCGATCCTATGATCGCGTATCGTCTGATTGGCCCTTCATACTTCGAAACGCTTGGGGGACACATGCTTGCCGGGCGGACATTCTCGCAAGCTGAGGTTCAGGAGGGCGGAGCGGCAGTGATCCTGAACGAGGCCGCAGCCCGGCTCCTGTTTCCTGGCGGGCCGGCGATTGGCGGGACCGTGCATTCCGGCATTGGCGACCGCAAAAGCTCTGTTGTCGGCGTGGTCAAGAACATCCGCACGGAGGGGCTGGATCAGGCCGCCGTTCCCATGGTCTACATGCCTTATTTCTCCGGATGGGGATTGCGGTTCATCATCCGCAGCGGCAGGGCGCCGGGCACATTGCTGCCTCTGTTGAGAGATCGGGTGCGCTCGGCCAACCCTGGGGCGCTCCTGCAACAGTACCGGCCGCTCGACGAGGTTCTCGACGAAACGGTCAGGGGGCGGATGCTCGCAGGGAGCCTCGTCGGCGGGTTCGCGCTATTGGGCCTGGTCATCAGTTCCGTAGGATTGTACGGAACGCTGGCTGCGCAGGTGCAACGGCGACGGCGCGAGATTGGCATCCGCATCGCAATGGGAGCAACGGTTCACAATGTGGTGGCCACCATTCTGGGCGACGGGCTGCGGATCATGGCATTTGGAACATTGGCAGGCACCGCGGGATCATTGGCCGCGGGGTGGGCAATTCAGCGGGAATTGTATGGCGTGAGTCCGCGGGATTTGGCTTCTTTCGCAGCGGCGCTGGCCCTCTTGTCGATTGCGGCGTTGACCGCCTGCCTCATTCCCGCTTTCCAGGCCGGGCAGGTCGATCCGATCCAGGCGCTGAACGTTCAATAGACCGCGCGCGGCGCGCGGCTGGGCCCTGACGCCCTGGTGTTTGACTTATTGCTGTCCGGAGACTATGGCGCGCAGGGTCTCGATCGAAAAATCGGAAGAACGGCAGAGGTCGATAATCTGCCGTTCCCGTTCCACCAGGCGCGCGGCAGCCGCCGGAAGCTTCGAAGCGATGGGTTTGGGTATGGACAGCACCCCGTGGCAGTCTCCGTAAATGAGGTCGCCGGGAGACACTCGCAGGCCGCCAACTTCCACCGGCATCCCGAAGTCCACCAGGCGAAGATAGCAATGCGAAACCGCGGCGCTGCCTCCGAAGAGCGCAAAGCCCATGGCTTCGACCGCGGGAAGATCGCGAACCGCTCCATTGGTCACGGCGCCGGCGCAGCCGAGGCGCTTGAGAATGGTGGAGTGCACCTCGCCCAGGAAGCTGCCAAATCCCGGGCGGTCGCTCATATCCTGCAAAACTACCACGCGCGGCGCCGGGAGTGTCAAAAGGTACTCCCACCAACCGGGCCGATCACCGTAGCGCTGCCCGGTAATGGGCACCGACGAGCCTTGAACGCGCGCGGTCACGGCATAGCCAAGCATGGGGATCCGGCCGGCGGCAAAGCAGCGGATGGAGGCGTCGGCGAAGCCCTCGTTGGCCAGCCTGACGCCAAAGGTCTCGATCGCGTTCGAGATGGTGCAGGCATCGAATTGCCGGATGGCCTCGAGTTCTCCGTTCGTCAAGCCCGTTTCGGTTCGGGCTGGGGGGGTAGCCAATGATGTCAAAGCGCTCTCCTAAAAAACGTTGTAGTTGATCATCACGTACGGATACGTGTAGGACAACGCATGGTGCGTGCGCACCAGGAAGTCTCCGGAAATGATGTAGCCCAGGCCGGCACCGTATTCCAGATGGCGGTTGGGCCGGTACGAGGTCTGAATGTCGAATTCCCGGCCGATGTGCGTGCCGGACTGTCCCTTCGGGTCGCGAGCCACGATGGTGCCGGAAGAGTTATAGAATCCGTCGGTGGCGCTGGCCAGCCACCAATCGTTATAAGCGCTCGCCACAATCCAGTTGCGGTGAAGCGACACGCGGATTCCCGAGCGGACCGACTTGAGATTCTGCCAGGCCACCTGGTCGGCCAGGCCATGGTGATCGTGAATATTCGGGTAGAGCTGATCGAACGTGCCGCGCACGCCATCGGCCGGATTGCGATCGCCGGAGGCGAAATCGTACTTGACGAAAACGCGCGGTTTCAGGCCGGAGGGCTTGAAGGTATAGCCGGCAACGGCGCTCCATGCCCACGCGCGGATCCCGTCGGTCCCGACGTTGCCGAATTGTGTCGCCGTCTCCGCGTCGTAATCCCAGTGCGATGCCGTGCCGGCCCAGCGAATGCCGGCGGTCTTCTCATCGAGCCTGGATGGTTTGCCCTCTTCGGATTGGTAGCCAGGGGAGATCCGCCACAAGACGTATGGTTCGATGTCGGAATTGGGAATCCGGTTCTTAATGGTGGAATAGATGCCGTAGAAATTATTGCCCTGCTGGTGATGGCTCATCCCGCTGTCGAGGCACACCACGGGCGAGGAAGCAAAAGTATTGACGCGAAGGTGCGGCAAGTTCAATACCATGAGGGCGGCGTCGTATCCGCGAGAGGCATTGCGCCAGTAGGCAGTGCCCACCAGCCGGAGATGTCCGAAGGCCAGATCCTGGCGCCCAATGCGGACACTGACCGGTCCCTGCTCGATGTCGCCGATATCGACGTAGGCGCGCCGCAGGTCCCACGTATTCTGGTAGGGCGGCGCCAGCGGCGGGGTCTTCCAGAATGCGTCCGCATCCTGCAGTTCCACGTAGGCCTTGAGCCACGTCGCCGGTTTGATGGACATGCCGAAGCGAAAGCGCGTGAGCAGATAATCGTCCGAGTTGCCCTCTTTGAAATTCCCCGCGCTGTAGCCCTCAAGCCTGGCTCGATAACCGGCTGTAAAGCACAGCCAATGCGGCATTACTTTATTGAGGTAGGCGATCGGTGAGAAGCCGGCGACCGGGACGTCCGCGTCCAGCGGGCGGTTGATGTTGACCTTGCTGCCCCCGGGATTATCTACAATACACTGCGCGCCCAGGCGAGTGGCAATCAGAATCACCGTCAGTACCGTGATATGCAATCGGACCATGCGTCTGCCGCCTGAAAAGTGGATCGCAGCACCTCGCGTTCGAGCGCGGAAAACTGGTGCCCGGTTTGGAATTTCAAGGCGGGAGGCCTCCGGTGACCTCCCACCAGGCTCAGCAGCTTCGCATGCCCGCGGCTGCGGGCTCGATGGGCTGCGATTCCAATCCGAGCGAAATCGGGCAGGCCATACGCCGGTCCTGGAGAGTAAACTGACGGCTGAGTTCCGGTGCGTTTCAACCTCCAATTCAACCAGGCCAGAATCGACTCTTACCTGCTTCGATGTTTGACTAACTTGAATGTAGACCTGGTCAACGACCGGGACAATGTGTTTTCTAGGATTCGGAGTCATTTGTCTGAATCAGAGTCACCCTATGCGTTTTATGGGCTTTGGCCGAGGATTGACACGTCGAAACTGTGCGGCCGGAGATCCACACCGTTGCTGCTTTCGGCAACTGGAGCCGCACTGGTTCGATTCGATGCGGAGGCATCCCCGAAAATGCCATACACGCAGGATTCTTAAATCGAGAATTTACGGATGACATCCGCAAAAACCGCCGGCGAGGCGGGAAAATCGACAACGGCCGGCTGGGCCTTCGCGGCCCCCCAAAACTGGTTCTCGAAACCGGTATGTGGTGATATTATGAGCTTGAACTCCGCAATCAGGCGGGAGGAAACTCATGTCGGTAATCACGATTTCTCGAGGGTCTTTCAGCGGCGGCAAGATGCTGGCGGAATGTCTGTCCAAAGCGCTCGGTTACCGCTGCGTGGACCGGGAGGTCATTGTCGAGAGAGCTGCCGCGCGCGGCGTCTCCCAGGAGGAGTTGAGGGACGCACTGCAAAAGCCTCCCACATTCCTCGAACGGCTGCGGCATAAGAAATATCTGTACATGGTGCTGATCCAGGCGGCGCTCGCCGCGGAAGTCCGGGACGGCCGGGCCGTGTATCACGGCAATGCCGGACATCTGCTGCTGAAAGGCGGACCGCACGTGCTCCGCGTGCGCATTATCGCGCCCATCGAACTTCGCGTGACGATGGCGCGGGAGCGGTTGAAATTCAGCCGCGCCGAAGCCTTGGACTACATCGCAAAGATGGACCAGGACCGCCGGAAATGGGTCCATTACCTTTACGGGGTGGATTGGGGCGATCCGAGCAATTACGATATCGTGCTGAACCTGGAATCCATACAGATTAAGGAGGCGTGCCAGACGATTTCCACGCTAGCCCGACAGCGGTGTTTTGAGTTTACGCCCGCGTGCCGGGCTGCCATGGACGATCTTGCTCTGGCCGGCCGTGTGCGCGCAGAACTAGCGCTCACTGACGCAACCTCTCACCTGGAATTCGAAGTCCTGGCAAAAGACGGCGCCGTGGGCATTCGCGGCGCGGTATCCCACCTGAGCGAAGTGGCGGACGTGCAGCGCATCGCGGCCGGCGTGCCCGGTGTGGCGACGCTCAATCTCGACGAACTGGCTTCACCTGTAAGGTCGTAACCGATTGATGTTAGTAAGTCTGAGACAGAAGAAATAAAAGTTTGGTTCCTGGCGATGAAAGTATGCTATAAATCACCCAGGAACAAGTATTTTAAGGCCTGATGATCCGGACATCGGGAAGGAGAAAGTGCGATGAGCATTTTTTTGCCCGTAGCCGGAATCAGCATCAGGGTATGGATTTTACTCGGAGCCGGAGGGTTAGTCGGGTTTCTCTCTGGCCTGTTGGGAGTGGGCGGCGGCTTTCTGCTGACGCCGATTCTCATGCTCGCCGGCATCCCTCCCACCGTGGCAGCCGCGTCCGATTCCTGCCAGATCGTCGCGGCATCCTCATCCGCGGTTGCGGCGCACTTCCGGCTCGGGAACGTGGACTTCAAGATGGGCATCACCCTGCTGGCGGGCGGCTTGACCGGGGCCGCGCTGGGCGTGCAGGCGATCAAGATCCTGCGTGCCCTCGGTAATGCGGATTCGTTCATCGCAATCACTTACATCGTAGTGCTGGGGGCTGTGGGCGGGTCGATGTTCGTCGCCAGCCTGAAGAACCTGCGGGGTGGAGCGATGGCGTCCAAGGTGCACCGTGCGCCTGCCCGTCCCGGCAGGCTGGCCCGCCTGCCGCTGCAGGTTGATTTCGAGCGCTCTGGTGTCCGTCACTCCCTGCTGGTACCGTTCTTCCTGTGTGTCATAGTCGGAATCCTGGCCTCGATCATGGGCGTGGGTGGCGCTTTTATGATGGTGCCGATGATGGTCTACCTGCTGGGCATGCCGGTGCACGTGGCGGTGGGAACGTCCCTCTTCCAGACGCTATTCACCTGTGCGGGCGTTACTTATATGCAATCGACCACCAACCACACAGTGGACCTGGTGCTGGCTCTGGCGCTGGCCGCGGGTTCCACCATTGGGGCGCAGGTCGGCGCCCGCATGACTCGATTCCTGCGCGGAGATCAACTCCTGATCATTCTTGCGATCCTGGCACTCCTGGTCACCGTAAAGATGACGGTTGGAATCATCGCCACCCCGGCGAATGTGCTCAGCCCCTCGGGGGGACATGCGATGTTGTACTGGCCTCATGCCCCGGAATGGTGCAGGGCCGCGTGGGCAGTATGGGCGAAGGGCTAGATGGTGCGGCGGGAGCGGGGTGGAATTAGATAAGGCGGGCAAATGAGCGTTGCTTCCCTGGTGATGTTAAGTCTTTATGCCGGCGGTGTCGTGCCGCCGTCGCTGATTCGCAGTGTCACGCCGCGCGTGATCGAAGTCGGCGTCTTCTATGAGGGCGCCAACGTAAGGGTCGAGGGCGTTGCCCCACCCGGCTCGAAGGTGATCCTAACAGTCACCGGTTCCGCTAGCGCGGAGGCCTTCAATCGGAAGGCTCGCTACGGACCGATCTGGCTGACCGCGGGTAAGGTGCGGATCTCCGGAGCGCCCTCACTCTTCCTCCGGTTCAGCGCGGAGCCGGTTCGAAACCTGTTGAGCGATGACTGTATCGCCGGCAACGATCTGGACGAGGCCGCGCTGATGAATCACGTACATCTCGAACCGGCGCAGAAAGATCCCGCCCTACGCGCCGCTTTGCAGGCCGATTATGTGGCGCTCAAGAAAAGCGACGGCACTTACGATTTTGCCGGCTCCCGGATCGTGATGGGCCAGCCGTCAAACGAGGGCACGCCGTATACGCTGGAATTCCGCTGGCCCAAAAAGGCCCCGCCCGCGGAGTACCAGATTCATGCTTTTGAGGTTCGGGATGGCCAGGTGGCGCGGGAGGCATCCGTGGCCATCCCGGTGGTACCAACCGGATTTCCCGCGTGGCTGGCCATCCTGTCCGAGAGCCGCGCCTCGTTATACGGCATCAGCGCCGTGCTGATCAGCGCCCTCGCGGGATTCGGCATCGATTTCCTGACCACCCATCTGTTTCGGGGAAAGCGCGTAAGCCACTGAAGGCAGGAAGAATACAGGACCCGCGAGCAGTTATAATGGAGTTCTGTTCAGAGGGGATCCGTATTCCGATTGGCCAGGTAACCCGCATCCCTGGCGCATCATGACCGCTGTTTTCGGCGCGGTGTTGCTGTGTGCGTACGGCCTGGAGCGAATCGCTTCCCCGCTCGGCGATGCCGGTTTCCGCGCGGTAGACAGCCGGCCCATCGAACTTACGGGAACCGTGGTGGCCCAACCCTTCGATTCCAGCCTGGTGCTGAACAGCGCCGGAACCATCTATTTGCTGTCCGGCCCTGACGGGGTAAGACGCTACGTGGGCCGGATTGTGCGGGTAAGCGGCACGCTCCACCAATCCACCGGCCGGATCGAAGTCAACCGGATTGACGAAAACTACCACAGATAGTAGGTTTTCATTGGTGTGAATTTGCAACTGCGCCGCCACTTCCGGCGGCCGCCGGACATGCCTTTTTTTCTTGTGCGCCGGTAGTGCTTATGGCATTATTGAGGCGACTAAGAGCTATCAGGAAGCCAGAAGACCGCGAGCCGGCAAACGCTTCGGCCTAATATAATAGTTTAAGGTTGTAATTACTTATTAGCCAGAGAAGTGCCGCCACGGGAGGACCGATGCAGCCACTGACTGAAGAAGAGCGGAAGCGCGCGTTCGCCGCCACCAGGAAGCCGGAGGCGATCCGGAAGCAGCGCCTCCCGGTGCGGTACCACGTCGAAGACTTTGAAGTTGCCGACCGCCCCCGCCGGTTTCTGGAAGCTTTCGCGGCCATTCTGAAACACACCAACTACCGGTTGGCGCTGGATCACTACATGCGCGTCACCGCGAAGTGTTCCCGGTGTTCGGTGAAATGCCAGGTTTATGTGGCCACCGGCGACACCAATGACATTCCGTGCCACCGGTCGGAACTGCTCCTCTCGGTATATCGGCGTCACTTCACCGTCTCAGGCGTGTTGCGTGGACGAATCCTGGGCGACCCGGGCCTGACCGACGAGCGCATCCAGGAGATGGCGGACTCGTTCTACAACTGCACGGCCTGCCGGCGCTGTCACTTCGAGTGCCCCATGGGCATCGACCACGCGCTCATTACGCACCTGGGCCGGTACATTCTCTCCGAGATCGGGATCGTACCGCGCGCGCTGGCGGTCAGCGTGCGCGAGCAGTTGACCGGCGCCACGGGCAACACTTCCGCGGTTCCGGTGGCCGCGCTCAAAGACGGGCTGGAATTCCTCAGCGAGGAAATGCAGGAGGATAAAGGCATCGACATCCCGTTCCCAATTGACCAGGACGGCGCGGAATACCTGTTCCTGCCGGCGGTATCGGACTTTCTGATGGAAGGCGAAACCCTCATGGGGAACGCCGCCGTTTTCCGCGCTACCGGCGACAAGTGGACCATCGGGACAGGGTATTTCGACGGCATCAACTACGGCCTTTTCTATAGCGATCACATTCTGGAACAGGTGCTCCAGAAAATTCGCGCCGAAGCCGAACGCCTGCAGGTCAGCAAGATCCTGATTGGCGAGTGCGGGCACGCTTCGCGCAGCGCCAAGTTCTTCTATCCGACCTTCTGCGGCGGGAAAGAAGCGCTGCCGGTGGTGAACATCATGGAGTATACTCACCGGGCCTGGAAGGAAGGGCGGCTGAAGCTGAAGCCGGACGCCATCTCCGAGACGGTGACCTATCACGACCCGTGCAACCTGGCCCGGTCCGGCTGGGTGGTGGAACAGCCGCGCGAGCTGCTGAAAGCCTTCTGCACGAATTACGTGGAGATGACTCCCAACCGGCAGGACAACATCTGCTGCGGCGGAGGCGGCGGGACGGTATCGATGGATGAACTCCGGCCGTACCGCACGTTGGTGGGCGGGCGGATGAAGGCGGACCAGATCCGGGCGACGGGTGCCAAGTACTGTGTGGCGCCGTGCGCCAATTGCAAGAAGCAGCTTCGCGAGCTGGTGGAAGAGCACGCCATCGACTGCCAGATTGTCGGGCTGCACGACCTGTTGTACAAGGCAATTATTTTCGACTCATCGGTGCCAGGAGAGTAGCGAGTGCAAGCGTGGATCGAGTTCGGACGCGGGCCGTTGTTCCGGCTAGCGTTTTGCCTGATGGTTCTCGGCTTATTGCGGGTCGTCGTGCTCACGATCGTCGGAATCGCTGAAGCCTACCGCCGGAATTCCGACCGGATTGTGCCGTGGAAGGCAATCGCGCGACAGACCCTGGGATGGTTGGTGCCGGTGCGCCGCCTGTTGGGCGGCCGGCCGGTGTACAGCGTGACGTCGTTTCTCTTTCATGTCGGTCTGCTGGCGGTTCCGCTGTTTCTGGCCGCGCACGTCCGGCTGTGGCGCGGCGCGGTTGGTTTTGCCTGGCCCGCTCTGCCGCAACGGCCGGCCGACTACTTCACATTACTCGCCATCGCTGCCGGTGCCGGCCTGATCTGCGGCCGTGTTTTTCACCGCGGCGCCCGGGCGCTCAGCCGGTTGCAGGATTATATCTGGCCCCCGTTGCTGCTGGCGCCCTTCGTGACCGGGTACGTCTGCGCGCATGCGGCACTGGGGCCCAAAGTCTATCAGGAAATGATGCTGGTCCACATCTATGCGGCCGACCTGATTATGCTCACGATCCCGTTCACCAAGATCGCTCACTGCGTGCTCGCGCCGTTCTCTCAGGCGGTTACCGCGGTGGCGTGGAAGTTCGTTCCCGGCGCGGGCCAGGAGGTCGCCGCCACGCTGGGCTACGCGGGCCTTCCCATCTGGGTAGCCAACTCTCGTTCCGCGCCCGCTGCCGGGGATAAAAAGGAGGCCCTCGTCAAATGAAAGCCGCGATTCTCACGGACACCACCAAGTGCATCGGCTGTAACGAGTGTGCCATCGCCTGCAAAAAGGCCAACCACCTGGCGCCGGATTCGCCCCGCCGGTGGGATGCGGAAGACGGGCTTTCGGCGCGCAACTGGACGAGCGTAGTCGAAGGGCCCAACCACACTTACGCGCGCCAGCAATGCCGCCATTGCCTGGAGCCCGCCTGCGTCTCCGTCTGCCCGGTGGGCGCCCTTTCGAAAACCGCGCTCGGCCCGGTGGTTTACGATCAGTCCCGGTGCATGGGCTGCCGCTACTGCATGATGGCCTGCGCTTACGGAATTCCACGCTACGACTGGGACCAGGCGGTCCCTTACGTGCGTAAGTGTATTCTTTGTTACGACCGTATTCGCACCGGCGGCCAGCCGGCCTGCACGGAGGCGTGCCCGGCCAAGGCGACCATTTTCGGCGACCGCGACGAACTGCTTGCCGAGGCTCACCGGCGGATCGCGGCGGCTCCCGGTCAGTATGTGAATCAGGTATGGGGCGAGCATGACCTGGGAGGCACGTCGGTGATCTCCATCTCCAACGTGGACCTGTCTTTCCTGGCGCCGGAACACCCGGCCGGCAGCGCGCCGCTCCCGCAGACAACCGCCCTTGCCATGCACGCGGTGCCCTTCGCTTTCACCGGCGTGGTGGCGGGCATGGCCGGGCTGAACTGGATCATCAACCGGCGCATGAAGCGGCAGACGGAAGGCTCCGATGAATAGGGTATACAGGCTGAAATTCATTTTGTGGCTGGTGGTGGGACTGGCGTCCGCGGTGGCCGCCGCCCGATTCACGCAAGGGCTGGGCGCCATCACCAACCTCTCCGATCCGACGCCGTGGGGCCTGTGGGTCGGCTTCGACGTGATGGGGGGTGTGGCGCTGGCGTCGGGTGGCTTCATCATGACGGCCGCGGTCTACATCTTCCGCCTGGAGCGCCTTCACGGTGTGGTGCGCCCGGCGGTGCTCACCGCATTTCTCGGCTACGTCGCCGTGGCCGTGGGCCTGCTTTTCGATCTGGGCCTGCCCTGGAACATCTGGCACATGATCGTGTTCTGGAATCCGCATTCGCCGCTGTTTGAAGTCGGCTGGTGCGTGATGCTGTATTTGACGGTCCTCACCCTGGAGCTCTTTCCCGTGCCGGCCCAGGAATTCAGCGCGCTGGCCAAAGTGCGGCGGATCCTGGTGAAGGGCCGTTTACCGCTGGTGGTTGCAGGGATCGGGCTTTCCACGCTGCACCAATCGTCGTTGGGGTCCCTGTTCCTGATCATGCCTTACCGGCTGCACCCGCTATGGTACTCGCCGATTCTGCCGTTGCTGTTCCTGATTTCGGCGATCGGACTGGGCATGATGATGGTGACGTTCGAAAGCCACTCTACCGCCTGGCTCTACCGCCGCAAACCGGAGACCGAAGCGCTGGCGCCATTGGGCGGAGCAGCCCGCTGGGTGCTGCTGCTTTATATGGCCACCCGTCTCGCCGACCTGGCGATTCGCGGCCAACTTCGCTACCTGGTGACGCCGGGCTGGCACATGGCGCTGTTCTGGCTGGAGATGTCGGTGATGGCGATTGTGCCGGCCATCCTGTTTTCGCTGCCCCGCGTGCGCCGGACGTCCGGCGGGCAATGGGCGGCGGCCGGGCTGGGAGTATTCGGCGTGGTCATGAACCGCATCGATGTCGGCGGCTTGGCCCACCTCTCGCGCGGCAATCATATTTATCTGCCGGCGTGGACGGAGGTGGCCATCAGCGCGGGCGTGGTGGCGGGCGCCACCCTGGCATTCCTGTTCATGGTGGAACGATTCCGGGTATGGGAACAGCGTCCCGCCGATCCACTGGCGGACCCCCACAAACTGCCCGAATTCGACAGGGTAGGGATGACCTGGCTCGGCGTGCCCGCGATTGCCGGCCGCATGGTATACTCGCTCGGCTTTATTTTCGCGGCTGCCCTGGGGCTGGCGCTGCTGGCGCCGCAGCCCGCGGCTAGCCGCGGCGTTGACCCACAGCCGGTGCATCGGGCACGCGGCGGAGCCATCCTGTGGATCGACGGCAACCTGGACGGCTTCGGAGTTGCTTTCCCGCACGATCGGATCGTTAAGCGCCTGGGCGGCGATACCTCTTGCGTGCAGTGTCACCACATGAACCTGCCGCGCGACCGGGCCTCCGGCTGCTACGAGTGTCACCGGGACATGTACCTGACCTCGGACGCTTTCCAACACGATTGGCACGCCTCGCCGGAAGGCGGCCGGCTGGCATGTGTCCAGTGCCACCCTTCACAACCGCGCAGTGCCGCCGGCGCAAAACCGTGCACCGGCTGCCACAAAGACCTGACGCCTGCCGGCGCCACTATCCCGGTGAAACACTACCGCGCGCCCGGCTATGTGCAGTCCATGCACGTACTCTGCATCAACTGTCACGTCCAACTCGCGAAACAGGAGGGCAAACCGGATTTCGCCCGCTGCGTCACCTGCCACAAAGAGAGGCGCGGCCTCACCGATTCCGGTGACACCACTGCCCGGCCGGACGCCGTGCGAGGCATCCTGCTACCCGCGATGACCAGGTAGCCGGATTGTCGCTGGAACCCGGCGACCCGCGTCCTCGTTAGTTAGCCATGATGATGCGCAAATCCGGGAAGAGCGGCGGTTGGGTGGACGCGTGGATTTCGGCGGGAGCGGGATTCTTCATTTGCGCCCTCGTCCTGTCAGCGGTGTTCGATCCGAAGATCCGGGTGCTGCATGCTCTTCAGGCGCTGATCTATGTTGCGGGTGATTTTGCTGACGCGGCGCCGCAACGCGTGGGGATTCGGCGCGGGCTTCACCATCGCCGCGTTCTGGAACTATACCAACCTGTTTGTCACCATATTCATTAAGGCCGGGTTACACCAGTTTTCTATTCTCCTCGGTACCGGCCATCTGCATCGACCCGACCTGTTGATCGCGGTGGTGGCAGCCGCGGGCCATTTCCTGATGATGGTCGCATGCCTGGCAGGATTCCTTTGCGGGCGTCCGGACGTCAGGCGATGGGGGCAGTTCGCCTCCGGAGGCATGCTTGCCGTGGGCTACTTCGCCTTGATTATTCTGACGACGGGCCCGCAATACATCGGCCTGTTGAAGCGGGTCTTTCATTTGTAACGGGCGGAGGGCGCGGTCAGGCTTCCTCCAGCGGCCGTGCCTGCACCGGGCGCGGCTGCTCGCGGATTCGCTTCACTACATTCCGCAGGGCGCGGCCATACCCCTCGAAATGCACTTCCATGATGTCTCCATCCTGCAGCCGGATGCCCTCGCCGAAGCTGAATGCGTCCGCACCGAAGTAATGAATATGTAAGTCGCCCGGCCTCCGGTGCGCCTCGAATTTGAAGTGGTGATGCTCCAGGTTGGCCACCGAATGAGACATTGTCTCTTCCCCGGTGCGGATCGATCGCGACCAGAGCCGGCTTCCGCCGCGCTCAATCGAAACGGTGCCGGGCACGTCGTCAAACCCGGCGCCAATCACCAGTTCCGGGCCGATGGCGCAGGTTCGCAGCTTCGATGCCGCCAGGTAGAGGTAGTTACGGCGCTCGAATTCGTGGTCGGAAAACTCATTGCCCTGGGTGAACCCGATGCGCCTGGGCACTCCGGCGTCATCGATCAGGTAGACGCCGGCAATCTCAGGCTCCTCTCCTCCATCCTCCGCGAAACCGGGAACGGTCAAGGCTTCGTTATGTGCCCGCAGCGAGGTTCCGTTGCCTTTATAGAACCACTCCGGCGCCACGCCGATCTCGCCCGGCGCCGGCTTGCCGCCCTCGACGCCCCAACGATACATTCGCATGCTGTCCGTGAGGTCTTCCGGCTTTCCGTGCATGGCCTGGCGGTTTTTAGCACTGGCAACGTGGGTGAGTCCGGTGCCGCTCACCAGACATCGCGCCGGCTCTTCCGGATGATCGGCCGCGGGAAGCAGTTGCCCCTCCGAAGTCCCTGCATAGACCTCGTCATAGGGCAACTGCTCCTTCCCTTGCAGGCTCTTCACGACAGCCGCGAGGCTGCGCTTTTCGGAAATGCACACCTGGGCCAGATCGTACACCGAAACGCAACCCTCCAGAAGCAGCAGGAGCGGCTCCTGCACTACAGCCAAGCTTCTGCCGCCGGGCCCCTTCAACTGCACCAGGCGGATCATTTGCGGCCGCCTCCCGCCGTTTCTTTGCCCGCTTCGATCACGTCGAAATTGGTCAGCGCGCCCTCTCGAATCGTCACGCCCAGGCCGGGCAGATCGTCCCGCAGGTCGATGAATCCGTCCTGCGGCGTGGGTTCGCCTTCGAAAATGTACCAGAACAGTTCGTTGCCGATCTCCACGTCCACCACCGGGAAGAACTCCGCCATGGGTGAGTTGTAACTCGCCATGACCACGTGGAAGTTGTGCATCTGTCCGGCGTGCGGCACCACGGGAACCGAGAAGGATTCCGCCAGTGCCGCCACCTTACGTGCCTGCGTGATGCCGCCCACGCGGTTAGTGTCGAACTGAATCACATCCACCGCCCGCGCTTCCAGCAAGTCGCGAAATCCGTAGGATGTGAACTCGTGCTCCCCGCCGGCAATCGGAATACGTCCCAAAGCCTTCAACGCAGCATATCCGGCGATATCGTCGGGAATCACGGGCTCTTCGAGCCAGCGGAGGCGGTAAGGCTCCAGGAGCGGAATCATCCGCCGGGCATACTCCAAAGTCCATCCCATATATGCGTCGGCCATCAGATCTGTTTCGTAGCCGATCGCCTCGCGCACCGTGCGCACCAGTTCCAGGTTGCGCTCCATGCCGGCCGCGCCATCCACCGGACCCCATCCGAAACGTAGTTTCATGGCGCGATATCCCTGTCTCTTGTAAGCGCCGGCTTCGGCCGCCAGTTGATCCAGGGGCTGGCTGTACAACCTGCTGGCATACACCGGAATCTTCTGTTTCGTGCGGCCGCCCAACAGTTTGAACACGGGTTGCCCGGCGGCTTTTCCCAGAATGTCCCACAACGCGATGTCCACGGCGCTGATGGCCGCCATGCCGATGCCCTTGCGGCCGAACGCCATGGTATTGCGGTACATGTGCTGCCATAGCGCTTCCACGTCCCACGGATCGCGCCCCATCAGAATCGGTTTCAGGTAAACGTCGATGATGTCCTGGGCGACTCGCGGAGCCAGGGCTGCGTTGCCGATGCCGGCGTGCCCGGCGTCGGTAAAGATTTCGACAATCAACCAGCCATGAAACCGGAAGCTGGCCATGGAATCGTCAGGCAGCGCCAGCAGGTCCATCGGATTGGCGCAGAAGTGCGGTTGTGGGGGCACCGTGGGCCCCCTCCATTCCACCACGCGGGTTCGAACCTCCGTAATCTTCATATCATCACCTCGAGGAATTTTGCGCGCACCAGATCGACCCGGCGCACAGAAAGCAGAATGATCAAAAATGCGGCGACATGGAACGTGCTCACCGCCAGGAAGACGGGGCCGTAGCCGAAACCGTGATCCAGAAGGTATCCGGCAATCAGGCCAAAAACCGCCCCACCAATCGCGCCGCCGAAACCCACCATGCCGGCCACCGATCCCACCGCGCGCTGCGGAAAGAGGTCCGCCGGTAGAATCATCACCAGCGTGGACCATGATTGCTGCCCGAAAAATGCAATGCTGAACAGCACCAGCGCCAAGTTTACCGGTGCATGCGTGAGAAACAGAATGCACGGCATCATGGCCGCGCTGGCACCCAAAGCGGCCTTGCGCGCGAAATTCAGGCTGTGTCCCCGCTGGATCAATTTACTGGAAAGCCAGCCTCCGCAGAGGCTGCCCACGCCGGAAAATGCGTAGGGAATCCAGGCGAAGGCGCCCACCGCTTTGATGTCGAAGCCGCGGGCGTCATAGAGATATTTCGGTAGCCAGAACAGGTAGAAGTACCAGGCCGCATCGCTGAGAAATTTTGCCGAGACCAGGCCCCATACCTGCGGCAGCGCGAGCAGCCGGAACCATTCGCCCGCGGGCCGGATGTCACTTTCCGTATACGCCAACGCCTCATCGAGACCGGCGCGTTCGAAGAAGCCGAGTTGGGGATGGCTGCGCGCCGGCTGGTATCGCTTCCACCAGAACAACGTCCACAACAACCCGATGGCGCCGGAAGCGAAGAACACCCATCGCCAGTTGAGCCCCGTAATAATGAGCGAAATGGCCGGCGGAGCGATCACGGCGCCGACTGCGGTTCCCGCGTTGATGATCCCCATGGCGGTGGACCGTTCGCGGGCAGGAAACCACTCCGCCACGGCTTTGGTGGCAGCCGGAAAACCGCCCCCTTCGCCGGCGCCCAGCAGTAACCTGCTCCCGGCCAGCATGCCGAAACTGCGCGCCAGTCCGTGGCTGGCGCATGCCAGCGACCACCACAGCATGATCCATGCGAAGCCGGCTCTGGTTCCTATGGCGTCGATCAGTTTTCCTCCGCCTGCGTACATCACCGCATACGCGATCAGGAAGCAGGCCTGCAACTGGGAAAACTGCGTGTTGGAGATGGGGATCTCGCGCTGGATGGCGGCGATCGCCACGGGCAATGTCTGCCGGTCGAAATAGCTGATTGCGATCGCGGCACTGAGGAGGAGCGAGATTCGCCAGCGGAGGTTCCGAATCATTCTGTTGAAGATAAGATGGTACAACCAAAGAAATGAAACTGCTATTGTTGAGTGCCCTCTGCCTGGTGTGGGCGATACCGGCGAACGCCCAGTTTCCCGTGACCATAACGGTGGATGCGGCGAAAAGCCTCGGGGAACTGAAACCGATCTGGCGCATGTTCGGCGCGGATGAACCGAACTACGCCACCATGAAGGACGGGAAGAAACTGCTTGCGGAACTGGGCGAGTTGCGGCCCAACGACATCTTCTTCCGCGCCCACAATCTGCTTTGCACGGGCGATGGCACGCCCGCGCTCAAGTGGGGCAGCACCGGCATTTACACCGAAGACAAAGAGGGAAAACCAATCTATAACTGGACCGTGATAGACCGCATCTTCGACACGTACCGGGCGCGTGGCGTGCGGCCCTACCTGCAGATCGGCTTCATGCCGGAAGCGCTCTCGATCCACCCCGAGCCCTACCAGCACGAATGGCGTCCCGGAGCCGGCTACAACAGGATTGCCACGGGATGGTCTTACCCGCCGAAGGATTACGCCAGGTTCGCCGGGCTGGTTTACCAGTGGGTGAAGCATTGCGTCGACCGTTACGGCCGCGCCGAAGTGGAGCACTGGTACTTTGAAGTCTGGAACGAATCCAACAGCTCTTCGTACTGGCATGGAACTCCGGAGGACCTGTACAAGTTGCACGACTTCGCCGTAGATGCCGTGCGCCGGGCGCTGCCCACCGCACGCGTCGGCGGTCCGGACATGGCCGGCACCGGCGGGCGGTTCATGGAGAATTTCATGAAGCACGTGGTGGACGGGACGAATTACGCCACCGGACAGCGTGGCACCCCGACGGATTTCCTTTCCTTTCACGCCAAGGGGAGCCCGGGGTTTGTGGATGGCCACGTGCGCCTCGGAATCGCGGCCCAGCTCAGAACGATTGACCAGGGCTTCGCCATGATCGCGAATGTTCCAGAGCTGAAGAACAAGCCGATCGTGATCGGCGAATCCGACCCGGACGGTTGCGCCGCATGTCAGGGACCGCAACTCGGCTACCGCAACACCACGATGTATTCGAGCTACACGGCGGCCACCTTCGGGCGGGAGCACGCCCTGGCGGCTCGCCGCGGTGTGAATCTCGATGCCGCGCTGACCTGGGCCTTTGAGTTCGAGGACCAGCCGTTTTTCGCGGGACAGCGAACCCTGGCAAACAATGGCATCGATCTGCCGGTGATGAACGTGTTCCGCATGTTCAGCCGCATGAGCGGTCAACGGATCGAGGCCAGCAGTTCCGAAGAGACGCCGCTGGATGACATTCTGAGAAACGGCGTGCGCGGGAAGCCGGACGTCGGCGCGCTGGCCAGTATCGACGCGAAAAAGCTGACCGTGCTCACCTGGTATTATCACGACGACGATGTAGCGGGACCCGATGCCGACATCGAATTCACGCTGAATCATCTGCCTCTGGCTAACGGTGAAGCGCGGCTGGCGCAATACCGCATCGATCGCACTCACAGCAACGCCTTTACGGTGTGGCAGAACCTGGGCTCGCCCACGGCGCCGACCGATGCGCAATACGCTCAGCTTCTCAAAGCCGGCCAACTAGAGGCCGATTCTCTTTCGCCGGCCGCGGTGTCCGTGAAGGACGGCACGGCGAAACTCAAGCTCACGCTGCCGCGCCAGGGAGTTTCCCTCCTTGTTCTGGAGTGGTAGCCCTGCGGAAGGGTGCTTCGTTACCACATCAAACGCAGAGCGAGCTGCGTTGTCCGCGGCAGGTTGGCAGGGCCATTGGGAATGGTGCCAAAGCTCGGGCTGGTGGGGCTCAGGTTCGGCCCGTTGAACAACGGGTGATTGAAGAAATTGAAAAACTCCGCGCGGAATTCCAGCGTCAGTCTTTCGTGGATTGGAATATCCTTGATCACCGAGAAATCCACGTTGTTGGTATTATCCGAGCGCAGGTTGCTGAAGCGCGGCGGAAAGGTCCGCAGGTTATCGGAGAGCTGGTCGTTCGGGTTGCGGTCGAAAGGCGCGGTGTTGAAGGTATGGTTGGGGTTGTGCGGATCGATATTCAGGGGTCCACCGAGATAGATCACATTGCCCCAGCCTAACGGGCCGCCCGTCTCATACGTATAAATGAAGTTGGTGATCCAACCGCCGATGACGCGGTCCACCAGCGGGCCGGCGCCGGCAGCGAAGTGTCTTCCTTTCCCGAATGGCAGCCCGTACCGGCCGCTGACCACCACGCGATGCGGATGGTCGATCGAGTCGACATAGTTCTCCGGGGACGGATCCTGCGCATTCAGGCGCGTGGTGTAGGACATCAGCCGCGAGTAGGAGTAGTTGGCCAGGAGTTGCAGCCCGTTGGAGAAGCGCTTCTCCAGGCGCATCGACAGCATATCGAAAAACGAGCTGAAGTCGTTGACGCCGTCCTCCGTCACGCCGGTGAATTGCGGGTAGGGAAGCAGAAGTTGGGACACATGCACGGTGCTGCCGCTGATCCCCACACCGGGTATGAGGTTGTGGAACGGGCTGGCCACATTCGCGGACAGCAGGTTGATGGTGGCGTTATCGCGGAACGGAAGCGTGCTGAGATACTGGCCCGGCACATAGTCGAGGGATTGGTTATCGGTCAGGTGGATGGCATGGCTGCCCTGATAGCCGATCTCGAAAACCACGTTCTGGCCAAACTGCCGCTCGATGTCCAAATCCCACCGCATCGAATAGGGATTCACAGGAGAGGGATTGTAGAACGAGACGCCTTGCCCCAGGTAGGTCGAGAGTCCTTGTGAGGAGCCGGAGGGATGCAGGAAGCCACCGGGGAAAGGGTTGGAGAGCGTGGCATTGACGGTCAGGTATCCGTCCAACGTCGGCAGGAACGGAGTGGACTGGCTGAAGCCCGGCTGAATGATTCCATTCACGCCGATGGGGGTGACGAACACGCCGAACCCTCCGCGGATCACCGTTTTGGCACCGGCGCCCCACGGCGACCACGCAAAACCGAAACGCGGGCTGAAAAAGTGCG
>JARLGM010000080.1 GCA_031292755.1 Candidatus Sulfopaludibacter sp.
ATTCAGCATCTCACAAAACATTACATATGGTAAATGTTATTTTGCGGCAAGCCCTTAGTCGCGCCGCTTCAGCATTTCGCGGGCGCAGTTGTAGCCGGGGGCGCCCATGACTCCGCCTCCGGGGTGCCCGCCCGAGCCGCAGAGATACAGTCCTCGCAGGGGCGTTCGATAGCGAGCCCATCCGGCGACGGGGCGCATTACGAACATCTGGTCGAGACTCATTTCGCCGTGGAAGATGTTGCCGCCGGTGATGCCGAAACGGCGCTCCATGTCCAGCGGCGACAGCACCTGCCGGTGCTCGATGAGGGAGCGGAAGTTCGGCGCGTATTCTTCGATCAGCGAGATCACGCGGTCTCCAAACGGCTCGCGCAGTTCGTCCCAGGTGCCCTCGCGCAGGGTATACGGAGCGTATTGCAGGAAGATGCCCATGATGTGCTTTCCGGGCGGGGCAAGCGAAGGGTCGTACATCGTCGGGATCGTTAGTTCCAACAGCGGCCGCTCCGAAGGACGGCCGTATTTGGCGTCGTCCCAGGCGCGTTCCACATATTCGATGCTGGGGCAGATGTGCATGGTAGCGCGATGGTGCGGGCCGGGCGCGCCGGGGTAAGCGGTGAACTCGGGCAATCCGTTGAGCGCCAGGTTGATTTTGCAACTGGTGCCTTCGATGCGGAAAAGGCGGATGGCCGCCACGAAGTCCGGGTCCAGATCGCGCTCCTCGCAGAGGCGAAGAAACGTGATCTTGGGATCGAGATTGCTCGCCACTACGCCGGCTTCAATCTCCTCGCCGCTTTCCAGCACCACGCCGGTGGCGCGTCCGCCGCGTGCCAGCACCTTGGCCACTGGCGCGCTCGTGCGGATGGTGGCGCCGGCCGCACGCGCCGCCGCGGCGGTGGCCTCCGACACGGCGCCCATGCCGCCGCGCACGAATCCCCACAATCCGCGATGGCCGGACACGCCGCCCATGCAGTGATGCAGCAGGATGTAAGCGGTGCCCGGAGAACGCGGGCCGCCATTGGCGCCGATCACGCCATCGGTGGCCAGCGTCACCTTCACGTGCTCGGATTCGAACCACTCGTCCAGGAACCCGGCGGCGCTCTGCGTGAAGATTTTTACCAGCGCCACCATCTCTTTGGCGTTCAGCCCGCGCATGCGGCCGGCAAGCTTCAGGTAGTCCAGGAAATCGACCGGGCCGCGCGGCGGGAATTGCGGCGGAGTTACCAGCAGCAGCGATTCCACCACCTGCGAGAGGCGCTCCAACTGATCTTCGTACGCGGGATAAACTTCCGCGTCGCGGCGCGAGTATTTGGCGATTTCGGCGAGCGTCCTGGAGCGATCCTGCCACATGAAGAAATGGCGGCCGTCGGGAAAGGCGGAAAAGAAGGCCGGGTCCTTGGCATCCACCACGTACCCGTAACGCGCCAGCTCCAGTTCGCGGACGATGCGTTCCTGCATCAGGCTGGTGAGGTATGCACCGGTGGAGACGCGGTATCCCGGCCAGATTTCTTCGGTGACGGCGCAGCCGCCCAGCAGTTCGCGGCGCTCCAGCACGAGCACCTTGCGACCGGCTTGCGCCAGGTAGGCCGCGGTCACCAGGCCGTTATGGCCGCCGCCGATGATTACCGCGTCGTACCTGGGCATGGTTAACGCTTCTTGAAAGCGACAACGGAGAGCGGCGGCAGCGTCACGGCGATGCTGTGCTGGCGATTGTGACGCGGCACGGGTTTGGACGAGACCAGGCCGCCATTGCCCAGGTTGGAACCGCCGAACAACTCCGAATCCGTGTTCAGAATCTCTTCGTAAAAGCCTTCCGCCGGCACGCCGAACTCGTAGCCCTGGCGAGGCACGGGCGTGAAATTGCAGCAGAACAGGATAAAATCGTCCGGGTCTTCGGCTCGCCGCAGGAAGGCAATGATCGAGGATTCCCAGTCGTGGAAATCCACCCATTCGAAACCGGTGTAATAGAAGTCCACCTGGTAAAGCGCGGGACTGGCGCGATAGAACCGGTTCAGCTCGCGCACCAGCGCCTGAAGCTGGCGGTGCAAATCGAATTCCAGCAGCTCCCAGCGAATGCCGGTGTTGGAGTTCCACTCCTCGCGCTGGCCGATGTCCTGCCCCATGAATAGCAGCTTTTTGCCGGGATGCGCCCACATGTAGGCCAGGAACGCGCGCACGTTCGCGAACTGCCGCCACTCGTCCCCCGGCATCTTGTTCAGCAGCGAACCCTTGCCGTGCACCACCTCATCATGAGAAATGGGCAGGACGAAGTTCTCCGTGAAAGCGTACAGCAGGCTAAAGGTGATGCTGTTGTGGTGGAACTTACGGTAGATGGGATCGTTGCTGAAGTAGTCCAGCATGTCGTGCATCCACCCCATGTTCCACTTCATGGTGAAGCCCAGGCCGCTGAGGTAAACCGGCTTGGAGACTCCCGGAAACGCGGTGGATTCCTCGGCCGCCGTGAAGGCGCCGGGCACGGTGTGGGCCAGTTCATTGAAGCGGCGGAGGAACTCGATGGCTTCGAGATTCTCGTTGCCGCCGTACTGATTGGGAATCCACTCGCCGGCCTTGCGGGAGTAATCCAGGTACAACATACTGGCAACGGCGTCCACGCGCAGGCCGTCGATGTGATACTCCTTCAGCCAGAAGAGGGCGTTGGAGAGGAGGAACGTTTTGACCTCGTTGCGGCCGTAGTTGAAGACCAGGGTGCCCCAATCGCGATGCTCTCCCTTCCGTGGGTCGGCATGTTCGTAGAGCGCGGTGCCATCGAAGAAGACCAGCCCGTGGGCATCCTTCGGGAAATGCGCCGGCACCCAATCCACAATCACGCCGATGCCGGCGCCGTGACAGGCGTCGATGAAGTGTTTGAAATCGTCAGGATTGCCGAAACGCGAAGTGGGCGCATAGTAGCCGATCACCTGGTAGCCCCACGACCCGGAATACGGATGCTCCATGATGGGCAGCAGCTCAATGTGGGTGTAGCCCATCAGCTTGACGTACTCCACCAGCTTGACCGCCAGATCGCGATAACAGAGCGGCTGTCCTTGCGGGCCGCGCAGCCACGACTCCAGATGTACTTCGTACACCGACATCGCCGATTTAAGGCAATCCACCTTGGCGCGCCCCTCCATCCACGGTGCGTCGTTCCAGGTGTACCTGTTGGTATCCCACACAACCGAGGCGGATTTCGGGGGCGTCTCGCAGTAGAAGGCGTAAGGATCGGCCTTCAACTGCTGATAGCCGGCAAAGCGCGATCGCACATTGTACTTGTATGACGTCCCCTGGCGCAGACCCGGAATGAAAAGCTCCCAGACGCCGCCACTGCGCCGGCGCATGGGATGGCGGCGGACGTCCCAATCGTTGAATTCGCCGGTCACCGTCACGTTCTCGGCGTTGGGCGCCCATACGGCGAAGCGTGCGCCGCGGATGCCTTCCACCTCCACCAGGTGTGCGCCCAAGGTACGCCAGGCTTCGTGCAGGGTGCCTTCGGTATGGAGGTAAAGGTCGGAATCGGAGATCTGCGGCCCGAAGCGGTAAGGGTCTTCGATTTCCACATCGCGGCCGTCGTACAGACGCGCGCGCAACAGGTAAGGCTGCATCTCGCCATTCACGGCGACGCAGAAAAATCCCTGCGGATGGATACGTGGCATGGCGACGCGTTCGCCGCCGAGTTGGACCTCCACTGCTTCGGCTTGCGGAAGGAAGACACGAATCTCCCACCGCGTCTGGGCGGCTTTCTTGCGCACCACGTGGGGCCCCAGAATCCGGAAGGCGTCGCCGTGGTACCCGCCGGTTATGGCTTCGATCTCTTCGGCTGTCATGAGAGTCTAATAGTCAAGTATGGCCGATTTTCTAGTCGAAATGCCCAAAGCCGAGCTACATTTGCACCTGGAAGGGTCGGTCGAGCCGGAAACCCTGCATGAACTGGACCCAATGACACCAGTTGAAGAGTTCCGCGCCTTCTACCAATATGCGGATTTCGAGGCGTTTCTGAAGGCTTTCGGGGCCATCGGCAAGCGCCTGCGCACCCCCGCGGATTATGCGCTGATCACGCAGCGGCTGCTCGACCGGCTGGCCGCGCAGAACGTGCAGTACGCGGAAATCACGCTGGCGGCGGGTGTGGTCCTGTGGAAGGGTCAGGAGTTCGCGCCCATCTTCGAGGCAGTGCGCGAAGCGGCCGAGGGGTCACCTGTGCGGGTGCGCTGGATTCTGGACGCGGTGCGGCAGTTCGGCGTGGAGGCGGCGCAGCAGGTGGCGCAATGGGCTGCCGAGCGCCGGGAGGATGGCGTGGTCGCGATAGGGATTGGCGGCAGCGAAGAGCGCGGTCCCGCCGCCTGGTTCACGGATGTGTACGCCTTCGCGCGCAGCGAGGGTCTGCGCCTCGTGGCACACGCGGGCGAGACCATGGGGCCCGATTCCGTGTGGGCGGCGCTCGCGCTCGGGGCGGAACGGATCGGGCACGGAATCGCGGCGGTGCGCGACGAAGCGTTGATGCGGCACTTGCGGGAGCGAAACATTCCGCTGGAGATTTGCATCACCAGCAATCTGGTGACGGGCGTGGTGGCGGGCCTGGAAGAGCATCCGGTGCGGCGGCTCTATGACGCCGGGGTGCCGATCGTGCTGAATACGGACGACCCGGCGATGTTCGGATGCACGTTGACCGGGGAGTTCGAACTCGCCGCGCGCGCGTTCGGATTTAGCGAGGCGGAATTGCGGGGAATTGCGGCGAACGGGTTTAAGTACCGCTTTGGATAGCCGCCAGTGTATCCCAGAATTCGGGGAAGGAGACGGAAGCGGCTTCGGCGTGGCGAATCACGGATTCGCCATCGGCGCGCAGGGCGGCGACGGCGAAAGCCATGGCGATGCGGTGATCGCCGAAGGAATCCAGTGAGGCGGCGTGGAACTTCTGGCGGCCCGGAACCACCAGGCCGTCGGGCAACTCTTCAGCCTGGATGCCCATGAGGCGAAGGTTACGAACCACAGTCTGGATTCGGTCGGTTTCTTTGATCCGCAATTCGGACGCATCCTTCACGGTGATGCCTTCCTCGGTGGCGGCGCCAAGCACGGCGAGCACCGGGATTTCGTCGATCAGCGCCGCCGTGAGGGGGCCGGAAATGGCGCCGCCACGGAGCTGCGAACACTCGACTTCGATTTCACCGGAGAGCTCGCCGTTGACGCTTTGTAGTTCGGGAATGCGTATCTTCGCGCCCATTCCCACCAGGAAGTCGAGCAGCGCGGAGCGGGTGGGGTTCAGTCCCACGCCGCGTATGGACAGGCGGGAGCCCGGGACCAGGAGCGCCGCAGCCAGAAAGAAGGCCGCCGAAGAGAGGTCGGAGGGCACCACGAGCGGGCACCCGGTAAGTTTCGGCCGGCCCTGAAGGGTGATGCGTCCGCGGTGGACGTTGAGGTCGGCGCCGAACTCGCGGAGGGCGATTTCGGTGTGATCGCGCGAGCGCACCGGCTCCAGGACCACGGTTTCCCCTTCGGCGAAAAGGCCGGCGAACAGGACGCAGGTTTTTACCTGCGCACTGGGGACGGGCAGTTCGTACTCGATGGGCTGGAGCGGACCGCCGGTGATTTCGAGCGGTGGGAATCTGTCTTCGCGGGCCTGGATTTGCGCGCCCATCTGGGCCAGGGGCTTCATGATGCGCTGCATGGGCCGGCGGCTAAGGGATTCATCGCCGGAGATGCGGCTGCGAAAGGGCTGGGCGGCGAGGATGCCGGAGAGCATGCGGATGGTGGAACCGGAGTTGCCGGCGTCGAGCCCGGCGGCGGGCTGTTGCAGCCCATCGAGTCCGCGTCCGTGAATGACGAATTCGGCGCCGGAACCTTCGACCTCGATTCCCAATGCGCGCACGCAGCCCAGGGTGGAATGGCAATCGGCGCCGCTGGAGTAGTTGGAAATGCGCGTCTCGCCTTCGGCGATGGCTGCCAGCATGGCGTAGCGGTGGGAGATGGATTTGTCGCCGGGCAGAGAGATGGAACCCGTGATGGCTGTCGCGGGCGAGATCGTTTTTTGCATGGAAGCTAATATTTTAGCGTGCGCACGCAACGGCCTACCGGCCGTCGGCAATCACCAGCCATGTCAGCCCGTGAGCCGGTATCTGCACCGGCACGGAAACGGCGTACTCGCGGTCCAGGCGGTATGCCTTCGGGGCACCGTCGTGCTCCCGGATGTACGCCGTGGCGGAAAGCCCGCTGTAATAAAGCGGCAGCTTCACCGTGCGGGACACCGGCCGGTCCGCCGGGTTGAACACCATCGCCAGAGCCTTCTCGCGCAGGCGCGGGTTGACGTGCAGGACCACGTCGATATTGTTTCCATCGGGGCGCCACAGATGGATCAGGTCGCTCTCCAGAATTTCACGATGCGCCTTATAGAAGTCCACCCACTTCTTCACCACGCCTCTGGTTTTTTCGGAATCGTACAGCCGCGGCCCGCGATAAGCGGCCTGCACGCCCGAGCCGAAGTTCTGCGCCAGGTGCTGCTCGTAATCCGCCAGGTGCTGTTCCAGCGGTTCCAGCGTTGCCGCCGCGCCACCGCCCTGGTATTCCACCAGTGGCACGAACATCCAACCCATGCTCGGCGTCTTGCCCCAGGTGCCGTCGTAAATGTTCTGCCGGCCCAGGATAATCTGCCGGTCTCGCGGCAGCGACCAGTTGGTCTCCCGGTAACCCATCGCCGTCTTACTGGAGCCGTTCAGGAAATACCAGTCGGGCACATTCAGGTAGACACCGCGCGCGCGGCACCAGCGGTAAAACGCGGTGATCTGCTGCCACTGGCGCATCTGCGAATCGTCCAGCCCGCGATGGCCGGGGTGACTGGTGGAAGCGCAGACATCGCCGGGGTACGACCCGTCGTGTTCCAGCACGTCGAAGCCGGTGGCTTCAATGAAATGTTGCAGCTTGCGGAAATAATCCAGGCCCCAGCGGCTGCCCAGGCACGGCGAATTCCCGAAGATGGCATCGCCCGTCTTCCCCGTCTTGGGATTGATGACGTCGTCTTCGGCGTCGATGCGGCGGCTGGCCAGCAGCGAATAGCCGCCCAACTCCACTCCCTTGGAATGCGCGTACTGCACCAGGCTTTTCATCTGCGCCAGGTAAGCCGGGTCCTCGTTTTCCATGTTGAGGCCACTGCCAAAGCTGATGATTACCATCTCGAATCCCACGTCGGCGCACTGGTCGATGGCCAGTTTCACTGCCTGCGGGTCCGCGCGCCGCACGTGCATGAAGATGGGATTTTCGGTTACCCAGGGGGCGATGGTGCGATACATGCGCCGCTGCTCCAGGCCGCGCCGTTCCCGATCGGTGGAATCGTACGCGAGTTCGAACGTGCGGAAGGAGGTCCACGTTTCGCCGGGCGGAATTGCCGCGGCCGGCCCCAGGGGCGGACGCACTTGCAGCAATACCGGCGAAGCGCGCGTATAGTTCACTTGCGAGAGGTATTGCGGGTCGGGTATCCAGTTGACGGTGCGCGATGCGCTGCGGGAATCCATGCCGTTGAAGGCGTACTCGGTCTCGACGTGCAGCACGTCGGGCGGCTGCGGCGGATGGTCCACGGCCGAATCGGACTCCACCACTGCCAGCAGTTCGCTGGTGAAGCGATTCAGCGTCACTTCCGCATTTGAAGCGTTGCGCACGCCGATCCATTTTGCCATCAGCGGAATGCCATCGTACATTTCGTAATGAACCAGAACCTCGATGCCGGGCAGGGTTCCGGCCGGCGGCTGAAAGTGCAGAGTGAGCGAAACGCCCGGGGGCGGCCAAGGAGCATGGGAAGAGCCGCGCGCAGCCTTCCAGGCAAAGGGCGCCTGGGTCTGGCCCGTCTCGAAACGGACGAAGTGAAAGGCGTGCGGCATGGCCGTCATCTGGTCCAGCCATGCGGTTTTGAGATAGGCGTAGTCCGGCTGCCCGGCCAGGCCGCCCACGTTCCACTCGGCGCCGTTCAGTTCCACGACGCACTCCGGTTTGACGCCGCGCAACAGAGATTGGCCGGTTCCCAGATTGTCGAACCGCACGGTGGCCGCATCCGGAGCGGTCCGCCAGACGCGGCGAATCAGCCCGTTGTCCATGACGATTTCGCTGCCCGAATCGCTGCGATGCACTTCCGCTTTGCCGGCCGCCGGCGCGCCTCCTCGGGGTTCCGGACCTCGCGCAGGAAAGCGACACGGCGGCCATGGACGCGGTCGCCGGTCTTGAGGCGGAGGTGGAATCCAAGGCGGTCCACGGCGGTCATTGCCGCCTCGGTCGCGTCTTCGCCGGCGAAGTGGCGCGCGATCAGAACCAGCGCAGCGGCGTGATCCACATTCATGTGCCGGATGATTCCCGGAGCGGACTCGGCCAGCGGATCCGGTTGCGCGCCGGCGAAATCCTCCGCCTCGACCCACCCCATCACGCCGAAGCCACCGATGAAATAAACGCCCGTCACTTCCAGCCGCTGATAGGCGAAGTCGGTGTACTCCTGCCAGTATTTCGCGTTCTCGTAGCGGGAGAGGTACAGGTCGCGGACCTCCGCCGCGGGCGTTTCCGCGGCAGTCCCAATCAGCGTGACGCGTGCCGCGCCCAGCGGGTCGCCCTCCGTTTCCGGTTGCGTGATCAGCAGGCTGGCGTGCGCGTCCTGATGCAGGTTTTGCGTGTGCATCGCCATGCTGCTGATGAAGAAGATGGGGCGTCCGAGATGGTCCGCGGCGTACGGCATCACGGAGCCGAACGGAAATCCCGCGAACCTTCGCGAATGCGTGGAGAGGCTGCCGATCCGCCCGAGCGAAACGAGCGTCCGCGCCCTTTCGGCGAGCGAGGGTTCGGGAACATCCGGAACAGAGGGTCCGGGTCCTGCATGTTGGCGAGTAGACACGCTTCAATGGTACACGTGCGGCTTGGTGGCTGAGGATTACGACAAATCGCGGGCAGCGCGATTCAGCGGGATACTTTTTAACTTTCGTGTCAGCGCCCGTGCTTGGTGGCCGCCTGTTCCCAGTCCAGTCCGCTCGACGGCTACTCTACTGCCGCGTCCGCTGTCTCTGTCTTGGGGAGCTCTGAATAAATGCTATGGCCGCCCTTCTTCTCCAATTGGAAACCGTCGAGTTGCTCGCTCTCTGGCGAGTAAGCCCGGAGAACTAATTTGTTTTGGTCGACGTCGATGGTTTGAAACATTTGTGTGTGCGGGATGACCTTGGCCATCAGCGGTTCGAAGGTGGGAGTCACTTCATACATCTTTGGGCCGCTGACAGAGATCATGTAAACGATACCTCGGGCGTCGCCGGCGACGACTTTACCGCCCGCGATTTTGTGGCTGCGAGCATAGAGGTGATCGTGCCCCTGAAGAACCAGGTCCACACCATACTTTTCGTAAGTGGGCAGGAGCATTTCCCGCATCTTCACGTAGTTCCGTTTCTCCGCCATGGAATACATGCCCTGGTGCTGGGTAACGATAGTCCATCGGTTCGGATTGTTGTCGAGGGCCTTGTCTACCCACGCGACCATCTGCCCGATCGCAGGGCGGTTCGCGTCGAAGTTCTTCTCGTTTTCCAATAGATTGACGTTGAGTGAGAGAAAACGAACGCCCTGGTAATCGAAGTAGTACGACTCGTTTTCCGGAAGGCCAGGCCCGTTCTGTGGATACGCAAACTCCTGCTTCCAGATCGCAGGCAGCGCCAGTGACTTTGGTGTGCCGGCAGGTTTTTCCAACTCGTGGTTTCCGACAACCGCAAGACTTGGAATGGTAGCCGCGATGAATTCCATGGAATCGTACCATTCGCCCCAGAGGTCATCCCGGTAGCCGGAGGCAACCAGATCGCCCGCGTGAATGATGAAAGCAGAATTCGGCGCTTTGGCATACGCAGCCCGAATGACGCGCGACCAACGCGACTTAATGTCGTTCTGTGCGTCGCCGACATAGAGGAACCGGAATTTCTGAGGCTGATCGCTGGCGGTATGAAACTCGAACCACTCGCCCCAGTTCTTTCCGTCGCCGGCACGGTAGAGATAGTGAGTATCCGGCTTTAATCCCTGCAGATTCGCACGGTAAGTACCTACGGTCCTGCCTTCTCCGACATCGAGAGATCCTGCCTTGGCCGGCACAGTAGCGGCGCCACTAACGAAATCGGGGTTCGCGCTCGCGGGCGCAAACTGCACTTGGGGCGTTTCTGCACGCTTGTCGGTTCGCCATGTGATTGCCTGAGTGTGAGCTGGATCGCCGGTCCAGCCGAGAATCACCCGCTGGGGCGCGAATTCGGCGGTCGGGGCTGCGCCCCATTTTCTCGGCAATTTCTCCGTGTTTGACTTCGCTTCCTGTGCCTTCAAGGCAAGTGCAGAACAGAGCGGTACAGATAGACCAAGAATGCTTCTGCGGCTCAGCGTCATTGCAATACTCTCCTCCTCTAAACGCTCCAACCCAGGCTGGAACCTAGAACTCCGCACGGAACATGAACTCCGCACGTCGTGGTGCGCCCGTCCCCGTCGCGCCAGTGTTCAATACACTCGTGATCCGTCCGAAGCTGGAGGACGATGTGTTGCCGGAGGGATTTGCCCACTGCGGGTTGTTGAACAGGTTGAACGCCGATGCCCGGAAGCTCAGTCCCAGGCGTTCCGTCAGACGGAATCGCTTCTGCAACCCCATGTCGGCTTCATAATTGCGCGGACCGCTAGCGATGTAGCGGCCCAGATTGCCCCATTTTCCGTTCGCGGGAGCGGAAAACGCCGCCGGGTTGAACCACAGGGTAGGGATACTCCGCGGGTTCGCATAGATCGACACGCCGGGCACCAGGTTGGGCCGCTGTCCGGAAGTGTTGCCATCTGGAAGGGCCGCGGTCTTGCGCGAAATCGTGATGTTGACCGGAATCCCGGTGCGGGCTGTGGCCAGACCGGACAGGGACCAGCCGCCCAGAATCTTCGCAGCCACGCCGCTGGTCAGGTATTGCTTTCCGTGCCCGAAAGGCAACTCCCAGACGCCGTTAGTCGTAAACGTGTGGCGCACATCGACGGGAGAATTGCTGCGATCGCAGGCGCGGCACGCCATATCCTGAAAACCGACCGAGGTGCCTGAACCGGTGGATGCGTCGGCGATGCCGTGCGCCAACATGTAATTGGCCTGGAATAACAATCCATGAAAGAACCGGCGCTGGATGGAGGTTTGCAGCGCGTTGAAGTTGTCGTTGCCGTCGTTGGCCTTCAACCCGAAAGAGCCGAAGGCGGACAAGGTGCGTAGACCAGTAGCTGGATTAATCAGGTTGACCGTGTACTTATCGAACAGGTGATGTCCTTGGCTGCCTACATAGCCAGCCTGGGCGACAAAACCCCGCCCTACGTCGTGCTGCACCACGAAGTCGTAGCTATTGTAGGAGAGGTCCTTGCGATGTCGGTCGATGGCCTTGGGGCTGAAGAGCTGGTTCTTGGGATCGAGGAAAGCGACCAAAGGATAAGACAAGGCGGGGAAGTCAATGTTGGAGAGCGAGTAGCGGGGAACGGCGCTTTCCGCCGGGTCGCTGAAATCATCGTTCTGGTTGCCGCCGTAATAGATTCCAAAACCTGTGCGGATGGTGGTCCTTCCATGGAGCGCGCGCGGAGCCCAGGCCAAGCCGATTCGTGGGCCGAAATCCGTCGGATTTGGACTGTAATAAGGTGTCCCTTTCGGGCAGAAGCCCCCGCAGCCCAAAATGTCAACTACCGCCGAACGGTTCAGGATTTCATGTGCCACTGAGTAATACTCGTAGCGCAGCCCCAGATTCAGAGTCAGGTCCGGACTCACTTTGAAATCGTCCTGGAAGTAACCCATGGCAAAAGTGCGCCGGTTGCCTACGACGCCCTCGCCCTGCAAATAGGTTGCTGTTTGTGCCGCATTGTTAATGAAGTCATTCGCCGAAGCATAACTGATTGACTCGGTAGTGAGTGTATTGCCGGAGTTGTTCAGCCGGATACGGCGGGCTTCGACCCCTGCTTTGAGGGTATGGCGGCCGCGCACCAGGGTCAGGTTGTTTATGTAACTGAACGTAGTGCCCACTTCGGTGTCTAGCGAGGTGCTGTTGACCCCGTCGAAGGGCGAGACGCTCAACGACACCGGTGACGTGCCATATCCCCAGTTGTGATAATTGGCGCGATTAATTCCAAATTTGACTTCATCCACAGTCGTTGGGGAAAAGACGTGCTGAAATTGCAGCACGAAATTCGTGGGAATGAGGGGAACCACGTTGTGGTCGCCGAGCGCGTCGGTCGGGTTATCTATATAAGCGTTGTCGACGTTGTACCGTGCGTATGCCGTGTTGTTGTCGTTGAACCGGTAGTCGAAACGCAACATCCCTGCGTCTTCCCTGACCGTGTCCGTTGCGACGTTGGTGGACTGGTCGGTGACGCTGTCGATCGGGACGGTTCCCATTGGGTAGGCGTTCACCACCGGCGCGAGCCCCGGGGACTTGGCGAGTACCTGAGCGCGAAATGCGGCGTTCGGTACAAAGTTCACGAACGTTTCGCCGAGACTCTGGCGCAACCCTTCATAATTGGCGTAGAAGAAGGCCTTGTCCTTTACGATGGCGCCGCCGAAGCTGGCGCCGAACTGGTTCAGGGTAAAGGAGGGCAAGGTAGCGGGATCGAACGGTGAGCGGGCATCTAGACGGTCGTTGCGGAGGTCGTAGAAAGTGCTGCCATGGTATTCGTTGGAACCGCTCTTGGATACCACGCTCACCTGTGCCCCGCCGGCGGCGCCGGCTTCGGCGGTATAAACAGCGGTGCTGACCCGGAACTCCGCGATGGAATCGAGGGCGATGTTGAGACGCGCGTCGGCCTTCTGGGTTTGTTCCTGGACGCCGCTGGTGTCAATGCCGTCGAAAACAAAGTTGCTGTCATCGAGTGAATGGCCGTTGAATTGAATAGCGCGCTGTCCGGCGTCTCCATAGTTAATGGCGCCGGGCACCAGCAGCATGAGGCTGGCCCAGTTCCGTCCATCCACCGGAATCTCCTTGATCTGCGCGGCCTCCACGGAGCCGCCGACCTCGGCGGAAGTGCGGTTGAGCGTCTCCAGAGTTTCGGTTACTTCGATCCTGTCGCTAGTGGCGCCTATCTGCAGGCGGGCGTCTATCGTCCGGGGTTGCCCGACGGCCAAGTCCACGCCTTTGACCTCAGTGGGTTTGAAGCCATCCTTGGAAAATGTGACCGCGTAGCTGCCGATCGGCAAGCCCGGGATTTCGTAAGTTCCGCTCGTCCCGGTAGTGGTTTGTCGTCGAAAGCCAGTCTCGGCCGACAGGGTCTCGACTTTGGCGCCTTGAACTAGCGCGCCGCTGGCATCCGTAACCGTGCCGCTCAGGGATGCATGATCCACCTGCGCCACAAGCGGCAGGCAGGCAAAGACGAGGAGCCCGAGGCTCCATAAGCGTTGGCTCATAAAAAGGCGACTCCTGGAAATAAAACAGATAATAGGATTATTAACTATGAATATGACCGGGAGATGACGGAGGCCAAACAGTATCGTCACGATCTGCTGACCAGTTGCGCCGATCGAACGCCGTTACAGAGGACATTCAGCGATTCTTCAGAATCCTGGTATATCTTTCGACAAGAAGGGTTCTTGGGCAACTCTGCTGTGCTGTTGAGCAGGATGTTTGGGTCGGCGCTGCAACCCTTGACGATCTGAACTATGACGATAATTCGGTATTGATTCCTCGATCCGTGGTGCTCTCCCGGGCGCTGTTCGCTCAAACTGCGACTCTTCTTGGCCACGCCACAACCGGTGGTCGCGCCTGCTGAACCGGCCCGTTATCGAATTACTGCGCTCGCGGGGCCTTCCCCGGGAGGTCCGGCGGAGAATCGAAGCATGGGTCACAGTCTCTGGTTCCACCCGGCGAGCGAGGATCATCTGCTGCAAAGTTTTCAGAGTTTGGGTTGGTGCCGGAGGTGGGACTTGAACCCACACGCCCAGTGAAGTGCGCCGGATTTTGAGTCCGGTTCGTCTGCCAATTCCGACACTCCGGCATCAGAGGTGTCGCCTCAATTGTACAACGAAGCAGCCTCCGCCTCCATGCCCGTTGCGATATCATTTTGGCTTGACCCGAAAACTCTTCCTCCCATTCGCTCTTGTGCTGCTGATCTTCCAGGCCCGGCCGGCTGAGAAGTTCGCCCTCACCATCGACAACATCATGCGCGGTCCAGCGCTCGTCGGGTATGAGCCGGCGCAGGTCCGGTGGTCGTTCGATAGCCGCAGCCTCTATTTCCAGTGGAAGCAGGCGTCCGACAAACTGGACGCGCCCATGGATACCTACACCGTGAACCGGGACGGCTCCGGCCTGCGCAAATTGAGCGATGCAGAAATCAAGATGCTGCCGCCCGCCGGCGGCGACCCGTCGCGCGACAAGCGATACACCATCTACACCAGCGACGGCGACATCCACATCTACGACAACACCACCGGCAAGATCCAGCAGGTCACTAAGACCGCCGATCAGGAATCCAATCCCCACTTTCTCCCCGATGGGAAGCGCATCTACTTCACGCGCGCCAACAACCTGTACGTCCTGTCGCTGGAAAACGGCTCTCTGGAGCAGATGACCGACATCCAGACCGCCGCGGCCGCGGCTGCGCCCGCCGCACCTACGGCAGGCGGACGGGGCCAGGGCGGCGGCCGTGGGCAAGGGGGAGGTCGCGGTCGCGGCGCCACTACCACCGCCGAGCAGACGCCCACCAGTGCCAGCCAGGAGTATCTCAAGAAAGAACAAAAGGACTTCTTCGAGACCGTGCGCGACCGCGCCGCCCTGCGCGAGGAGAGCGACGCCAAAAAGAAGCAGGAGCCCGCCCCGCGCAAACCCTTCACTTTGCAGGCTCGCCAGACCGCTACAAGCCTGCAGCTTTCGCCGGATGGCAAATGCGTGATCGCCACGGTGATTGACGCCGGCAACGCCAAGAGCAACATCGTCCCGAGTTGGATTACCGATTCGGGTTATATCGAGGACATTCCGGCGCGCTCCAATGTGGGCGACAGCCAGTCGCGCATCCGGCTCGCCATCGTCGACGCGCAGACCGGCGAGGTCAAATGGGCCGACCACGGCCTGAAGGCGGGTACTTCCGAGCGCGCCATCCAGTTGGGCCAACCCATCTGGAACGAAGAGGGAACGCGCGCCGTGGTGGTTGGCCGCGCGGCCGATTTTAAGGACCGCTGGATCTTTGCACTCGACCCCGCCACCGCCAAACTGCGCGTCCTGGAAGACACGCACGATAACGCCTGGGTGGGCGGCCCCGGCGCCAACACCGTTGGCTGGATGAAGAACGATCGCGAGATCTACTTCCAGTCGGAGAAGACCGGCTACTCCCACCTTTACGCCGTCAGCTTCGACGGCGGCGAACCGCGCGCGCTCACATCCGGCAACTGGGAAGTGCTCAACACGCGGCAGTCGCGCGACCGCACCAAATTCTTCCTCACCGCCAGTAAGGACAGCCCCTACGAGAATCACCTGTACGCGATGGATGGCGAGGGCGGACCGCTCACCCGCCTGACCGCCGCGCCCGGCAAGCACGCCACCACCCTGTCGCCAGACGAGCAGTGGTTTGCCGATATTTATTCCTACACCAACAAACCGCCCGACCTGTTCGTGCAAGAGGCCAGGCCGCAAGCGGAGCCGAAGCGACTGACCACCTCGCCCGCGCCCGAATTCAACCAGTACACATGGCTGGATGTGCCCATCGTGCAGTTCACGGCGCGTGACGGAGTCAAGGTTCCGGCCCGCCTGTTTAAGCCCACTAACTTCAAAAAAGGCGGACCTGGGATCGTATTTGTGCACGGTTCCGGCTACTTACAGAACGTCGATAAGTGGTGGTCCAGCAGTTACTATCACGAATATATGTTCGACCATATCCTGATGGAGCGCGGGTTCCTGGTGATCGATGTCGACTATCGCGGATCCGCTGGATACGGCCGCGACTGGCGCACCGCGATCTACCAGCACATGGGCGGCAAAGACCTGGACGACATCACCGACGCCGCCAAATACGCAGTTTCGCAATTCGGCGTGGACGCGACGAAAGTGGGCCTCTGGGGCGGCAGTTACGGTGGATTCATTACCCTGATGGCCATGTTCACCCAGCCGGATACCTTCAGTGCGGGCGCGGCCCTGCGGCCCGTTTCGGACTGGGCGCTCTACAATCACGGGTACACCGGCGAGATTTTGAATCTGCCGCAGGACGATCCCGAGGCTTACCGGAAGTCCTCTCCCATCTACTTCGCCGAGGGGTTAAAGGGAGCGCTGCTGATCTGCCACGGGATGGTGGATACCAACGTGGAGTTCGAAGATACCGTACGCCTGGTGCAGCGGTTGATCGAATTGCGCAAAGAGAACTGGTCCGTGGCGCCGTATCCGGTGGAGAACCACGGCTTCATCCAACCCACCAGTTGGGCCGACGAATACAAACGCATCCTGGCGCTTTTTGAAAAGAATCTGAAGTAACCGTACCTTGCCGACGACATCGCTACGCCCGTCGCTGGACCGCCCCATCGGCCTCGTCCAGGCGACCGCCATGGTAGTGGGGATCATCATCGGCGCATCCATCTTTGTGCAGCCCTCGGAAGTTAACCGGCACGTGCCCACCATTCCCGGCGTGCTGGCCGTGTGGCTCACGGCGGGAATCCTGACGCTGTTCGGATCGCTGGTGTGCGCCGAATTGTCGTCGGTGTATCCGCGCACCGGCGGGGTCTATGTGTTCCTGAAAGAGACCATCTCGCCGGCGTGGGGATTTCTCTGGGGATGGGCCATGTTCTGGAGCGCGCATTCCGGCATCATCGCGGCGTCTTCGATGATCTTCGCGCGTTACGTGGGCTTCTTCGTCCCACTCAGCGATACCGGTATCCGCGCCGTGGCGATCGCCGGAATTCTGCTGCTGTCCTTCATCAACTACCTGGGGGTGCGCCAGGGCAGCCTGCTGCAAACGCTGGTCACCGGCGGAAAAGTCATTGCCATCGTCCTGCTGCTTCTGATGGTGGCCTTCTTCGGCGCGCCCGCCGCGCACTCCGCCACGCCGCAAACCGCTCCGGCATCGTTTCGCGAGTTCGTGCTGGGCGTGAGCGCGGCGCTGTTCGCGTTCGGAGGATGGCACATGGTCACCTATACCGCGGGCGAGACGCGCGACCCGGCGAAGACCATCCCCCGCGCGCTGCTCATCGGCTCCCTGGTGGTCACCACGGCCTACGTGGCATTGAACGCCGCGTATCTGTACCTGCTGCCCCTCAGCAAAGTCACGTCGTCCACGCGCGTCGCCGCGGACGCAGCTTTCGCCATGGCCGGTGTGCGCGGCGCCGCCCTGATTTCGGCGCTGGTGGTGCTCTCCGCGGTGGGCGTATTGAACGGCGTGATTCTGGCCGGTCCGCGGACTTACTTTGCCATGGCGGAGGACGGTCTCGCATTCCGCTGGCTGGCGCGCATCGATCCGCGCTTCCACACACCGGCGCGGGCAATCGCGATTCAGGCCGTCTGGTCGTGTGTGCTGGTCGCCACCGGCACCTACCGGGCCCTGTTCACGCGTGTGGTCTACACCGAGTGGCTCTTCTTCGCCCTGATGAGTATCGGGCTAATCAAACTGCGGCGCAGTCCCGGGTATAAGCCCGTGTATCGCGCCTGGGGATATCCATGGGTGCAGATTGCGTTCGCCGCCGCCGCCCTCATTGTCGCCGCTATCTCGATTGCCGCCGACCCCGTGCAGGCTGCCACGGGCCTGCTCCTGGTCGTGTTAGGATTGCCGGTCTACTACTTCTGGATCTCTCATGCGAATCATTGATTTTCACAACCACTACTATCCGCCGGTCTACCTGGACGCGCTGCGCTCCGGATCGAGCGCCGTCGAGGTCACCATCGACGAAGACGGCAACCCGCGCATCTACTATCCCGGCGATTACAACATTTGCGTACCCGGCCATCGCGATATCGATTACCGCGAGCAGGTTCTCATCGAACACGGCGTAGCCACGCAGGTAGTCACGCTCACCACGCCCGGCACGCATGTGGAGAAGCCCGAAACGGCCGTACGCTTCGCCGCGATGGTGAACGATGCCCTCGCCGACGTGATCGCCGGTAAGGGCGGCCGGTTCTCCGCCCTGGCGACCCTGCCGCTGAACGACCCCACCGCTTCGGTAAAGGAATTAGAGCGCGCCTGCCGCCAACTGGGGCTGCGCGGCGCCATGCTGTTCAGCAACGTGAACGGGGTGGGCCTGAACGATGATCGCTTCCTGCCTCTCTACGAAGCGGCCAACGACTTGGATGCCGTGCTCTACATTCATCCCACGCACCCCGTGGGCGTCGAGGCGATGACCGATTTCTGGCTCATGCCCCTGGTCGGGTTCCTGTGCGACACCACGCTGGCCGCCGCCAAGATTGTCTTCAGCGGCATTCCCGAACGCTTCCCGCGCATCCGGTGGGCCCTGTGCCACATGGGCGGAGCGATCCCGTACCTGGCTGAGAGGCTCGACCGGGGATTCCACGCCTTCAGCGAATGCCGCGCGAACATTTCGCACCCGCCCACGCATTACCTCAAGCAGTTCTACTACGACACCGTGAACTTCAACCCGCGCGCCATCCAACTCGCCATAGACTTCGCGGGCGTGGACCACATCATGGCCGGCAGCGATTATCCCCACATGATCGGGAGCATCCCGCAGATGATCCAGAGCATCGCCAACCTGCCCATTTCCGACGACGACAAAGCGGCCATCTACGGAGGCAACGCGGCCCGTTTGATGGGTCTGTGATACACCCCCGCAAGATGACGCTCCTCGCGCTCATCGCGGCCACTTATTTCATGGTGGCCGGCGGGCCCTTCGGACTGGAGGACATCGTTCTTCGGTCGGGTTATGCCGGCGCCATCCTCATCCTCCTGATCACGCCCATCGTCTGGAGCCTGCCCACTGCCCTGATGGTCAGCGAACTGGCCAGCGCCATTCCGGAAGACGGCGGTTATTACGTGTGGGTGAAGCGCGGCATGGGCAACTTCTGGGGATATCAGGAAGCCTGGCTCTCGCTGGTGGCCAGCTTTTTCGATATGGCTATCTACCCCACCCTGTTCGTCGGTTACCTGGGCCACCTGGCGCCTTCGGTCACCGCCCAAGGCCGCGGCATCTGGATCGGGGTCGCGCTGATCGCCGCCACGTCGGCTTGGAACCTGCTGGGCGCCAAGGTGGTCGGCGGCAGTTCCGTACTGCTGGCCATCGTGATGCTGACTCCCTTCGCGATTCTCACGGTGTATGCGGTGTTCCAGCGGAATCTCGGCGGCGGGCAAAGCGTTCCCCTGCGCAATGTCGACTTCCTGGGAGCCATGGCGGTGGCGATGTTCAACTACATGGGTTGGGACGATGCTTCCCCGGTCGCCGGTGAAGTGCAACGGCCGCAGCGCAGCTATCCCATCGCCATGGCGGTCACCTGCCTGCTGGTGGCCGTGACTTATATTTTGCCCATTGCCGCCGTGGGGCTCACCGGCCTCGACGCCAATCGCTGGACCACCAGCAGTTGGCCCGATGTAGCGGGCGCCGTCTTTCATGGAGGCGCGGCCGGCAGTGCGGCGGCGGTCGCGCTCACCATCGGCGGCATGTTGGGCGCCGCCGGCACGCTCAATGCCTTCACCATGTCGTATTCGCGCGTTCCCGCGGTGCTCGCCGACGATGGCTATCTTCCGCGCGTTCTGGGGCGCCGCAACGCAGCAGGCGCGCCCTGGGTGTCCATCCTCGCCTGCTCGGTGATCTGGGCTCTCTTCCTGCAACTCAGTTTCGTGGAATTGATCCTGCTGGACGTCCTGCTGAAAGGCTTGAGCGTGCTGCTGGAGTTCGCCGCGCTGGTGGCGCTACGGCGGCGCGAGCCCGCTTTGGTGCGGCCCTATCGCATCCCCGGCGGCATGGCCGGCGCCATCGCCGTGGGCATTGCACCGCTGGTGCTGCTGGTGTTCACGGCAGCGCGCACAGAAAACGAACCGCTCGGTCCGATCAACTCGCTCCAATTAGGCCTGCTATTGATCGCCGCCGGAGTAGTAGCCTATTTCATAGGAGACCGCTTCCGAAAAGGAAAAAGCGTTTCATGACTATTGCCGATCTTTCTTTACTAGCCGGACGCACGTATCCCGCGCGGCGTCGCACCCAGAACCTGGTAGGCGGAGCCAGCCCCATCCAGGCGACCAGCTTTTCCATGGGCCACGTCATGCTCGAACCGAATGGCGGGCAGGTGCCGTGGCACAATCAGGAACAGGAAGAAATCTACTTCATCCTGGAAGGCCAGGGCGAAATGTGCCTGGGAGAGGAGCGCATGAAGCTCTCCACCGGACAGGCAGTCTACATTCCCCACCGCGTGTTTCACCAGCTCACCAACGTGGGCGATACGCCGCTGCGCATGATTTACTGCTACGGTCCCGCGGGCGATGTGGCGCACTGGCGCCAGGAACTGGAAGGCACTCTGCCGCGCGCGGGTGTCGAGGCGCCGCCGCTGCCCGCGGGCGCCCATCCGCAATGCACCGAAAAACCATGACCACTCACACTCTCGGCATTATCATGAACGGCGTCACCGGCCGCATGGGGCTGAACCAGCACCTGCGGCGCTCCGTCCACGCAATCATGCAGCAGGGCGGCGTCAAACTGAGCGACAGCGAGACCATCATGCCGCGTCCCCTTCTGGTGGGCCGGAATCCCGCCAAGCTGCAGGCTATCTCCACCGAATTCGGAGGCCTGGAATGGAGCACCGATCTGCGCGCCGCGCTGGCCAACCCGGACTACGCCATCTATTTCGACGCCCAGACCACCGACCGGCGCGCGCCGGACGTCCGCCTGGCCATCGCCGCGGGAAAGCATGTCTACTGCGAAAAGCCCGTGTCGGAAAATCTGGAGACGGCGCTGGATCTTTTCCGCCTCGCCCAAAAAGCGGGTATCAGGCATGGCGTGGTGCAGGATAAGCTCTGGCTGCCGGGCCTGATGAAGTTGCAGAGCCTGATCCGGCAGGGCTTCTTCGGACGCATTTTCAGCGTGCGCGGCGAATTCGGCTATTGGGTCTTCGAAGGCGATACGGTGCCCGCGCAGCGTCCTTCCTGGAACTATCGCAAAGAGGATGGCGGCGGCATCATTCTCGATATGCTGTGCCATTGGCGCTATGTTCTCGACAACATCTTCGGCGCCGTGAAGTCCGTTTCGTGCCTGGGAGCGACTCACGTTCCGACCCGCTGGAACGAGGCCGGACAGCCCTACGCGTGCACCGCCGACGATTCGGCCTATGCCACCTTCGAACTGGAAGGCGGCATCGTGGCCCATTTCAATTCGTCCTGGTGCGTGCGCGTGCGCCGCGACGACCTGTTGACCCTGCAAGTGGACGGCGCCAAAGGTTCGGCCATCGCCGGCTTGCGCCACTGCTGGATTCAGCCCTATGGCGCGACGCCGCGGCCCGTGTGGAACCCCGACGTCGAAAGCCCGCTAAATTATTTCGACGGGTGGCAGAAGGTGCCGGAGCAGGACAGCTTCGACAACGCATTCAAGCGCCAGTGGGAGCTTTTCCTCCGCCACGTGGTGAAGAATGAGCCGTTCCGCTGGGGTCTGCTGGAAGGCGCCAAAGGTGTTCAGCTTGCGGAAAAGGGCATCGAGTCCTGGACCCGGCGCGCCTGGGTGGACGTGCCCGACCTTACAGCCGATTGATCAGGCTGGCGACATAGCCCGCGCCGAAGCCATTGTCGATGTTCACCACGGTGACATTGCTGGCGCAGCTATTGAGCATTCCCAGCAGCGCTGCCAGACCGTGGAAGCTCGCGCCATAACCCACGCTCGTCGGCACGGCGATCACAGGGCAGGAAACCATCCCGCCCACGGCACTCGGCAGCGCGCCTTCCATTCCCGCCGCCACCACGATGACGCGGGCATCCGCCAGGCGATCGCGATTCTGGATCAGCCGGTGAATTCCAGCCACACCCACATCGTGCAAGGTCTCCACTTCGTTACCCATGATCTCCGCGGTAAGTTGCGCCTCTTCCGCCACCGGAATATCGCTGGTTCCGGCGCAAACCACGGCGATCTTCCCTTTGCCGTGAATCTTTTTTTCCCGCCAGAACCGGATGACGCCGGACAACGGAAAGTACTCCGCGCCCGGTATCTCGGCGACCGCCTGCGCGCATTCCCGGTCGGCCCGCGTGATCAGAACGTTGTGTGCGTTGCGAAGCAGCGCCTCGGCAATGGCGACTACTTGCGAGGGAGTTTTCCCTTTCGCCAGGATCACTTCCGGCATGCCGTGGCGGAGCGCGCGATGATGGTCTACCTTAGCGAAGCCCAGGTCTTCGAACGGCATGTGGCGCATCCGGGTCATGGCCGCGTCGATATCCACAGCGCCATCGCGCACCTGTTCAAACAGCGACCGGAGCTGTTCCTGATCCATATAAGCCAGAATATCAGAACTTACTTAGAACCCTTGGCTGGCAATATAAGGTTCAGCGACTCCCAAAAATACGCAAGATACATCACCATTTTCTGTACTTTCGTGCTATTGTTTCCATACTTCGCGTGTAGCATGATCGGTAAAAGGTATGAATCTTGGGACAGAACAATCGGAAACCCACTTCGGAGGTGGTTCAGACCGCCGGGGCACTTCCCGCTTTCCAGTTAGGGAAGAAGTTAGATACAAAGTACTTCAGCCTTCCAAAGCACCGCCGATCACCGGCAGCGGGCAGACGCTGAATATCGGTAGTGGAGGCATTCTGTTTACCACGGAAGAAAAGCTGCCGATGGGCCATACCGTGGAACTCTCGGTCAACTGGCCGGCACGGCTGGATGGCACCTGCGCGCTGAAATTCGTAGCGACCGGCAAAGTGGTACGCGCCGATACCGGCAAGGCTGCTGTCCGCATCGATAAGTACGAGTTTCGAACGCGCGCCGTCGGCTCTATGGCGGCAAACGCAGGCGGTTAGCCCTCTTCATCGCGATGCACCGCTGCCATCGAGAAAGCCGGCAGGCACACCGCGATGTACTCGGCGCCCTCCTCGTGGGGCGTGCTGTAACGGATCCATTCCCCGCGATGGGCAATTACCGCCTGTCCGGCGTGAACTTCGATCGATCCTCCCCGAGATTCCACTTGCAGTGTCCCTCGTAATACAACTGTAAACTCATCAAACTCCGGCGACTGGCCGGGCTCCACCCATCCTGCCGGGCTGCGCATATGGGCCACGCTCACTGAATCCGTCGCGGAATTCACCCGTCCAATATATTCATCGATCAACTTCGGCTTGTTCCCCGCCGCTTCCACGCGCGTCGGCACTTGAATCAATGTCGGCATGGCGTAATCTTAGCAGGGCGGGTGGGCCACCGTGGCGTGGTCTATGCCGATTGCGAAAGAGGGCTCTGTGCTGCGCTTCCCAAGCGGTTTCCGGGGAATTCTTCCCGCCGCAGCCAGAATGAGACTTGCCGTAAACTTGGGGCGCTCGGTATACTGACATTTCGCTGAGACGTATATGACGGCGAGAGATGAATTCGATCCCCTGGCTCCACAACGGGAAGCCGCCTTCTTTTACGGCCTGTTCCTTCGCGGGCACGATGTCGAGACTCTTCGTCAAGACATCGACGTTCCTCGTCTCATGGTCGATAAGTGGATGAAAGCACGAGACTTCGAAGCATCCTTCCGGGAAAACCTCCAGCGCGTCTACGCGTACCGCAAGCAGGTTTTGGCCATTTTCGACGGTCTGGTTTCGAACGAACAAATGCGCCCGCGGCTGCAGTAAGACCGGCTGTAGATCGTAAGCCACTGTTTATCAATGGGATGCGGTACCTGCTCGCCATTAGGTGCCCCACACCCCACTGGGCCGCGTTTGCACAGCCGCATCGAGGCGGGACCTTCTCGGAACGCGCAGCGAATCGTACGGCTCTTCGCCGGGCTTCATAGTCTTGGCCAGCAGGTCGAAATGCGACGTGGAGTAGACGACTTCGGTTTGTGGGGCTGCATCCTCTTCCAGAATGGGATAATTCGGAGGTGACGGCAACAATCCCCGCAACCGTGTTGTTCGATTGGGATGGAACTCTCTTCGATTCCGGCGCCGCCAGCCTGCGGGCGTTTCGGAAGTCTATGGCGGATTTCGGTGTGGCATTCACCGACGAGAAATACCGGGCTATCTACACCCCGCGCTGGTATCGCATGTACGAAGCGCTCGGTCTTGCCGGAGAGCTCTGGAAGCAGGCCGACCAGCGCTGGCAGCATCATTACGGGGGCGAGGCGCCGGGGCTGATGCCGGGCGCCGGGCGGGTACTGGACGCGCTCCGGGCCCGGGGAATCGTCACCGGCATGGTGACCAACGGCACCCGTCCGCGCATCGAAAAAGAACTCGCGTGCCTGGGCCTCGAATCCAGCTTTGGGGCGGTGGTCTGCCATGAAGATGTCACCCATTCCAAACCGCACCCGGAAGGCGTCCTGAAAGCCTTGGCGACGATGGGTTGCGTGCCCGGGACCTGCTGGTACGTGGGCGATACGCCCGTGGACATGGAGCAGGGCCGCAATGCCGGCGTGTTCACCGTCGGAATCGTCACCGATTACGTGGACGCCGCGCGCATGCACGAGAGCCGCCCGGACCTGATCCTCCACAGCATCGCCGAACTGCCGGACGCGCTGGTACGCGGGCAGGTCGGTTATCCGATGGATGTTCGGCGTGATCGATGATCGGGGTGCCGGCCGCAATCTTGCCGGCATTAATTAGCTTCAGACCGGGCTGCTTTTCGACGGCCGCGAAAATACCGTGCCGCGTCGCCGCGAAAGAGAAACCAGGCAATCACTGCAAAGAACAGGCAGTGCATCGCCAGTTCAGGCAGCGTGTGGAACGCGCTCAGGATTACGTGAAATCCGATCCACGCGAGCGCCACCCATCTGGCCCAGTCGCACCCGCGGAGCATGAACGCTCCACACACCACCGCTGACATCCGCACCAGTTCGATCCAAAGCGCGTCGTATTGAAACACGCTCCCGGCGTTGAGATCGCTGAAATGATACGCCATGCCAACGGCGCCTGTCGCTATGTATACCCACCCGATTATCGTCACCGGGATCGGACGTTTGTTCATCGCGCTGTGGTTTCCAGTCTCCCTATCTTACAAAGAGCGCCAGCCCTTTCATCGAAACGCGCGCGCGGCAAGACGCGTCAGAAGACCGGGAAGGATCCCCGGACCATGAAACTGTTTCTTGCTGCACTTGCCGTCAGCGCTCTGGCCCTCACCGCGCAGGATTATCCTGCCGGCCAACTCAAGCACCTGCCGATTCCCACTGCCAGCGGGCAGCCGGCTGTTACTGTTGCCGCCCTCGAAATCGAACGTGGCGCCGAGTATCCTACCGTCGTCCACCTGAAAGGAAGCGTGGAAATCAGAATGAGGGTCTGCGTGGTCACCGGTCCAGGGAATACGCAGGCCTGCGCCGGATACGTGGTTACGCACGCCGACGCGGCCGATTTCCACGAGGATTCCGGCAAGATCGAAGCCCGCGGAAATGTAACAATCACGCGCGAGAAGTAGCCGGGCTTCTTGCGCTAGAGTGTAAGGTGCTTATGCTGACACTCCCGCCTTCTCGATTCGCCCCGTTTCTCGCCATGGCCCTGGCATTGCCGGCGCTGGCGCAATCCACGTTGCACGATAGCCTGGTGAAACACTGGAAGACCACCGAAGACTTCACCCTCGCGGTGGCTCAGAAGATGCCGGCGGACGGCTACGGTTTCAAGCCGGTCCCCGAGGAACTGAGCTTCGGACAGTTAATGGTGCAGATCGCCGGGGCCAATCTGAACGCCTGCACACTGGCCAGCGGCATGAAAGGTCCGGCGGTGCCGGAAACACTCGCGGCAGCCCTGAAGGATGAAAAGCTCGGCATCGAGAAGGACGCCGCCGTCAAGTTCCTCACCGATACCTTCGCGTTCTGTAATAAAGCCGTGGCATCCATGACGCCGGAAAAAATGGACGCCGTGGTGGGCACCTCGCGAAAAATGACCGGGTTCGAGTGGCTCTGGTCCTATTTCACGCACACCGCGCATCACCGCGGGCAGGCCGAAGTGTACTTGCGGGTGAAGGGCATTACGCCGCCTCCCTACACCTTCTGACGCGCATCTTTTCGGGGAAGCATGGCATCATGGAACTAACGGATGCCGTCTGCTCCACAGCAGCCCCAGGTTAACCCTTGGATTGTCGCCATCGCCGTGATGCTGGCCACCTTCATGGAGGTGCTGGACACCACTGTGGTCAATGTGTCTCTTCCGCATATTGCCGGCAGCCTGTCGGCCAGTGTGGATGAAGCCGCGTGGGCGCTCACCTCCTACCTGGTTGCCAACGCCATCGTCCTTCCCATGACGGGATGGATTGCGAATTACTTCGGCCGGAAGCGCACGCTCACCGCCGCGGTTTTTGGATTCACCACTGCTTCGGTTTTGTGCGGGCTGGCCCCCAGCCTCCCCGTTCTGATTCTGTTCCGCATCCTGCAAGGGGCCACCGGCGGCGCGCTGCAACCGCTCTCCCAGGCGGTCATGCTGGAAGCCTTCCCTCCGCGCGACCGGAGCAAAGCCATGGCCTTTTGGGGACTCGGCGTGGTGGTGGCGCCCATGCTCGGTCCGGTGATCGGCGGCTGGCTCACCGAAAACTACAGTTGGCGCTGGGTCTTCTACATCAATCTGCCGGTGGGACTGGCGTCGGTCATCATGACCCGCCTCTTTATTTTCGACCCGCCCTACATCCGGCGCTCGAACCGCGGCATCGACTTCTGGGGCATGGGCATGTTGGCGGTAGGAGTGGGCGCGCTCCAGATTGTTTTGGACAAAGGCCAGGAGGAGGATTGGTTCGCCTCCAACTGGATGGTCATCTGCGCCGTGCTGGCCGGCATCGGCATCGCCGCGTTCATCGTGCGCGAACTGAAAACGCGCGATCCCGTAGTCCACCTGCGCGTCTTCGCCAATCGAACCTACAGCGCCGGGGTGTTCCTGATGACCATCCTCGGCTTCGTGCTGTACGGCAGCCTGCTGCTGGTCCCCATTTTCCTGCAAACGCTGATGGGGTACCCGGCGCTGGAGGCCGGGATTGCCATGGCTCCGCGCGGGCTGGGGTCGTTCCTGATGATGCCGGTAGTGGGCACGGTGCTCGGAAAGTTCGACCCGCGCAAGGTGCTGGCGGTGGGCCTGGTTGGCGCGTCCTGGAGCCTTTACGCGCTCTCGCGCCTGAATCTGGAGGCGGGGTATTGGGACATTTTCTGGCCCCAGTTTATTCAAGGCGCGGCGCTGGCGCTGCTCTTTGTGCCGCTCACCACCGCCACCATGGATCCGATTCCCAAGGAAGAAATGGGCAACGCCACCAGCATGTTCAATCTCATGCGCAATCTGGGCGGCAGCGTGGGAATCGCCAGCGCCACCACGTATCTGTTCCGCCGGACGCAGATTCACACCAACGTCCTGGGGGCGCACGTCACCGCTTTCAACCCGCGGGCGCGGATGCTCTCCAGCAACCTGCAATCCGCGATGATAGCGCGCGGCTCGGATCCGGTTCTGGCGTCGCGCCAGGCCTACGTGTCACTCTGGAACCTGGTGGAGCGCCAGGCATCCATGGCCGCCTTCGTGGATACGTTCCTGGCCCTGGGGGTGGTGTTTCTCCTGGTGCTGCCGCTGCTCTTGGTGATGAAGCGTCCCAAGAATCGCGCCGGCGGCGTGGCCATGCACTAATCATGCGATTCCTCTTCGCTGTCCTCGTGCTCGGCGTGATGATGGTTCGCGCGGCGGACCTGTCCACGCAGATCCTCTCGGCTTCGGCTTCGGGCAAAACTCCCGACGTCCAGGCGTTGATCGAGAAGGGCGCTCCCCTGGAAGCGCACGATAAGGAAGGGCGGACGCCGCTCATGCTCGCCGCCCAGCACGGGTACGCGGAGACGGTGCGCGTGCTGCTGGCCAAAGGCGCCCGCGCCGATGCGCGCGACAAGTCCGGCTTCACCGCCTATGGCCTGGCTCTGCTCGCGCCCGCCGGCCGCAATGACCACGAGCAGGCGCTTCGGTCCCTCCCTCAACCGCCGCACGCGCGCATTGCCATGGATGCCGTGGTGGCGGCCGGCGCGCTCATCAGCTCCTGCTTCATGCCTCCCCTTCAGTTGAAGCAGGAGGTGACCAACCTGGACCTGGGAGCCGCTACGGTGAAAGAAATCGTCGATTACGCCCGCACCTCCGGCAAGGGCATCGTTCAGATCGTGCAGTTGGATAAACCCAGCGACGCCGATGCGCAGGTGACCGTGGAAATCCAACCAGGCGCGGCCTGTGAGGCGCAGACCGGAGACAGCCTCAATCTCGCCATCGAAGTGCGCGTCTTCCGCGCGAAAGATCATCAGCTCTTGCAGAAGAAACTGTTCGCCGGCGGTTTCAAGGGCCTGCGCAAGCAAACCGTCACCAACGCCGCGCAGTACGGTCCGGTATACCTGGCCTGGATCAAGCCACAAGCCGGGCCTATGTACTGGTTCATGGTGCAGTCGCTGTTTCAGACAATTCTCTGACGCCTTCTCTAACGCTGCAAGGGGAATGTTATCGCCACGATCAGCATAGCCTGATTCTGCGCCGGCTGGTAGTACGACGACGTCCAATGGAGGAAGCGCACCTCCGGTGCGATATCGAAAATGGCAGCGCGCCACTTCAGGCCCGTTCCGGCAGTAACCGCGGCATCGAGATCGCGGCCCGTGGAGATTTGAAACGTGGCTGGGTGCGGCTGCAGATAGAAGTCCAGTTGCGTCCCATTGCCTGTGAAGACGCCCAAATGGCGCAGCGTCGCACCGGCATTGACGAATGGCGATATCCTGCCACGGCCGCGCGTATACCTGAGGAGCAGCGGAAAGAGCCAGGCATTGGCGCCCACGCTGTACTGGTGTCCGAAATCGACAGATCCGCTGCCGCGGCCCACCGTCAGCCCTCTTGTTTGGTCTATGTGAAATCTCTCATAGAGCGCGCCGGCCTGAATGGAAACGCCCCACCGGATACCGATTCCCGCGACCGGTCCCACGGCGTAAGGCCTGGCGTAAAAATCGTTAGAGCCGCACGGCCCCTGCGTTGCGGAAATGCAGCCCTGACCGTAATTCTGCGAGTGCGGCGAAATGGGGACACCGGCCGAAACGCCCAAGGACAGCGTTTGCGCCGGCGTGGCGAGCGCAAACGCAAGGCCGAGCGCCAGAAACTTCACATTACTAAGACCAGCGAAACAGGCTGCCAACTACACCCTACTCGTATCTTAGTGCCGCGATCGGGTCGAGCTTCGCCGCTTTCATCGCGGGCCAGATGCCGAAGAACAGGCCCACACTGGTGGCCACCGTAAAGCCGGCGAACACGCTCCACAGGGGGACGGTAGAGGGTACGCTGGGAACGAACGTCCGTATGGCCAGGCTGAGCACCCACCCCGCCAGAATGCCGATTACGCCGCCCGCCGCCGTCACCGTCATGGCCTCCAGCAGGAACTGCCAGATAATATCGCTGCGGCGCGCGCCCACCGCCTTGCGCACGCCGATTTCGCGCGTGCGCTCGGTGACCGAGACCAGCATGATGTTCATCACGCCAATGCCGCCCACCAGCAGGCCGATGGAAGAGATCACTACCATCACCAGCGCCACCGTGCCGATCACCTCCCGGAACTGGGTGATCACCGATTCGGCGGTGGCCACGCCGAAGTTGTCGGGATCCTTCGGCTTCACATGGCGCCGGCGGCGCAGCAACTCGGTGACTTCGTCCTTGGCCTGCTCCATTTTGCCGGGCCGCACCAGCACACAAAGGAAATTGTCTTTGGCTTCGGGATACACCTTCTTGAACGTGTTGTACGGCACGAGGATGGCTTTATCGTTCTGATCGTCTCCCAGAAACGATTTGAACTTGGTCAGCGTACCGATGACTTCCACGGTATGACCATCCACCAGCAGGCTCTTGCCGATGGGGTCTTCGTGCGGAAAGAAGCGCTCGCGCACGCCATTGCCGATTACCCCCACATCCCGGCGGTGCTGATCTTCCGTGCCGGTGAAGAAACGGCCTTCGCGCAGCGTCGCGTTGATCAGCCGCAAGTGATCCGCGGTTACCCCCACGAAAAGGGCGTCCAGCATGTCCTGGCCCTTGTAGCGCGCGGTGACGGGCGGCAGGCCGAAGTCGCCCATTTCGCGAAACAGTTCCACGGATACCAGCTCGGCCGATGGGCACTGCTCCTGAATAGCCATGGCGTCTTCGTAGCTGAGTGGCTTGCGCAGGCGTTCTTCGCGGGTCAGCGAGTGGGGAGCTCCGATCTGCAGTTTGTAGACCCACAGGGTGCGCGTGCCGAACTGTTCGGCCACGTCCACCAGTTGCTTGTCCAGACCCGCGATGAGCGAAGTCACCGCGATCACCGTGGTGGTGCCGATGACCACGCCGAGCACCGTCAGAAAGCTGCGAAATTTGTGGGTGCGCAGCGTATCCAGCGCCAGGAGCAGGTTTTCGCGAATGTGGCGGCCGCGGACTTGCATCGTCAGTTCTCCGTTCGAAGGGCTTCGATGGGCTCCAGGCGCGCCGCTTTCCGCGCCGGGTAAATCCCGAAAAACAGGCCCACCGTGGCCGATAACGCTACCCCCATCACCATGGCGCCGACCGGTACCGACGCGGTGAAGAACGCGTTCACGATGCGCGCAATGCCCGTAGCCAGCAGCACGCCGGCAATTCCTCCTGTGCCGCTCATCACGCCCGCTTCAATCACGAATTGCCACAGGATGTCGCGCCGCCTGGCCCCCAGCGATTTACGGATGCCGATCTCGTGCGTCCGCTCGGTGACGCTGGCCAGCATGATGTTCATGATCACGATTCCGCCCACTACCATGAAGACGGCCACCAGCCCGATGGTGACCGCGAAGATAGTCCCGGTCAGGTTCCTCCACGCGCTCATCAGGGTATCGGAGGCATTGATGCCGAAAGTATCGGGCTCGTTATAAGGGACGTGGCGGCGGGCGCGCATCAGGGCCCGCACTTCGTCCTGCAACTCCATCATGTGGCTGCCGTCCGGAGCTTTAATGTACACCAGCAGCTCCGGACGGCCCAACCAGATGCTGCGCATCGTCGAAAGGGGCACAAAAGCGAAATTGTCCTCGCTCTGTCCGAAGGTGCTGCCGACCCTCTCGGCGATCCCGATGACCCGGAAGGGCAGACCGCCCACCGACAATTCCTTCTCCAGAGGATCGATATTGGGAAACAGTTTTTCCACCAGGTCCTGGCCGATCACGCAGACGCGGGAATTGTGCTGGTAATCGCTCTCGCTGATGTAGCGGCCGGATTGGATCTTTTCCCGCCCGATATCCGCGAAGCTCGCGGTCATGCCGTTCAAGGTGATCTCCTCGATCACGTGACTTTTGTAACGCGCCGGCGGATTGGGGCTGAGATTCGCCAAGGCGCCGATTTGCAGGTATCCCCGGAGATTGTCCCGCAGGTATTCGTAATCCTCGATGCGGATGGGTTGGTTGCGGCGGCGGGCCGTGAGGAAGGTATCGAAGCTCTGAGCCCACTGAAACTGGTGCAGCACGAACGTATTCGTGCCCAGGTTGGCGATGTGTTCCTGAATGTAGAGGTTCATGCCGTTCACCACGGACATGACCACAATCAAA
>JARLGM010000081.1 GCA_031292755.1 Candidatus Sulfopaludibacter sp.
GCCGCCGCAGGCGCACGCAGCACCCGCTCCCGTGGTGGTGGCGCCACCCCCGCCGCCGGCTCCGGTAGCGCCGCCGGCCCCGGCCGCCGCGCCCGCCGGTCCCGCTTTGCAGGAACTGCTCCTGGACCTGATCGGCAAGCGGACCGGCTACCCGCCCGAGATGCTGGAATTGGATCAGAACCTGGAAGCCGATCTGGGAATCGACTCGATCAAGCGCGCCGAAATCTTCGGCGGCCTGCTGGAAAACGTGGGCTTCAGTCAGAACGACCAGGAACGCGAAGAATACTTCCTGGCGATCTCCAAACTGCGGACTCTGCGCGAAGTGCTGGCATGGTTGAAGGAGCGGGCCGGGGAACGCGAAACTCCCGCGCCCGCCGCGACGGCTGCGGCGGCAACCGTGGCCACCAGCCCGGCTCCGGAGGCGCACCCGGCGCGGCCGCTCCGCCGGTTTCTGGTGCGCGCCGTCGAAGAACCCCTGACCGGCGGAACCCGGCAGCCGCGCGTCAACGAAGTGGTGCTCCTGACCGAGGACCATTCGGGACGCGCCCGTGAAGCCACTGCCGCCCTTTCGGCGCTCGGCGTGAAGGCCGCGGTAGTGCGTCACGGCGCATCCTGCCGAGTGGTCAGCCCCGGCATTTACGAAGCGGACCTGTCCAGCCGCGAAGGTGTGGCTCAAGTGCGGCAGTGGGTCCGGCAGGAGTACGGAACCGTGACCACGCTGTGTCACTTTCTTCCGCTGGACTGCAACGGCAATGCCGCCGATTGCCTGGAACTGAAGAGCCTGAACACGCTGGCCGCGGTGTTCGAGCAGGATCTCCGGAGCACCAGGGGATCGCTGGTCGCGGTCACGGGTATGGGCGGCCAGTTCGGTGTGCATGGCGAACCGGGCGAGTTTCGTCCCGGCTCGGCGGCCATCGCGCTGGTGTTGAAGTGCCTCTCCAGCGAGTGGCCGGAAGTCACCATGAAGTCCATCGACATGGACCCGCGGGAAGGTCCGGACGTCCTGGGACACGTGCTGAGCGAGAGCGCCGGCAGCGACTGGCGAATCGAGGTGGGGTACTCCGGCGGCCGGCGATTCGCGCTCAAGATGTGCGAATCCGGATTGGATTTCACCGCCCAGGTTCCGCCGCCGCTGGATGAACATGCCGTGGTGCTGGTGACCGGCGGGGCGCGCGGAATCACCGCGGAAATCGCCCTTCGCCTGGCGTCGCGTTTCCGGGGAACTTTCGTGCTGGCCGGCAGGTCCGCCCTGCCGAAGGCGGAAGGCCCGGAGACCATCGGACTGGAATCGCCCGCCGATTTGAAACGGGCGATTGTAGAGCGCAGAAAGAACCAGGGGCAACTGGTGACCCCGAACGTGGTGGAGAGCGAGTACCAGGCGATCCTGCGCGGGCGGGAGATTCGGGCCACCCTGGACCGCTTGAAGGCCACCGGCGCACGCGCCGAATATCACGCGCTGGACGTTCGGGATTCCGCGGCATTCGAAGCGCTGATTCAATCCGTTTACGAGCGGCATGGCCGCATCGATGGCGTGGTCCACGGCGCCGGGATTGTGGAGGACATCATGTTCAACACCAAGTCCCCGGATTCGTTCCAGCGCGTCTTCGATACCAAGGTGCAGCCGGCGCTGGTTCTGGCCCGGACCCTGCGGCCGGAGTCGTTGCGCTTTATGTTCTTCCTCTCCTCGCTGGCGGCGCGCTACGGGTACGCCGGAGGCACGGATTACTCTTCGGCCAACGAGGTCTTGAACCGGCTGGCATGCAGGCTGGACCGCGACTGGAAGGCTCGCGTCACCGCCATCTGCTGGGGCCCGTGGGAAGGCGTAGGCATCGCCACGCGCTATCCTCCGGATCTGTTACGCGAGCGCGGCGTGGTCTTCCACCCGATCTCCGTGGGCGTGCAGAGCTTCGTGGACGAGCTGATGTTCGGCGCCAAGGGCGCGCCTGAAGCGTACCACTTCATCCCCGGCGCTATCGCCTTTCCGGAGTAGCCATGCCCCAGGAGCCCATCGCTATCGTGGGGATGGAGTGCGTCTTTCCGGGCGCACCCAACCTGGCCGCCTTCTGGAGAAACATTGTGCGCGGGACCAGCAGTCTCGCGCCGATGCCGCCGGATCGCTGGAACGGCGTGGGCGGCCACGATCTGCCGCCGCTGCCCGGCGGCTTCATCGACGGCTTCACGGATTTCGATCCGCTGGCCTTCGGCGTCATGCCCTCCGAGGTGCAAGAAGGAGACGCCGAGCAGTTCCTGGTGCTCTCCGTGATCGACGCGGCGCTGCGCAATATGCGGAACGCGCCCGCACGTCGAGGCACGCCCGTGGCTTCGCCGGAGAATACCGAAATCGTGATCGGCCGCGGCAGCTACATCTCCAACGGCGCCGAACACATGTACCTGCGGATGGAGGCGATCGACCAGGTCACCGCACTGCTGGGCCAGATTCTGCCCCAAGGATCCAGTGGCGTGGCGGAAGAGATTCGCCAGAGGCTCCAGGCCGGTCTGGGCGCCGTGACCGCCGATGTGGTTGCCTGCGCCATGCCCAATCTCACCTCCGGACGCGCCGCCAATCGCTTGAACGTGATGGGCCGCAACTACACCGTGGACGCCGCCTGCGCCTCCTCGCTGATTGCCGTGGACAACGTGGTGCGCAGTTTGCGCGAGCGGCGGTGCGACGTGGGAATCGCGGCCGGCGTGCACTTGAATCAGAAGCCCGCGTTCTGGCTGGCGTTTCACACCATCGGCGCGCTGTCGCGCAGCGGAGTCTGCCGTCCCTTCGCCGAAGATGGCGACGGGTTGCTGATCGGCGAAGGGCTGGGCGCCGTCGTTTTGAAGCGCCTCTCCGACGCCCGGCGCGATGGCGATCGCATCTACGCGGCCATTCGCGGCGTGGGGGTAGCCAGCGATGGCCGCGGCTCCACCATCATGACGCCTCGCTTGGAAGGCGAGTGCCTGGCCATGCGCCGGGCCTATGAAGAATCCGGCGTCGATCCGCAAACCGTGGCTCTGATTGAAGGCCATGGAACCGCCACCGTGGTGGGCGACAACATGGAGATCGACGCGCTGCACGCAGTCTACGGGCGCGAAGGCAACAGCATGGCGCTGGGCTCGGTGAAGTCCATGATCGGCCATGCCATGCCCGCCGCCGGAATGGCCAGCCTCATCAAGACCGCGCTGGCCATCTATCACCGCCTGCTGCCGCCCACCTGCAACGTGGAGCGCGTGCACCCCAAGCTGGTTGGCAGCCGGATCTGCGTCAATACCGCCGCGCGGCCCTGGGTATCGCCGCCGGAACTCGTGCGGACGGCGGCCGTCAACGCCTTCGGCTTCGGCGGCATCAACGCCCACGCCATTCTGGAAGAGGCCGCCGAGACCGCGCCGTGGCAGTCACTGACTCCGCAAACCTCGGAGCTGTTTCTGGCCAGCGCGGAATCGCCGGCGCGGCTGCTGGACGGTCTGGCCCCATGGCGCGAAACTCTCGCCCGCGCCGGCGGCGAACAACTGGGCGACCTGTGCTTCACTTCCAGCACCAGCTTTTCCGATGCGCATCCCGTGCGCCTGGCCATTGTGGCCAAAAGCGTGGCGGACCTCGCCGCCAAACTGGAACGGGTGCAGGCTGGTATCGCGGCCACTCCGGAGGCGCGCATTCAGGAAGCCTCCGGCATTTACTACGGGTCCACACCGTATCCCGGCAAAATGGCTTTTCTCTTCCCCGGCATCGGCTTTCCCGGTTTGGCCGGCGGGTACACCGAGAGGCTGGCGGAGCTGTACCTGCATTTCCCGGAGATTCGCCGCAACCTCGACCTGGTGGACAGCATCACCCGCGACGACGATGAGACACAGCCCTTCAGCTACCAGTTGTTCCCGCCTCCGCTGCTCGATCGCAAAGCTCTCCAGAAGATCGAATTCAACCTGGCTTGGTCGGAACGGTCACCCATGGGAATGTCGATGGCGAACCTGGCCAGTTGGGATCTGTTGAGGTCCTTGGGAGCAGAGCCCGACACCATGGCCGGATTTTCGCTGGGCGAATTGTCTTCCCTCTTCGCTTCGGAAATTATCGATCCGGCCCGCTTCAGCGTCGACATGCTGAAGCCTCTGCGCGGCATTACCAAAACCCTGGCGGACCCCGGCGAGACCGTGGATGCGCTTTGGGCCATGGTGGCTACGTCCTCCGAACGCGCGGAAGCCATGATGCACGGCATGCCGGGTAATGTCTCGGTGACGATGGATGTATCGCCCTCGCAAATCTTCATCGGAGGAGAGGTTGCGGCGGTGCGCGCCGCGCTCGACAAATTCAAGGAAGCCGGAATCTGGGGACAGGCCCTGCCGGTCTTTCCCCTGCTCATGCCCTACCTGACTGTGCATACCGAAAGGGCGGCTCCGTTTGAGGCCAGGCTTCGCGCCATCGTCGGCATGATTCCCCTCGGCCCCGGCAAGTACACCGTCTATTCGGGAACCACCGCCACGCCCTATCCGCGGACACCGGACGGAATCCGGGAGATGATGCTCGCCGCCGTCACGCGGCCAGTGAAGATCAAGAACACCATCTCCCGGCTCTATGCCGATGGCGTGCGCATCTTCGTGCAACTGGGCGCGGGCGGGAAGATGCCCGCCAACGTCGAAAACACGCTCGCGGGTTCGGATTATGTGGCGCTCTCCAGCGATGTCACGCATCGCGGCGGCCTGGAGCAATTGCATCACCTGCTGGCGCACCTGGCGATGCTGGGCAGGCCTTTTCAGCCGGCATTGCTGTATCGCTATCGCAACCTGCGGCAGGTCGAGTTAGGCGATGGCGCAGCCCCGCCGAAAAGCGCCCGCAAGCTCTCGCTGAAACCCCCGCGCCTGCACCTGCCGGCGGAGACGGCGGAATGGGTGCGGGCGCAATATGCCGCGGCTCCGCAGCCGCAGCCGGAAACGCCAACGGCCCCGGTCCGCTCCATTGGCCGCAAGGCCACCGTCCCCGGCCAGACCGCGGCCATGATGGGTCGCTTCCTGGAAACGCAGCGGGCGTGGGAGCAGAGCGAAACGGAACTGCTCCAGCAGTTTCTGGATACCCAGGCGGCCACTGCCGCGGCGGTCATGCGCGTGCACCCGCAAACAGCGCCCGCGGTGCCGGCTGCGCCCGTGGTGTCCCATCCGCGGCCATTCGTTGGCGAGATCCGGAGCATGGTCCCCGGGCAGGAACTGGAATCGCGCCTGGTGTTGGACCTCGACCGCCATCTGTTTCTCTCCCAACATGCGCTGCTGAATATTCCGGACGATTTGAAGCCCATGCCGGAGCGCTTAGCCACTCTTCCGCTGACATTTGAATTGGAAACCCTGTCGCAGGTGGCGGAAACCCTCATGCCCGGCCTCCACGTGACGGCCTGCCACGGCATGGAAGCCAGGCGCTGGGTGTCGCTCGAAAGCTCCGCCACACTGGAGGTCACCATCCGCGCCCGGCGCGTGGCCGAGCGCGAAGTGGAAGTCGAGCTGTACACTCCCGGCCACAAGGCGCCGGCATTTCGCGGCCAGGCTACCATGGGCGCCTCTCTGCCTGAACCGCCGCAGCCGATGGAGCAGGTCTACGACCGCGAATGCCCGCACACAGCGGCCGAGTTCTATGCCCAGGGCCCGCTATTCCACGGGCCCATGTTCCAGTTGATCCGCAACTTTCGGGGGATGTCCGGCACGCATATCGGAGCGGACCTGGTAGCCAGCGGCCCGGAAGAGCATCTTGGCACACCCGGGGCAAGCATGGTGTTCGAACCGCTGCTGCTGGACGCTTTGCAGCAAATTGTGGGCTACCGCGGCTGGCTGGATGGCTGGTTCCTGATGCCCGTGGGGATGCAGCGGATTACGCGCTTCGGCCCCGCTCCGCGCTTTGGCTCGCCAATCCGGGCATCGGTCCGCTATCGCAAGCGGGACGGGCGCAGGGTGGATGCGGACTACGAGGCTTACGATTCCGGCGGCCGGTTGTGGATTCGGGTGGAGGGCTTGCAGGCGTGGCGGGTACTCAGTCCCAAGGGCCTGCTGGAAGCCAATCACCGGCCGCGCGAGGGTTACCTGTCGCTGGCGTGGCCGCTCCCTTCCGCCTCCGTCAGTTGTTACCGCGTGAAGGCGGACGGCCTGGGCGATCTGCCGCAGGAGTGGGTCGCTCGCCTGTACCTGCGGCCCGCGGAATGGGCCGTGTACCGGCAGCGTCCCGCCCTGGATTGGCTGTTGGGACGAGTGGCCGCTAAAGACGCGGTGCGCGGCTGGCTGCGGCAGCACCGCGACATCCTCTTGCATCCACTGGAGGTGGAGATTGTCAACGAAGCCGATGGCGCGCCTCGCCTGAAGACGCCGTCGATGCCGTCGCTGGCCATTTCCATTGCGCACATCGAAAACGAAGCCATCGCCATCGCCGGGGAGGCCTCGGGCCTGGGCGTGGATTTATCGGAAGTGAAAGAGCGCGATGCCGGTTTCGCCGGCTTCGCCTTCCGGCAGGATGAACTGGCGTGTTTTCCGGCGCCGGCTCGCCATGAGTGGATCCACCGGGGTTGGTGCGCTAAGGAAGCCGCGGTCAAGGCGATCCGGCTGGGATTCGGGCAGCTTCCGCAATTTCGAATTGTGGCGGCACGGACGGAAACCGGCGCCATCGAAATGGAATTCGAAGGGAAGCGCATCTCCGCCGCCACCTGGCACGAAGAGAATCGCACGATCGCCGTGGTGATGCCGTAGCCCCAAAACCGCTCAGCCGTTTACCAGGGCGCGCAGATCGTCGATCCAGTAATCCGGCGTGAAGCGCGCCATCTCTTCATCCTTGCCGTAACCGTAGCGGACCGCGCAGGTCTTCACTCCGGCGCGCCGCCCAGCCTCCATATCGGCGGGCGAATCGCCCACGAACAGGCAATCCTCCGGCTTGGCGCCCAGCGCCGCCAGAGCCGTGAAGATCACGTCCGGCGCTGGCTTGCACGGGAAACCGTCGGTCCCCTGCACATGCTCGAAGTATCGCAGCAGGCCGAACTGTTCCAGGATCAGCCGCGTGGTGGGCGAGCCTTTCGTGGTAGCCGTGGATTTGCGCCCGCCCAACGCCGCCAGTCCCTCCGCCACGCCAGGATAAATCTGCGTCAGCTTGTGCTCTCGCGCCAGATAGAAGACGCGATACTGCCGGATCAGTTCGTCGTACTGCTCCGGCGTGTATTGGGGGAAAAGATCCTGGAAGAGATCCAGCAGATGAAGGCCAATGTAGCCTTTCAGAAATTCGAACGAGACGGGGGCCAGATCGGTGGCTTCCAGCACCTGCTGGATCGCGCCGCAGATATCCCGCGCGGAATCCAGCAGTGTGCCGTCAATATCGAACAGATAAATCGGAAACCGCGGAATCACGCCGGCTGTGGACGCTCCCCTTCTGAGAGTCCCGTGACGCGGCGCGGGGTTTCCGGACGCAGCACCTGCTGCGTGTGATCCTCGGCATCCTTGCCGCCCGATTTGGACACCGGCGGAAGCGTCTGGTGATTGATCAACGCCAGCACTTCCGCGCCGTCCAGAATTTCACGCACCAGCAATGCCTCGGCAATCTGTACCAGCGCGTCAGAGTGCTGCTCGATTATGGCGGTGGCCGAATCGTATCCGCCCTGCACCAGTTTCTTCACCTGCTCGTCGATCCGGATCGCCGTCTCTTCACTGTAGTCGCGGTGTTGCGCGATTTCGCGGCCCAGGAAAATCTGCTCTTCCTTCTTGCCGAAACTCAGCGGTCCCAGTTCGCTCATGCCCCACTCGCAAACCATCTTGCGGGCCAGGTCCGTGGCGCGCTCGATATCGTTGCCCGCACCCGTGGTCATGTGGTGCATGTACCGCTCTTCGGCGATTCGACCCGCCATCAGGATCGTCAATTGCGACAGCAGATACTCCTTATTGTAGGAATGCTTGTCGTCGATGGGTAACTGCATGGTCACGCCCAGCGCCATGCCGCGCGGAATGATCGTGACTTTGTGCAGCGGGTCGGCATTGGGAAGCACCGCCGCCACCAGCGCATGTCCCGCTTCGTGATAGGCCGTATTGCGCTTTTCGGCGTCGCTCAGGATCATGGATTTCCGTTCCGCGCCCATCAGGATCTTATCCTTGGCCAGTTCGAAATCCACCATCATCACTACTTTGCGATTCTGCCGCGCGGCATTGAGGGCCGATTCATTCACCAGGTTGGCCAGGTCAGCGCCCGCCAGACCGGGTGTCCCGCGTGCCAGCACGGAAAGGTCGACGTTGTCTCCCAGTGGAATTTTCTTGGTGTGGACCCGCAGAATGGCTTCGCGCCCCTGCACGTCCGGACGGCCCACCACCACGCGGCGGTCGAAACGGCCCGGCCGCAGCAGCGCCGGGTCAAGCACGTCGGGGCGGTTGGTCGCCGCCACCAGGATTACGCCTTCGTTGGATTCGAAACCGTCCATCTCCACCAGCAACTGGTTCAGGGTCTGCTCCCGCTCATCGTGCCCGCCGCCCAGACCCGCGCCGCGATGCCGGCCCACAGCATCGATTTCGTCGATGAAGATGATGCACGGAGCGTTCTTCTTGCCCTGCTCGAACAGGTCGCGCACGCGGCTTGCGCCCACGCCCACGAACATTTCCACGAAGTCCGAACCAGAGATGGAGAAGAACGGCACGCTGGCTTCCCCGGCGATGGCCCGGGCCAATAGCGTCTTGCCCGTTCCCGGGGGCCCGATCAGCAGAACGCCTTTAGGAATGCGGCCGCCCAACTTCTGGAATTTCTGCGGCTCGCGCAGGAACTCGATAATCTCCTGCAACTCTTCCTTGGCCTCTTCCACACCCGCAACGTCTTTAAACGTGACCTTCTTCTGTTGCGTGGAATGCAGGCGCGCGCGGCTCTTGCCGAAGCTCAACGCTTTGTTCCCGCCGCTCTGCATCTGGCGCATCATGAAAATCCAGAACGCGATCAGCACGATAAATGGCGAGGCATTCAGCAGAATGGAGATCCAGGTTCCGTTATTCTGGTTCTTCATCGTAGTCGCCACGCCCTTGTCGTTCAGCTTGTCGTAGAGCGCGGGGTAATTGGTCGGTACCGTAGTGTGATACGCGGCTCCTCCCAGCATGTCGCCGTGTACGTCGCCGCCGTCAATCGTGGCGGTTTTGATCTGCCCTTCTTGTACTTTGGCCAGGAAGTCGCTAAACGTGAACTCCGTGTCTTTCTTCCCCTGGCTGTTGTGGACCACCGCAAACAGCAGCCCGGCGACGCAAAACAGAATTACCCAAAAAATGATGGTTTTGATGTTAGAATTCACGAAACCTCCGTATCGGCCCTACTTGCATAGACGCCGCTTCCAGCCTTCCCGATTCCAATTTCCGTTCACCTGGCTTCCAATTCCCGAACCCGTAGGATTATGCTGCTGCTGGAATCTGCCGCAACCAGAGCGGACGGGCCAAAGCGACGCGCCCAAACAATAGCCTCACCGCCCCAAAGGACGGGCCAGCCGCGCCGTTCCCATACAGGTATACGCGCTCGCTGGAATAGGGTCTTGATCTTTTCTATCCCGCTGCTCCCTGAGGGTTGGTACCTGTCGCCGGGTTTCCAACTTCGCAATTCGAGCGGACTGGACAGATGGCGCCAGTCTAAACAACCCATCCCACTATTATATACGGATTCCCATCCTTCAAAAGTTTCCGGTTTTTCAATTAGTTCCAGCGAAATCGCCAGGGCCGAGCCCGGCGGCCAGATCGTCCCGGGGACCACCGCGGGCATACAGTACGGCACGGCGGGCCGCGCGCCGGATCGCCTGGCCAGCCGCAGCCACTCGAAAGAGCGCACCGCTTCCAGGCCCGGAATGGCCACATGACCGTGGCCTTGCTCCCCCGCCGCCATGTGAAGCACTTGCTCCACGTGGTCAAAATCCACGCCCCGCAAATCTCCTTTGGCGCGCTCCATGGCCCGCCGGATCAGCCGCCGGGCGGCAGCCTTCGGCAATGTGGCCAGCGACGGAGCGTGCAGCAGCACCGCGCCATCCCGTTCCAAGAGCCGTCCCGCCGAGAGCCGGTCCAGTTCCTCTTCCCAATAAGACTCCTCCGCCTCCGCCCAGTCCGCCGTATGCGCCAGAGTTCGCGCCATCGCCGGGTTCCATTCGCGCACCAGCAGCGGCATCAGCCGGTGACGGATCCGGTTGCGCGCGAACCGCTCGCTGGCGTTGCTGGAGTCTTCCCGCCAGGGGAGCGACCGCGCGCGCAGGAACTGCTCCACGTCCGCACGGTCAATCTCGATCAAGGGACGAATCAGGCCATCCCGGGTCACCGGACGGATTCCCGCCAGCCCGGCGCTGCCCGATCCGCGGAGGAAGCGAAATAGTACCGTCTCCGCCTGGTCCGATCGCGTATGACCCAGCGCCACCCGGTCCACCGTCCCCGCCGCTACCGCCTCGCGGAAGAAGGCCAGGCGCGCCTGCCGCGCCGCCTGCTCCAGGTTCTCCGCCGACGAACCCGGATCGGCCTGCCCCACCGTGACTGGCAGGCCCAGTTCCGCGGCCACTCGCCGCACGAATTCCGCATCCTGCCGCGATTCCTCCCCGCGCAGATGATGGTCCAGATGCAAAACGTGCAGCCGTAAGTCCCACCGCGGCGCCAGCAGCAACAGGCAGTGCAGCAGGCACACCGAGTCAGCTCCGCCCGAGACGGCCACTCCCACCTGCTGGCCGGGGCGTACCATCCCGTACCGGTCCACCGTACCGGCAATGCGCGTTAACAGATCGGTCACCAACGCCATTGTAACGGCCTGCTTTGTTCTCCCTCCGCCAGCATGTTATAAGAGAGATTCGTCTGGAATCATCCTCCCTGCGAGTGAATTCTCATGGAACAAACAGCAGATATCGCTTTGATCGGATTGGCAGTTATGGGCCAGAATCTGATCCTCAATATGAACGACCACGGCTATACCGTCGTGGCCTACAACCGGACCGTGTCCAAAGTGGACGAGTTTCTCAACGATGCCGCCAAGGGCCGGAAGACCATCATTGGCGCCAAGAGCATCGAAGAACTGGCCGGCTTGCTGAAAAGGCCCCGCAAAATCATGCTCATGGTGAAGGCCGGACAAGCGGTGGACGATTTTATTGAGCTGCTGCTGCCGCACCTGCAACCCGGCGACTGCATCATCGATGGCGGCAACTCCCACTTTCCCGATACCATCCGCCGCACCAAATACCTGGAAAGCAAGGGAATGCTCTACGTCGGCACGGGCGTATCCGGCGGCGAAGAAGGCGCCCGCTTCGGCCCCTCCATGATGCCCGGCGGCAGTGCCGCGGCCTGGCCCCTGGTCAAGGACATTTTCCAGGCCATCTGCGCCAAGACCCCGGATGGCGAGCCGTGCTGCGACTGGATGGGCGAAGACGGCGCCGGCCACTACGTCAAAATGGTCCACAACGGCATCGAGTACGGCGATATGCAGCTCATCTGCGAGGCCTACCAGGTGATGAAGGGCGGGCTCGGCCTATCCAACGATGAGATGAATGCCGTGCTCACCGAATGGAACAAGGGCGAACTCGACAGCTATCTCATCGAAATCACCCGCGACATCCTGGCCTACAAAGACGAGCAGGGCGGGTACGTGGTGGATAAAATCCTCGACACCGCCGGCCAGAAAGGCACCGGCAAGTGGACCAGCATCAGTTCGCTGGATCTGGGCATGCCCCTCACTCTCATCGGCGAAGCCGTATACGCCCGCTGCCTCAGCGCCATGAAAGAAGAGCGCGTCGCCGCATCCAAGCTTCTGTCCGGTCCCAAGTTCCAGTTCGATGGCGATAAGAAGGCCTTCGTCGAGGACATCCGCCAGGCCCTTCTGGCCTCCAAGATTGTCTCCTACGCCCAAGGTTTCATGCTCCTCCGCGAAGCCGCCAAGGAATACAAGTGGAACCTCAACTACGGCGGAATCGCCATGGTGTGGCGCGCCGGATGCATCATCCGTTCGGCCTTCCTGGGGAAGATCAAGGAAGCCTTCTCCGCCAACCCGGCCTTGAGCAATCTGCTGCTCGATCCCTATTTCACCGGCGTCATCGAGCGCTGCCAGAAGTCCTGGCGGACCGTTGTGTCCAAAGCCGTGGAAGCCGGCGTTCCCGTTCCCGCGTTCACCACCGCGCTGGCCTTCTACGATGGCTACCGCAGCGAGCGCCTGCCGGCCAACCTGCTCCAGGCGCAGCGCGATTATTTCGGCGCCCACACCTATGAGCGCGTCGATCAGCCTCGCGGTAAGTTCTTCCATACCAACTGGACCGGCAAGGGCGGTAACGTTTCCGCCGGCACTTACACCGTCTAGGAAAACGGATGGATACCCAGGCGCGCGCTTCCCAAATCAAGCTGCTGCTGATGGATGTGGACGGTGTCCTCACCGACGGCCATCTGTACAATGTGCCCGATCCCGAAGGCAAAATGGTCGAAACCAAAGGCTTCGATTCGCAGGACGGCATCGGGCTCCAGTGGCTCAGTTGGAAAGGCATTAAGACCGGCGTCATCAGCGGTCGCCTTTCTCCGGCCACCGAGGAACGCGCGCGCCAGTGCAAAATGTCGTACGTCTATCAGGGCCACATCGAAAAAATCCCCATCCTCGAAGAGATCCTCGCCGATGCCAGGGTCACTCGTGAAGAAGTCGCCTACATCGGCGACGATTTCACCGACATCGTCATCATGCACCGGGTCGGCTTCGCCATCGCCACCGCCAACGCCCGCCCCGAAGTGAAAAAGGAAGCGCACTACGTGACCCAGTCCGTAGGCGGCTCCGGCGCCGTCCGCGAAGTGGTCGAACTCCTCCTCCACGCCCAGGGCCTCTGGGTCGAAATCCTGAAACACTACGAGATCGATTTCTCTTAACTCCCCCGCGTTCATCTGCCAGCCGGTTCTCTTTTCTGAGTATTGTGGCGCGAGGCTGCCTGTGTGGGCGCCTGCTCCCGCCAAGGCTGCGCCGGCTGGGCTCAGTTTGACGGCAGGCGGCGTCGCAGTTCGTCGAAGAAATTCATCAGGATGGTTGCGTGGACCGTAGCCGGCTTTTCGTTCTTAGATTCAAGCGGAGCGAGCACAACAAAGCGGCGACCGTCAGGTGCGGCGTCCAGATTCCAAAGAGCGTTGTTCGTGGGGCGGAAGAGCGCCGCCGGCGACCACTGCATGGCCTTTTCCGGGACGAAAGAGTGCTCATCGTCCGTAGAGCGCACTACCATGATGCGGTTGTCGGAATTCAGGTAGAACAGTTCCCTGCGATTGCGCGACCAGACCGGAAACTTTGCCCCGTTTCCCGATACCTGCCACCGCCCCGCCGAAGGCGCGGCCGGAAACGGGCGCACCGTAATTTGACCTCCAAGGCCTGCGCCGGTGGTAGATACGTATGCGATCCAACGCCCGTCGGCTGAAAAGGCCGGGTCTACCTGGCTGAGGGATTCGCGCCCGAACGGCTCCGGCTTCCGCGATTTGGGATGGTCCGGATCGTTCAAATCCAGCGCGATGGTCCAGATCTCAAACCCCCTGTCTTCCTTGCCCATCCGAACAAATGCTATGGTGCGTCCATCAGGAGAAATCGAAAACACTTGCAGAGGAGTTCCCTCGCCGGACAACTTCTCAGGCTGGCCGGCGCCATCGCTGCGAATCCACCAGATGCCGAATTCACCGTCGCTCGTCGGATTATTCGAACCGTAAACAATGTGCCGTCCGTCCGGCATCCAGACCGGATGCCGGTTCAGAGCGCCATCTACGGTCAGCCTGGTTACCGTGCCGCGTTGCAGGTCGTGTACGAAGAGATCTCCCGCCACAGCCAGTGCCAGCCGGTTGCCGTCCGGCGAAAGACGAGGCGTCTCCGCCTGCAGCAATGCACTAATGGATGGGCTGACAACCGGCTGCAATTTTCCGGCACTGTCCAGCCAGGCAATAGGAGCGACTCCGCCTGGTTTCACTGCGCTGGCGTGTAGCAGAATCCCCGTCCCGGGCGACACGTTTGTCGATTTCGATCATGGCTCCGGGGTTGGTTCGAGTGGGTGACCGTTGGGGTGGCCGGCGTCAACGGGCGCGATGTACCGATAGCCGCGCTTCGGTAACGTTTCGATGAAGCGGGGGCTTTCCGCCGAGTCACCCAAGGCGTCGCGGAGGTGGAAAGACTGGTCCCACAGTTTGAGCCTCAGGCCCTGCTTGCGCAGTTCGCCGGAGTGCCAGTCGACTTCGAATACCCGAAAGCGTCGGGCGGTCATTCCCGGACATGCTCGCTCCAGGTAGATGAGTATACCCGCTTTTCACATGCTCCGATAAGGCTTTGGTTTCCGGGGGCTTAGACGGGAATAAGCGGGGAAGATAAAAAACACCGGCATTGGATTGACCTCCCGCGGCAGCCAATGCCAATCTGGCTCAAAATCTGCACCACAAGGAGGAATGACGATGCAATGGCGGTATCACATAGCGCGACCCGGAGGCTCCCTGATTCGCGTGGCTGCGTCGGCAGCCTTACTGCTCGCGGGCAGCTTGGGCTACGCGAGCATCCTGAGCACAAGCGCCACGGTCAGAGCGAACAATTCGCTGCTTGTCGATGTTCAGGTGACAACCGGCCCCAGCGTGGAGAAGGTCCTGATCACCTACCAGACCGCGGGTGTGGACCCGCTAGTTTCCCGCCCCACCCAAGTCTCGTCCACAGGCTCGACCACGATCACGATCGGAAGGCTCAGGGCAAACCGCGCGTACACCTATACCGTGGACGCGTTCGACCGCGACGGCGGTCCGGCGGGAACCGCGATCGGGACCTTTACCACTGGCGCGCTTCCGCCGCCCTTGTTGACGGACACTTACAAGCTTACCGGGCGCACCACAGTTCCACTTGTCATTTTGCCGCTCAACCAGGCGGGCTTTCGGGGCTACGTGGCTTTAGATCTCCACTCCGCCGATGCGCCGCAGATCGTCTGGTACTACATCAACGCCCCGAGCAACGCGTCCGGGGTACTGCAAGTCGACACCATGGGATCGATCGTTCGGGCGCAGGACGGGAGTTTCCTCTTTGGGGACGGAGGCACGGGAGGTCCCACGGCCGCGGATGTGTTCTACCGTGAAATCACACCTGACGGGAACCTGCTTACCGAGAGTCCGGCCGATTGCAGTGTGACGCGGCCAACGGCCTCGATCAGCCCGGCAGGATGGATCTGGGGCCAGGGAAACGACACCCACGAACAGCTCGTTCCCGGCGCGGACGGTGTCCTCGGCACGGTCCTCCACCTTGGCAAGATTGTCAAGGACCCGTTCTTCGACGCGGGGCAGGCTCCGCAGGGCAAGCGGTTGCAGGCGGGCATCGGCATCCGCCGGTGGAACCAATCGGCCGGGACAGACGAAATTGTATGGGACCCCTTCAACTTCCTCGATCCATTGACCGAGAGGACGGACGCGACAAACTCCGATCCGGGAAATAACTCCAATGCCATCGCCCCGTTCCCTTGCGCGGGAGCCTCGCTCCAGATCGAGGAGTGGATGCACGGGAACTCGCTCCAGGTCGCGCCGACGGGTGTGATCCTCCTGTCGGTCAGGCATCTCGATACGGTGATGGCGATCTCGCCGCAGTTGGACAAAATCGCGTGGCGAATCGGCCGATTCAAAAGCGACTTTACCTTCCCCAACCCGGGCGACCAGTTTTACCACGAGCATTTCGTCCGCATGCTCGACAACGGAAACCTCCTCCTCTTCGACAATGGAAACGGCCGGCCAGCGGCTCAGGGCGGACAGTATACCCGCGCACTCGAGCTCGCGCTCGACTGGAGCTCGATGACTGCGACAAAGGTATGGGAGTATCGGCACCAGGTAGGCGCAAGCGGCGGAACCCCCATTTATAAGTACGCCGATAGAGTCGGCACCGCCCAGCGACTCGCGAACGGCAACACCATCGTCTGGTTCGGCGCCGACATCGACCCCACGACTCTCCAGGAGAAGAGCCCGCAGACTCAGACGCTCGTCGAAGCCGACGCCAGCCCGGAGGCCGGCGCCCTGGCGGTCTTAGACGTGCAAATCCCTCCGGGAAATGTCATCGTCTATCGTGCGTTGCCGGTGGAAACGATCTTCGGGGAGGTCCCGGCATCGGGGAATGGAGTATCCCTGACCGCATCTCCAAACCCCATCCCGGTCACGGGCGCGGCGAATGGAACGACCACTATCAGTTGGAATGCGCCAAACTCGGCAATCGTCGAGATTCACGTCGGCGGCCCGAATGGCCCGCTCTTCGCCTCCGGAGGCAATCAGGGATCGTCGCAAACCGGCCCCTGGGTGGCGGACGGCACGACCTTTTACTTGCAGGATGTCACCGGCGGAAAGCCGCCGGCCGCGAGCAACACGCTGGCCACGTTGGTTGTTCATTTGCAGAGGCTGTGAAATCACGGGGGGACGTTCGGCGCCGGATGCCTCATGTCCAGACGTGTGCCGATGGTGGACGAGCGCCGGTCAGTGTGGTTCTGTCCGGCAGCGCCGCCATCGGCGGCTGGGTGAAACCGTCTCGGACTTGGATCTGATGCTGTTTGTCCCTGACTGCCCCACGGATGAGGAGATCGGCTTTCCTCTTGACACGATCCCCCTCTCGTACATACTCATATCGATAGTCGATGGTATCGACAAACGATGGGACTCAAAAAGCCAGTTAGCCACCAGGCCGATTTCCTCCCCGGCACGCTTGAGATGCTGATCCTCAAAACCCTGAGCCGCGGAACCAATCACGGCTTCGGCATCGCCCAGCACATCCAACAGGTGTCCCAGGACGCGCTGCGCATCGGAGAAGGCTCGCTCTATCCTGCCCTCCAGCGCCTGCTGCTGAACGAATTCGTCGAAGCGGAATGGGACGTCACGGAGAATAACCGCCGCGCTCGCTACTACCGCATCACCGCGCGGGGGCGGAAGCACCTGGAAGCCGAAAAGAAATCGTTCGAGTTCGTGCTGGCCGGAATCGCGCGAGTCATGGAAGCTTGAGGGGGGCGTTTTGCGAATCTGGAAGAAACTCCGCACCTTGTGGCGGCAGAACCGCTTCGAAGCGGACCTCGCCGAAGAGATCCGCATCCACCGCGAGATGAGCGGCCAGGCGGCCTTCGGCGGCACCGCCCTGTTCCTCGAGCAGTCCCGCGAAGTGTGGGGCATCGCCTGGCTTGAATCGTGGAAGCAGGACATCCGCTACGCCCTGCGCAGCTTTCGACGCTCGCCCGGATTTGCTCTTGGCGTGATCGGCGCCATCGGCCTCGGCATCGGCCTGAACACCACCATGTTTACCGTCTTCAATGCCTACGCCCTGCGCCCTTTCGCGGTGCACGATCCCTACGGGCTGTACGAACTGAGTTGGTACGGCAAGACCGGCAACGGACACTGGTTCACCTGGGATCAGTTCCGCGATCTGCGCACTTACAAGGCCGCCTTCAGCGACGTCATGGCGACCGGGAATTTCGGAGCGCAGGTCAACGGCCGCACGCTGCTTGGCCAAACTGTGTCCGGCAATTACTTCAGCATGCTCGGCGTCGGAATCGCACAGGGCCGCCCCCTGCTGGAAGAGGACAACGGCGCGGTCGCGGTGGTCAGCTACCAGGCGTGGCGCAACACCTTCGGCGCGGATCCTGCCCTGGTGGGCCGGAAAATCTATATCCGCGGCACGCCTTTCGAAGTGGTCGGCATCGCCAGCCCGGCATTTAGCGGCATGGAAGGTCTGCCCACCGGTTTTTGGCTTCCGCTGCGCATGTCTTCGCTGGTGACGGATCGCGAAGACCTGTTCGGGCCCCGCCATCCCGAATCGCTTCACATCGTCGGACGGCTACAGCCGGGCGTGTCGCCGGAGGCCGCCAAGAGCGCGCTCCTGGCATGGGCCCGCGCCTTCGCCCCCGATGCCATCGGCGTCACCCTGGTCTCCCGCGCCACCTCCGTGCCCCTGAATCGTGACGCCATCCTCACGTTCCTCCCGATCTTCGCTGCCTTCGCACTCGTCCTCATGATCGCCTGCGCCAACGTCTCCAATATGATGCTGGCCCGCGCTCTCGCCCGGCAGCGCGAAATCGCCATCCGCATCTCGTTAGGCGCCGGCCGCGCCCGCCTCGTTCGCCAACTGCTCACCGAAAGCGTGCTCCTCGCGCTCCCCGCCGCCGCAGCGGGATTTCTGATTTCAGAGATCACCATCGAAGGCGCCCGGCGTTTGCTCTTCGCCACCGTCCCCGACGCCTTCCGTCGAGTCCTGGCCCTGGAAGACCTGTCGCCTGATTGGCGCGTCTTCGCTTTCATCCTCGCGGCGTCTGTCGTCACGGCCGTCCTTTTCGGACTCGTTCCCGCCATCCAAACCACCCGCTCCCGACTCGTCGAGGCCAACCGCGGCGATTTCAGCAGCGACTACCGGCCCGCGCGCCTGCGCAATTTCCTGGTCGTCGCACAGGTGGCAGTCTGCGCCCTGCTCCTCATCTGCACGGCCATCGTGCTCCGCAGCCAGGCGCGCGTCACTGCGCAGACCACCGGCCTGGACATTCACGCAGTGTGGGACGTCCGCGCCATCTCCCGCTACCAGGCGCAGGTCGCAACCAGGTTGGCCGCCGAGCCCGGAGTCGAAGCCATCGCAGCCGCGTGGCGCGCGCCGCTGTACGGGTCTTCGCGGGGCATCGCGGTGATCCCAAACAACCGAAGTGACTCCGTCGTCGTCTCCTACAACCTGGTTTCCAGCGGCTACTTTTCCGTCTTTCGCATTCCTGTTTTGCGCGGCCGCGCCTTCTCGGATGCCGAGTCCGAAGCGGAAGCACCCGTCGTGATCGTCAGTGAATCCGCCGCCCGCCTCCTTTGGCCCAACGAAGACGCCATTGGCCAGTCACTCGGGGTTCCCGCCCCGGCAACAACCCCGGACCGGATCTTCGCGCGCTTTCCCAGGTTCGCCAGCGCGCGCGTTGTGGGATTGGTGGGGGACACGTTGAGCGGCCTCCTGGAACACAGCGATTTCAAGTCCTGCATCTATTTCCCGACCCACGCCGGCATCCCCGGCAACGATTCCATCCTCGTCCGCATGAGCGGCCCGCAAGGCGCCACCCGCCGCCGCATCGAGACCGCGATGGATCAGATCGCACCTGGCCTCGCCGACTTCATCAACCCCATGGACGATGTTCTCGCCCTCCAGATCTACCCGTTTCGCGTCACCGGATGGGTAGCCGGGTTCCTTGCCGGCGTCGCCCTGCTGATGACGGTATCGGGCATCTACGGCGTCATGTCCTACCTGGTCAGCCAGCGCCGCAAAGAGATCGGCATTCGCGTAGCGCTGGGCGCAAGCGCATGGCAGGTGGTGCGGATGGTAGTCCGCCAATCCGCCTGGCTCGCGACCATCGGAGCAGCGCTCGGCGCCGGCCTTGCGCTCGCCATCTCACCGGTGTTCGCCCATCAACTGGAAGCCATCCAGCCTTACGATTGGGCGCCCTATGTGGCAACCGCCCTTGTCGTACTAATCGCGGCCATCGCCGCCTCCTACGCCCCGGCCAGACGCGCCGTGACCATCGACCCGGTGCGCACTCTCCGCTGCGACTAAGCGCCGCCGAGCCCCACTCCGCGGGTCAGCTTCGTCCGATTCGCTCGACCTTGCACCGTCCTTTTAGCTCGGACCTGTAACCCATCCTGCACGCTTCAACCCCCTAGCGAATTCGGGGCGCATGATAAAGATCCACTGCTCGTTGGTCACACTATGATCAGGCACAAGATCTACTAACAAACGGATGTTGACGTCGCGAATACCAAGATGTGCCCCGATCTTACTGGCCAGCATTCCATACTGGAGGTTAATACCGTCATAGCTCTTGTATCCCACCGCCCCGGCAAGAATCGTGGCAGTGGCAGCCCGACCCGGCCGTTCGTAGTGAGCTTGCAAAAAGGCGGGTATTCGCCCCTTGCCCTGTCCGACCCGGTTCAGCGCATCTGCAAATTGCGAAGCTGATACTTTCTTCACCGTACGCTCCCTGACATTTCATTGAAGGTTCATTCTACCTCCGCTGCGACTAAGCGCGTCCCAGCCGCTCCCACGCCTCCACCCCGCCCAGCAGAGGCCGCACACGAACGATGCCTTGCGCTTTCAGCAGCAGCGCCGCACGGGCGCTGGAAGCTTCGTTCGGTCAACTGCAAAACAGCACGATCTCCCGGTCGCGCGGAATCTCCAGGTTGCGCTCCGTCAGTTCTTCGAACGCGATCCGCACGGCGCCCGGAATCAGGCTCGGCTCGTCCGAATGCCTGCTCCGCAAATCGACCACGAATACGTCCTCGCCCGCATCCAGGCGATCCCGCAATTCCTCCGGAGTGATGCGCGCCACCACCAACTGCTTCAGGAACCGCCGCCGCTGAATGAATTTCCAGCCGACCCACAGGGCGAACAGCGCCACCACCAGCACCAGCAGGCTCGAACCCAGGCGCGAAGCATACGTAACGGCATCCTCCAGTTGCTCGCTGAACAGGTAGCCCGTTCCCAGATACGCGCCGCTCCAAAGGAACGCGCCTGCCCCATCGTAGGCCAGGAATCGCCCGTACCCGCTCTCGGAATTCCCGGCCAGCGGTGCCGCCACCGCATTCAACCCCGGAACGAATTTGGAGACCAGCAGGCATTTCAGCCCGTATTTCAGGAATGCGTTCTCCGTCTGCCGCACGCAGGAATCCGGTTCCAGCGAAATGCGGCACAGCAACCGCAGGACGCGCCCGCCTCCCCGCCTTCCCAGTTGAAACCAGATGGTGTCCGCAATCAGCGACGCGCCCACACAACTCACGCTGGCCAGCACCGCGTTCAGCCGGCCCATCCTGATGAGCGCTCCGGCAGCCAGCAGCAGCGGAATCGAAGGCAGCGGAATCGCGCTCTGTTCCACCAGCACCCACCAAAACAGCAAAGCGTACCCGTGCCTCTCCACGAATGCCAGGGCCTGTTTGATTGCGAGATGATGCGGCATCTTTCAGGATACCGTGCCGCTCCGCGCTACCATGGCTAATGCGTCTTCCGCGCGAACTCGCCATCCTTTACGAGGACCAGGCTGCCGTGGCTCTCGACAAGCCCGCCGGACTGCCGGCCGTTCCCATTCCCGGCGCCCACACCCCCTCCGCGCTGTCCCTTTTGGCCGCGGCCCTCAAGCCGAAAAAGCAGCGCGCCTTTGTGGTCCACCGCATCGATCGCTTTACCTCCGGCATTCTCCTCTTCGCCAAAACCGAGCGCGATCGCCAGGCCCTCATCCGCCAGTTTCTCGCCCACACTCCCGTCCGTCAGTATCTCACCGTGATCCGCGGCCGTCTGGAAACAAAGGAGGGCACGCTCGTCCACTATCTTCACCGCGACGGCATGTTCCAGAAACTCACCACGCAAGACAACCCTCAAGCCGCGCGCGCCGAGCTTCGCTATTCCGTGGATCGCGAGCTCACAGGCGCGTCCCTGGTGCGCGTGGAACTGGTCACCGGCCTGCAAAATCAGATTCGCGTGCAATTCTCCGCCATCGGCCACCCGGTCATCGGAGACCGGAAATACCAGGAAGCCGAGTCCTCCGAGCGGCGCATCGACCGCGTGGCCCTCCACGCCTCGCACCTGGAGTTCGCACACCCGCGCACCGGCCGCCCCGTCTCCATCGACTGCAAGCCGCCCGCCGACTTTCGCGCGCTTACCACAGCACTGAGCGGTCAATCCCGCCGATAGCCGGCCGCCCCGCCAGCATCATCGCCAGTTCGAACTCGTGGCGCAGAATCTCCACCACGCGCTCCACGCCCTCCGCCCCGGCCACTCCCAACCCCCACAGATAAGGCCGGCCGATCTGCACCGCCGCCGCGCCCAGCGCCAGCGCCTTCAGCACATCCGTGCCCCTGCGAACTCCGCCATCCACCAGCACCGGCATTCGCCCCGCTACGCGGTCCACCACCAGCGGGAGCGCGTCGATTGTCGCCGGCACCGTGTCCAGATTTCTTGCGCCGTGATTCGAAACAATGATCCCCGCTACGCCAGCCTTGACCGCCGTCGCCGCGTCATCCGGATTCAGAATGCCTTTCAGCAGCACCGGACGACGCGCGAAGCTCCGCAACCAGTCGATGTCCTTCCACGTGAGCGTGGGGTCCAGATAATCCTTCCCTTTGAGATTCGGCAATTCCCGTTCGGGCAAATCGCCTTTGGCGCGATCCTCACGATTGCGCGCTCCAAACGTGGGAGAATCCACCGTCACGCACAGCGCCCGGCACCCGGAATCCTCGGCCCTCTGCACCAGGTCGCGCGTGAATCCGCGGTCGCGCTGCACATACAACTGGAACCATACCGGACCGGTGGCAGTCCTGGCGATATCCTCCACCCGCATGGAAGCGCTGCTGCTGATCACGTACGTCGCCTTCGCCGCCGCCCCTCCACGCGCCGCCGCCAGTTCGCCCTCGGAGTGTACGAATTTCTGACCGCCGGTGGGCGCCAGCAGGATCGGAAACGGCAATTCCTGGCCGAACAGCGTTACACGTGTGTCGAGATTCGAGACATCTACCAGCGCCCGCGGTTTCAGCCGGATCTTCTCGTATGCCTCGTGATTCCAGCGCAGCGTGAGCTCGTCCGCCGCGCCGCCCGAAATTCGCGCCCACGCGGCATGCGATACACGCCTCTGCGCCGCAGCCTCGAAATCGAACAGCGACAACAACCCGTCCATCGCTGCGTCCGGAGCAGTTTGCGCATAAAGCCTGTGAAACGCTGAAAATCCAGCACCTGCACGCAGCAGGTTGCGCCGCGAAGTCATAACCGGATCAGATTATACCGCTCCCTGGGGTGCGTATTCACAGGACACCGGGAACAGACCGATTGACACCCTAAGTTTAGGATGACATAATCTTTAAAACTTGTAATGGGCCTTTGATCGCGAGGATTCTGCGGATCGAAGGTGTGAGATTGAATGTCTCGGACGATTTGCTGAAAGGGGTTATCTATGGTTTTTAGAACCTGGATCTCGATTTTGGGATTGGTGTGCCTGAGCGTCGCGTCGTCGTTCGCCCAGGAAGTGAGCGCCGGCATTACCGGGCGCGTGATCGATCCGTCGAAAAGCGCCATCGTGGGCGCCAAAGTAACGGCGACAGACCTGGATCGTGGCACTGATTGGCCCACGACTACCAATGAAGACGGAATCTACGCCTTTCCGCGTGTACCTCCCGGCAGGTACCAGTTGAAAGTCGAAGCTACCGGCTTCAAAGCTTACGTCAACCCGAACGTGGCGCTCGAGGTCAACCAGAGAGCCCGTGTGGACGTGTCGCTGGAAGTGGGCGCGGTGACCGAAAGTGTTGAGGTCACCGGCGAAGCGCCGCTGCTGCAGACAGATACTACACAAGTCGGTTCCGTGCTCTCCTCCCAGACCATCGCGAATATACCGTTGATCAGCAGGAATCCCATCGCGCTTACCCTGTTGAGCGCTGGTGTCACCAACCCGGATCCCTCCAGTTTCAACAGCGGACAGCGTTCCGCGGGCGGCGGCCGGCCTTACGTGAACGGCAATCGCGAGGAATCCAACAACTTCCTGCTGGACGGCGTGGACAACAACTTCACCTCGGATAACCTGGTTTCCTATCAGCCGAATCCCGATGCCATCTCGGAAGTGAAGCTGATCACCAATAACGCCTCGGCGGAATTCGGCAATTTCCAGGGCGGCATCTTCAACGTAGTAATCAAGTCCGGAACCAACCAGTTCCATGGCGATGTGTTCGAGTACTTCCGTAACGATAAGCTGAATGCCAATAACTGGGGTAACAACTGGAATAACGTGGCGCGGCCGGCGCTCCGTTGGAATCAGTTCGGCGGCACCTTTGGCGGCCGCATCATCAAGGATAAGCTCTTCTTCTTCATCGATGAGCAGAGCTTGCGGCGTAACACTCCGCCGTCTGTTTCAGCCACCACCGTGATGCCTACCGCCTGGCGCAGCGGCGATTTCTCCGCCCTGCTCGATACTGCCCAGACCGGCGGCAAGGTGATTCAGCTTTACAATCCTTATTCGCTGGACACCACCACCGGACTCCGTGCTCCATTTCCGAACAACGTGATTCCCGGGAACTTGTTGAATTCGGCAGCGGTAAAGCTGATGACCAACACTCAGCTTTATCCGGCACCGCAATTCGCCCGGTTCACCACCTCTAACTACTACTACCAGTCCTCGAGCTTTCTCTACAGCGACCAGGGCGATGCCAAGGGCGACTGGCAGCCGGATTCCAAGGATTACTTTTCCGCACGCGTTTCCAAGGGCCGCCAGGACAATCCTGGCCTCAACACCTTCCCGTTGTTCTATAACAGCTTCAACACTTCGCCCACCCAGAACGGCGTGCTTGACTTCACTCGCACCTTCAGCCCCAGGCTGGTGAACGAAGTCCGCGTCGGCGTAAACAACGTGATGCTGGACAACGGCGGCGCCGATAAAGGCTTGGGCAACATCGCCCAGGCGGCGGGAATCCAAAACGCCGGAACCGGTCTGCTCAATCTCTATGGCTTTAACTACGCCGCGGGCATTGGCAGCTCCAATATCGGCGTGCAGCAGTTGTTTGCCAACACCACCTTCCACTATGCCGACAACCTGACCCTCATCCGCGGGCGTCACATGATCAAGATGGGCGGCCAGTTACTCCGCGAGTGGATCAACGTGTTTTATTCCGGCAACAACGGCCGCAGCGGACTCATGCAGTTCACCGGCCGCTTCTCCGCGCAGAATGCCGCCAGCCCCTCCGGAACACAAATTGGCGAGTCCGATTTCATGATGGGCCTGCCCGATAACTACGGTCTTGGTTTGCAGTCCGGCACCTGGGGCCAGCGCTCCACCATCTATGGCTTGTACTTCCAGGACGATTGGCGCGCCACCAACAACCTGACCCTGAACCTCGGACTGCGGTGGGAGTACCACACCCCGTGGGTGGAAGTGGAGAACCGCCAGGCTAACTACAGTCCGTACACGGGAGCGCTGCTGCTTGCCGCGCCGCTGCCCGCCAACCTGGTAGCGCCTCCGGGTCCGGCGCCCATCATTGACAGCAACCGCGGACTCTACAACTCCTACAAGAAGGACTTCCAACCCCGCGTTGGCTTTGCTTACACCCCGGACATGTTGAAACGGAAGCTGGTTTTCCGCGGCGCGTACACGATTTCGTCGTACCTGGAGGGCACCGGAACCAACCTGCGAACCCCCCTCAACCCGCCGTTCCAGTCGGAATTCCAGACATACTACAACACGCCGGCATTCAGTCTGCCGGGCAGCACGCTAAACCAGGGCCTTTACGGTCTGAACCCGAAGAACCCCTACGTCGGCGCCACCATCCGCCTGTGGGATCCGTTCGTCCGGCCCGCTGAGGATCAACAGTGGAACCTCTCCACCGATATCGAGATGCCCGGCAATCAAGTGCTGACGCTGGGTTACGTCGGTCAGCACGGAACGCACCTCATGGTCGCCATGCCGTATAAACAGAACATTGTGACCAACGGCGTGGTGACGCAAGGTCCGTACCTTTCCGGCAATCCCGTTCTGCGCAGCGAGATCTCCCAGATCTCCGGTACCGCGTCTGTCGGCAAACAGGGGTACAACTCCCTGCAGGCCACCATGCGGAAGCGCTTCAGCAAGGGTCTGGAATACCAGGTTGCCTTTACCTACTCGCATGGCATGTCGGATTCCATCGGATACTACGGCCAGGGCGGCCAGGCGGGCAGCCAATCCGCATATTGGCAATACCTGTATTGCCAGGCCTGCGAAATGGGCCCGACCTACTTCGACGCCAAGTTCATGTTCGTGCCGTCGTTTGTCTATCAACTACCCTTCGGCCGCACGCGCAAGTTTGGAGCCACCTGGAATCGCGGTGTCGACGCGATCCTCGGCGGCTGGCAGGTTGGCGGCGTCTATACCGCCCACACCGGATACCCGCTCACCATTAAGTGGAACGGCGATTCTTCCGGCACCGGCGAGCGCAGCTTCCGCCCGAATGTGATCGGAACGCCGCACGATCAACATCTGATCGGCCCCGGCGCTAAGTACCTCGACATCTCCGCCTACGGCGCTCCCGCCGCCGGAACTTACGGCAATATCGGCGTGGGTACCGCTCGCGGCCCCGGCATGAGCCGCCTCGACTTCACGCTGAGCAAGGAGTTTCACATCACCGAACGGAAATACTTCGAACTCCGCGCCGAAGCTTTCAACCTGTTCAACACGCCGATCTTCCTGAGCCCCGCATCGCAGACCATCACCTCAACCCTGTTTGGTGAGATCCGCAGCTCCGAAGGTGAGCGCAACATGCAGGTAGTAGCGAAGTTCTACTTCTAACCAAGCCGTCTCCTCACCACGGAGGCACGAAGAACACGGAGGAAACACGGAGTAATCCAGTTTCCTCCGTGCTTCCTTCCGTTATCTCTCCGCGCTCTCCGCGCACCTCCGTATTTCTCCGCGTTATTCGTTCCTCCGTGTTTCCTCGGTGTTCTTCGTGTCTCCGTGGTCAACTCACCGCCCCCTCTCGGTAACCACCCGGAACACTCGCAGTAAGTTCCCGCCCAGGAACTTACGAATCCGCTCTTCCGAGTAACCCCGCCGCAGCATCGCATCGGTAATCATCGGCAGGTCGCGAATATCCCGCATTCCCCGAGGCAGCGGCGGCCCGCCATCGAAGTCCGACCCGAATGACACGTGATCTTCGCCCACTAACTGAATCGCCCGGTCCACTACCCCCACCCACTCGTCCATGCTCAATCGAATCTCCGGCGGAATTTCGGCCGGCCGCATCGGAAACTGCGGCGCCACCAGCTTATCCAGCTCCGCGATGGGAACCTGTGTGCCGCGCTGCAAAATGGCGCTGGTGTCCCAGAATGCCTTGCCCGCATGAGCCGTCACCCAATCGAATGCCCGCCGGTTGTGGAACTCGTTCCCCGCCTGGAAGCCGAACACTCCGCCTTTCGCCGCCAGTTTCTTTAGCAGCCAGTCCGGCATGTTGCGCGGAATATCGTTCACCGCCCGCAACCCGTGGTGCGTGGCGATCACCGGCACGCTGCTCGCGTCAATTGCCGCCGAGATGGCCTCATCGGAAGCGTGCGAAACGTCGATCACCATCCCCAGGCGGTTCATTTCTCGAATCACCTCCCGACCGCGCTCGTTCAGCCCGTGCCACTTCGGCGCTGAGCAGCAGGAGTCCGCATAATTGTTGGTCCAGTTGTGCGCGGAAAGCTGCACCGAGCGCATCCCCAGCCGGTACATCTGCCGGATCACCGCCGGGTCTCCATCCAGGTCGAAGCTGCCCTCGATGGCCAGCACCGCGGCAATCTTCCCGCTCGCATGAATGCGTTCGATATCCTGCGCCGTACGGGCAATCTCGATGGTCCGGCTATTGCGGGCAATCTGGTCGATGGCGCAATCCAGCATCCGCAACGCCTGCTTGGTCTCCAGCCGCCCAGGGTAGTAGTCTTCCGTCACAAAGGTGGAAAAGAAGAGCGCCCCCAGTCCGCCTTCCCTGGCGCGCGGCAAATCGAACTGGCCGTCCGCCTTCCGCTCTCCAATATCCCCGCCGTGATAAAACTCGCGATCGACGGCATGAATATGCCCATCGAACACCAGGGTGCCGGCATGCAAGGCCCGCGCGCGTTGCGAAACAGCCGGAGTATCGCCGGTCTGCGCGCTCAACAAATACGCGGCTGCAAAGAACAGGAACTGGCATATAATCATGGCAACTTGGCACTGCGTCCAAAACTCGCTGCCGTTGTCACCGCGTATTTCAAGTACTCCCACGCCCAACACATCGTGGACCGCTTCCTGGATGGCTACGGGTGGAACGGCACGCACCATTATCCCCCCATGGACCTGGTATCGCTCTATGTCGACCAGGTGGGCGCTGGCGACCTCAGCCGCGAACGCGCCTCGCGCCATCCCTCCATGCGGATCTATCCCACCATCCAGGAAGCGCTCACCGCCGGCACCGGCAAACTGGCCGTCGATGGAGTGGTGATTGTGGGCGAGCACGGCACTTACCCGCGCAACGATAAGAGCCAGACGAAATATCCGCGCTATGAATTCTTTCAGCAGGTGGTCAACGTGTTTCGCGAAAGCGGACGCGTCGTGCCGCTCTTCAGCGATAAGCACCTTTCCTGGAATTGGGAGTGGGCGCGTAAGATGTACGACACCTCCCGCGAAATGGGCTTCGCCTTCATGGCCGGCTCCAGCCTGCCCGTGACGTGGCGCACCCCTTCGGTGGACATGCCCCTCGGTTCCCGCATCAGCGAAGCGCTCTGCCTGGGCTACGGCGGCGTCGATAGCTACGATTTCCACGCCCTGGAGACCATCCAGTGCATGGTGGAGCGGCGCCAGGGCGGGGAGACCGGGGTCGAATGGATTCAGGCCTACCGCGGCGACAACTTCTGGCAGGCGCTCCGTGAAGGCGTGTGGCCCAAGCCCTTGATGGATGCCGCCCTCTGCCGCAGTCACACGCTCGTCCCCGCGCGCGCCGGCTTCACCCAGGTGTTCCCCACCGTCGAGGATATGCGGCGCCTGGTGAAGGACCCGGTGGCCTACCGCTATCAACACGCCGATGGTCTGAAGTGCACCATGCTGCTGATGAACGGCCTGGTCCGCGACTTCAACTTCGCCGCCTTTGTGAACGGGCGCGGCGAGCCGTGGTCTACCCAGATGTACCTGCCCATGCCCGATGGCCGCACCACCCTGGCCGATTTTTTCAGCCCGCTGGTGAATCACAGCGAGACCATGTACCTCACCGGCAAGCCGTCGTATCCCATCGAGCGGACCCTGCTTACCACCGGGTTGACCGCGGGCGGCGTCGAAAGTCTCTTCCAGGCGCAGACTCGCTTCCCGACGCCGCATCTTGCCATCCGCTACCAGCCAGCGAAGGAATCCACGTACTGGAGAACATGATCGTGCTGACGCGACGCACCTTCCTGCAAACCACCGCCCTCGCCGCCGCCGCGCCCGCCGGCCAACCCAGGCGCATCGCGATCCTGGCGAATGCCTATCCGCCGCACATGGCCGACCGCCTCCTGGTCGGCTACCCCTATGCCGGAGCCTGGCACCAGCCCGACCTCCGTGTGGTGTCCTTTTACCAGACTGAGCCGGTGGCCGATCTCACCACCGCGCGCGCCCGCGAATTCGGATTCCCGCTCTATGCCACTGTTGCCGAGGCGTTGCGTTGCGGTGGCAAAAGGCTGGCCGTAGATGGCGTCCTGATCTTCGCCGGCCCCTCCGCGGATCTCCTCACGCCTTGTATCCGGGTTTTCGAGCAGGATGGCCGCGCCGTCCCCGTCTTTCACGACGGTCCACTCCCTGGCGCCTTTGATAAGGCCAAAGGCATGGTGGATGCCGCCCGCCGCCTGCGTTTCCCCCTCCTCGCCGGTTCCTCGCTTCCCGTAACCTGGCGACTCCCTGCCATCGATCTGCCCCTCGGCTGCCAAATCGAAGAAGCCCTAATGGTGGGCGAAGGCGAAGCCATGGACTTCCACGCGCTGGATGGCTTGCAATGCATGGTAGAGCGAAGGCACGGCGGCGAGACCGGCGTCAAAGCCGTTCAACTGCTGGAAGGCGATGCCGTCTGGAAAGCCGGCGATGCCGGCCGCTACTCCAATGCCTTACTCACTTCCGCGCTTTCCCGTAGCGATACGCCCCTCGGCCTCACCGTGAAAGACGGCCGCACCCAGGATCTGGTGGCATCCGGCGAGTTGCGCAAGCTGGCCAAAAACCCGAAGGCGTATTGCATCGAGTACCGCGACGGCCTGCGCGCCACTCTCCTGATGCTGGATGGAGCCATTCAGGATTTCAATTTCGCCGCGCGCCTGAACGGCCCTCCACAAAACCAGTCCACCCAGTTCTTAATGACGCCGGAGCCCAACGCCACTCACTCCGCCTGCCTCATGCACAAGGTGGAAGAGATGCTCGCCACCGGAGTCGCGCCCTACCCCGTGGAGCGCACCCTCCTGGCCGGAGGCATCCTGGAAAGCGCTCAAAGCTCAAAACGCGAGAATCAAGCCCGCCTGGGAACTCCCCATCTGGCAGTAACTTACTCGCCGCTGCGGTCCTCGCAATTCGCGCAGGCGTAGGGGCCGGGCCGCGCCGGTTGACCCCGCCCCCACCGTGCTATACACTCGCGAACGTGGACAGACGAATCTTCCTGCAAGTTGCCGCCGCCGCGCCGTTGCTGGCCGGTCCCGCGGACGGACCAGCCTATCGGGTGGTCTCGGCCTATAAACCCGCAGCGCAGCCTGGAATGCCCGGACCATTTCCGGGCCAGGTAGTCAGAGTCCATTCCGAAAAATCCATCGATGCCGCCACCGAAAAAGTCGATCCCGCAATCGTCAAGCAGATGATCGCCGGCGGCATGAAGTCGCTTACCGGAGATGCCCGCCCCGAGGACGCCTGGGCGCGCTTTATCTCCCCCAAAGACGTCGTCGGCATCAAAGTGAACTGCTCCGGCGCTCCTCGTATCTATTCCGCTCCCGAGATTGTCGCCGTCATCGTGGAGAATTTAATGGCCGTGGGCGTCCCTGCCGGCCAGATCTATGTATATGAGCGTTTCGATAACCAGTTGAAGACCATCAATTATGCCAAGTACGTGCCTGCCGGAATACACATCTATGCGGCTGAGACCTCGCGTAATTCCATGATCGCTTACGATCCCAAGACCTACGTGGAAACCAACTTCTTCGGCGAAGAAGATACCCGCTCCAACCTGATGCGCCTGGTTTCGGAAACCCTCACCAAAATCGTCAACGTGCCCAATCTCAAGGAACACCAGGCATCCGGCGTCACGGGCTGCCTCAAAAACATTTCTTACGGCAATTTTTCCAATGTGGCCCGCTCGCACAACGCCGAAAAGACGTACACCAAGACCTTCATCGGAACCCTCGCCGCCGTTGAACCGGTACGCTCGCGCGTCGTCTTGAATATCATGGATGGCCTGCGCGGCGTCTGGCACGCCGGGCCCTTCAGCGAGATGGCGAAATTCCGCTTTTATCCCAAGCAGATCATGATCGGTACCGACCCGGTCGCCATGGACCACACCCTCATCGATATCATCGAGGCCAAGCGCAAAGCCGAAGGCGCCATTTCCATCTTCGATCGCTCCATGTCCCACGTGGGCAAAGACAACAGCAACCCGAATACCAACCACTACCTCCGCGAACCCGGCCACGTCGAGTACGCTTCCACCCTCGGATTAGGTATTTACGACTCCGCTAAGATTAAACTCAAGGTGAGCGAACTGTGATGTT
>JARLGM010000082.1 GCA_031292755.1 Candidatus Sulfopaludibacter sp.
GGACCTGGGCCAAAGAGATCAGCGACGCTGACGAGATCGACGATTTCGAACTGGGCTATACCATCGAAGATTCGTACAACCGGAGGCGCGACCGCGGCAATGTCTATTCCGTGCCGCGTCACCAGTGGATCAACCAGGCGCTCTACGATTTGCCGCTCGGTAAAGGGCAACTTCTGGGCGGGTGGCAAGCCAACCTTCTGCTCAACTTCAGCACCGGCAACTGGTACACACCCGTGCTCAGCGGCCCCGACCCCACCAACACGCGACAGACCACGCTCCGCCCCGACATCATCACTTCCACTATCGCCATGCCACAAACGTTGAACAAGTGGTTCGACCCCGCGTCGTTCGGCACGCCCGCCAACGGGTTGTGGGGCAACGCCGGCCGCGGCATCATCGAAGGGCCGGGGTATATACTGTTCAATTTCGGCCTGCAGAAAACGGTGCGTTTGGAAAGGTGGGGCGCAATCCAGTTTCTGGCGAATTTCCAGAACGTCCTCAATCACGTGAACTACGGCGAACCCACCGGTGGCGGCAGCCCGCTGCAAAGCTGGGTCACAGTCAACAACAGTAATGCGGGAAAGATCACATCTACCGCCGTATTTCCGCCTGCCGGCAGCCCCCGCACGGGTCAACTGGCGCTACGCTGGAGCTTCTAGTATGATTACCTCGACCAACCCCGCCACCGGCGTCACGCTGCAAACGCTCGACACGCTCGACAGTGAACAACTCGACGAGAAGCTGGCGCGGGCGGAGCGGGCGTACCAAAGCTACCGGCGCACGTCCTTCGCCGACCGCCGCCGCTGGCTCACCGCCGCCGCCGATATTCTCGATTCCGAAAAGGACCGTCTGGGCCGCATCATGACCCAGGAGATGGGCAAAACCATCGCCTCCGCGCGGGCTGAAGCGGCCAAATGCGCCACCGGGTGCCGCTACTACGCGGAACACGGCGAGCGGCTGCTGGCCGATGAGCCGGTCGATGCAGGCGGGGGGCGCAGTTTCCTGCGCTACGAACCCATCGGGCCGGTGCTGGCCGTGATGCCGTGGAATTTTCCGTTCTGGCAGGTCTTCCGTTTCGCCGCGCCGGTGCTGATGGGCGGCAACGTCGGGCTGCTCAAGCACGCTTCCAACGTGCCGCAATGCGCGCTGGAAATCGAAGACGTGATTCGCCGGGCCGGTTTTCCCGATGATGTTTTCCAAACGCTGTTGATCGGCTCTTGGGAAGTGGCGGGGGTGATCGACGATCCGCGGGTGAAGGCCGTGTCCCTGACCGGCAGCGAGCCCGCGGGAGCCCAGGTGGCCTGCCAGGCTGGCCGGCGCATCAAAAAGACCGTACTCGAACTGGGCGGCAGCGATCCGTTCGTGGTGATGCCTTCCGCCGATCTGGCGCGCGCCGCGCAGGTTGCGGTGGAAGCGCGCATCATCAATAACGGACAGTCCTGCATCGCGGCCAAACGCTTCATCGTCCATCAGCACGTCGCCGCCGAGTTCGAACAGCGCTTTGTGGACGGGATCAAGGCCCTGCGCGTGGGCGATCCGATGGATGAGGCGACGCAGGTGGGACCGCTGGCGACGCCATCGATTCGCGAGGATCTTGACCGCCAGGTGCAACAGAGTGTGGGAATGGGTGCGCGCGTGCTTGCGGGCGGCAACAAACTGAACCGCCCCGGCAACTTCTACGCCCCGACCGTGCTGGTCGATGTGCCGTCGGATTCGCCGGCATACCGCGAAGAGCTGTTCGGGCCTGTCGCTGTGTTGCTCCGCGCCGAAGGGCTCGACCACGCCATCCAACTCGCCAACGATACCGAATTCGGCCTGGGCGCCAGCGCCTGGACCAACGACTCAACCGAACAGCAGCGCTGCATCGCCGAAATCGAAGCCGGCATGGTCTTCATCAACGGCATGGTGGGGTCCGACGCGCGCCTTCCCTTCGGAGGCGTCAAGCACTCCGGCTACGGCCGCGAGCTGGCCACTTACGGCATCCGCGAATTCGTCAACGTGAAGACCGTCCGCGTCGCCTAAAATAGGGGACAGACGCATTTAAAAAAGGGGTCAGACGCATTTAAAAAAGGGGTCAGACGCATTTTAAAAAGGGGACAGACGCATTATTTACGAGAGTTTTCCGGGCCTGCGGCGACTACTTTCTTCGATTATGCCTCGCCGTCCCCGCTTCATCGTGCCGGGCGCTGCCCATCACGTCACCCAGCGCGGTAACAACCGCCAACCCGTATTTTTCACTGCCGACGACCGCCTGCTCTACCTGCGACTGCTCCGGTACCACGCCTCACGCAATGGCGCGCACATTCTCGGATACTGCCTGATGACCAACCACGTCCACCTGATCGTGACGCCAGACCGCGAACACTCGCTGGCACGCACTTTTGGAGGGACCCACGCCGAGTATGCGCTGACCCTGAATCAGGTCGCCAATCGGACCGGCCACCTTTGGCAGAATCGTTACTTTTCATGCCCGCTCGATGACACGCACCTGGAGCGCGCCCTGCTGTATGTCGATTTGAATCCGGTACGTGCCGGGTTCGCCGCGAATGCCTGCGATTGGCCTTGGTCGAGCGCGCGGGTCCATAGCACCGAAGGGCTGACCGATCCCGTGTTGGACGCGGACTGGGTGGACAAGGCGGGCGGCTGGGACCGGGCGGACTGGCTCGGTCGCCTCTCGTCGAGCCGGACGGAGGAAGAGGACGCACCTCTACGTCTCGCAACGCTCCGAGGCGAGCCTTTGGGTTCCACTCAATTTGTGGCGGAACTGGAGTTGCGCGCCGGACGGCGACTCAGGGTCCTGGCTCGGGGGCGTCCGAGAAAGCCACAAGCTCTAGCCACGGCCAAGTTCCTGCAGGAATCCATGGTCGCCAGTGGATAATCGGGACACGGAATAATGCGTCTGTCCCCTTTTTTAAATGCGTCTGTCCCCTTTTTTAAATGCGTCTGTCCCCTTTTTTAAATGCGTCTGTCCCCTTTTTGAGACAGGGGTCTCCCGGTGCCGGCGAGTGAGCCCGGCGGCGGCAATGGCGAGCAGGAATCGCGCTAGCTGGCGACCCGGGTCACGCCCACACGATGCTTGGCGCACGCGTGCACGAAAGCATTCACTAGCGGACTCGGCGTGCCTTCGTTCACCCGCATTTCCGGCTGGAACAGCGTCGCCACGAAGAACGGATGACCGTCGAGCTCAAACGCCCGGATATCGTGCTGGTCGTCTACCCCTGCCACCCAGAACTGCGACCCCTCCAACAGTCGCTGGTACTTCGGATTCAATCCGAAGCTGCAGTGGTATTCCTCCACCGACTCTTTCGCGCCATACGCCTTGCGCAGGATCGTGCCGTCCATGAAGCGCACCCGCCCGCGGGCCCCGGCCATCGCCCTATCGAGAGGCGAGATGAGCGGAATTCCGCACTTCGGATTGCTCTTCTGGTGGTCCGCTTCGGCCAGACCCAGTGCGTTCCGCGCAAACTCCACTAACGCATACTGGAATCCTGCCGAAGTGCCTAGAAAGGGAGTCCGCGTCACGCGCGCGTGACGAATGGCCCGGATCGCCCCATCCGCATCGCGGTAGGGCATGCCCGGCACGCACCAGATTCCCTGGAATTCAGCTAATGAATCTCCCCGTCCTACGCTGTCCGTGGCTACCCAGACATATTCCACGGCATCGTCGGAGGCCGCGGCCAACGAACGGGGGATGGCGATGTGAGCTTTCTGTCGCTCGTTAAAATCACCGATGAGTGCAACTCGGATCGTGGAGTGCATGGCGGAATGATGTCACGATCCGGCAAAAAACGTATCGGGAGTTTTGTAAATATTGCGGAATTTTTCGCTACACCACTTGACAGTGGGTGATTCTATTGCGGCAAAGAACCCAGTGAACTGGCCAATGCCAGCAGCGGAAAATAGTCCCGATACATCCCGTAGGTGAGGTAAAAGACATTCGGAAAGCCAGTTCCGGTGGTCGCTTCCTCCGGCCAGGTTCCGTTGGGCCGCTGCCGGTCCAGCAGGAACCGGATACCCCGTCGCACCTGGCTCGAAGCGCGATCGCCCGATGCCAGCAGCCCCAACACCGCCCATGCGGTCTGCGAGGGACAGCTTGGCGCCGAAACGAAATGGTCCCGCTCATAACTGGCGCAGCTCTCACCCCAACCGCCATCGGGATTCTGTACCGCACGCAACCACCGCGCCGCCTTGCTGACGGCTTCGGTGCTCTCCATTGAGTGGCTCGCCACCAGCGCTCGGATCGCCAGGAACGAACCGTAAACATAGTTCACTCCCCAACGCCCGTACCAGCTCCCGTCCTTCTCCTGCACTTTGAGCAGGTAACGCACGCCGCGCCGCACGCTCTCGTGGCCGGCCATACTGCGCCGGCACAGACACTCCACCACGCGCCCGGTGATATCGGGGCATGTCGGATCCAGCATGGCGTTGTGATCGGCGAACGGGACTTCGTTCAATACGGCCCAATTGTTGTCCACGTCGAAGGCGGCCCATCCGCCGTCTTCGCTCTGCATGGCCAGCAACCAGTGGATGGCGCGCCTCTCGGCCGCGGTCTGCGCCTGCGGGTTCGATGCCTTGGCGTGCATCAGGGCCAGCAGCACCATGGCGGTATCGTCAATATCGGGATAGAACTCGTTGGCGAACTCGAACGCCCACCCGGAAGGCTCGGTGTCGGGACGCTTGACGCTCCAGTCGCCTCGCCGCCGCACTTCCTTGCTGATCAGCCAGTCCGCGGCCGCGGTCATGCGCGCGTCGGCAACCACTCCCGCTTCCCCCAGCGCGAAGGCACAAATAGCCGTATCCCAAATGGGCGAAACACAGGGCTGAAACAGGAAGCGGCTGTCCGATTCCAGCAGCAGCGACTCGAAATGACGAATCGCCTCCACGCGATCCGGATGGTCCAGCGGATAATTCAGCGCGTCCAGCGCCATGATGAAATACATCATCGCCGGATAGATGGCGCCCAGCCCCTCGGTGTGGCGCGTGCGGTCCAGCACCCACCTCTCCGCCTGCCGGATGGCCGCGCCGCGTACCCGCTTGGGCCCGCGCGTCTCCCATACTTTGAAAGCGCGGTCCAGGTGATGGAAGATGAGCGAAATGCCCTTGCGGCGGGGCAGCGCCAGGCTCGTGCCGGGCCGCAGCAGTTCGTCCAGATTGAAGCCTTCCGGAGCGTGCCGGTTGTTGTCGCAGGCCTGCACGATGGAGAGCGGCACCAGGATGGAGCGCGTCCACGAAGACATCTCGTACAGCACCCCGCCGGGGAGCAGCGTGATCTCGGGAGGAACCGTCGGCACGTACTTGCGCGGATAAAGACCGAATAAGCTCAGGTTGATCTTGACGTAACTGTTGGCGGCCTGCAGTCCACCCAGCGCCAGAATGCGCGTGCGCATCCGCGCCATGGGGTCGCTATCGATCGCGATCCCCGCCAGTTTCAGCGCGCAATAGGCTTTGACTGTGGCGCTGATATCGGCCGGTCCGCCCGCATAAATATTGAACCCGCCGTCCGGCATCTGGCGCTCCAGAATGGAGCACGCCGCTTTTTCGATGCGCGCCCGCGTGGGCGGATTCCAGCCGGCGCCTTCGGGCTGGTGCAGCCAGAGTTGCAGCAGGATGTAGTCGGATTCGAGCGTGGTGTCGGCCGTCAGTTCGCCGCACCAGAAACCTTCCGCCGATTGCTGCCCGAGCAGCGCATCGCAGGCGCCGCGGATCGCCGCAATCACTTCCGCGCGGTCAACGCGAGCCGCCCTATCAATCTGGTGACGCGGGCCGCGCCGCGTGAACTCCGGCATTTCGAACGACATTGTCGAACCCATATGGTAACGCCGTACACTGGAAGAATGGACTGGCAATTGGAGGCGGCCGAAGTGCGCGTGCTCGGCGCGCTCATGGAAAAGGAAGTCGCGACGCCCGAGTACTACCCGCTCTCGCTCAACGCGCTGATGAACGCGTGCAATCAGAAATCGAACCGCGACCCGGTGGTCAGCTTCGACGAGGAAACCGTCGAACAGGCGTTGGAAGGCCTGCGCTACAAGGGCTTGGCGACTCGCATCACCGGCCGCGACGTGCGCGTGCCCAAGCACGGCCAGAGCTTCACCGAAAAATACAATATGGGCCGGCGCGAAGCCGCGCTGATCTGCCTGCTGCTGTTGCGCGGCCCGCAGACTCCCGGAGAACTGCGCAGCCGCAGCGACCGTCTCTACACCTTCGATGATCTGGACGCCGTGGAAAGCACCCTGACCCGCCTCGCCGAGATGGAATTCGTCAAGCGCCTCCCGCGTCAGCCCGGCTCGCGCGAATCGCGATGGGCGCAGCTCCTGGCGGGCGATGTGGCGGTGGCCGAAGAGCCCGCCGCGCCAATGGAGCGCGCCACCCCCGACCGCGAACGCATCGCCGCCCTGGAGAGCGAGGTGGCGGAGCTAAAGCGCCAGTTCGAGGAATTCCGCCGCAATTTCGAGTAGGCAGACAGGCTTGCGCCACTCAGTTGGAGTGCACCGAGACTACCCCGTGGTCCACCAGGATCGAATCGCGCGCCTGTAGCTTACCGTAAGAGCGCCCGTTCACCGTTAACTGCTCGTCCTGAATCGTCACGCGCGCGTCGCGGCAAGGCATGTACTCATAACTGGCGGCGCCGGTCTGCCTTGGGGCGTCCACGGAGGTGCGGTAGCAATCCGTCACCATTACCGGATGCGTCCCCACCGTGGCGCGCACCTCACCCAACAGCAGATTGTTCGAACTGGAACAACCGCCGAGAAGCATACAAGTGAAAGCGAGAACAATCAATGCCTTCATAGCGCTTGTGATTGTAGACCACTTTGCGTTATGAAGTCAATATCTTTTCCAGCAGCAAGGGAATCTCGTACAAGGCCGAGTTTTGCACACCGTCAATCCGCCGCTTGCACTCGCGGAACCGGTCGGGCGCAAGCAGTTCCCGCACCGCGCCGGCAAGCTGCCGGAAGCTCTTCACCACCAGCCCGAAGCCGCGCTCTTCCACCCAGTCCGCGTTGTACCGCTCGTGCGCCAGCGTCCACGCATTGCTCTCCACAATCACCGGAAGATGCATGGCCAGCGCCTCACTGATGCTGCCCGGCCCGGGCTTGCCGATAAAGAAATCGGCCAGCGCCATATAATACGGCACTTCTTTGGTGAACCCCACGACCGCCATCGGAATCCGCGCCTCCAGCGCGCGCAGCTTCCCGGCGACCTCGTCATTGCGCCCGCACAGCAGGATCAATTGCAAATCCGGATCCGACCGGTTCAGCTCGCGCGCAATCGTCACCATTTCCCACGATCCCTCGCCGCCGAACAGCACCAGTCCCGTGGGAATATCCGGCCGCAACCCCACCTTTACGCGCTCCGCCGCGCGGTCGATTTCCACCCGCTGATGAAATCGCGGATTCAGAATCATGCCCGACGTGCGCAGAATGCGCGATTGCGGCAGCCCGATCTCGCGCGCCTGCTCGGCCGCCCGCTCCGATCCGCAGATCACGTACTGGTCCAGATTCTCGATCCAGAAATTGGGCGGATAGTCGGCGATGTCCGTTAGCACCGTCACATAAGGAGTCCCCGGCCAGGTGGATTCCAGCGCCTCCCACAGAGCCCGGTTGTAGTGCGGAATCAGCGAGACCACCATGTCGGGACGGTGATCGTGCCACTGTTCGCGCAGCACCTGCACCTGCTCTTCATGAGTCATGCGGATCAGTTGGTGCATCAGCGGGATGAGGTGTTGCGTGCCCAGCGTCCAGCCGTGCCGCAGCATGATGTTGTAGATTTCCTGAAACTGGATGCCGGTGGCCTTCTGGATGAAATCGATGGAATCCAGCAGCTCCTGAATGCAGAGCATGCGGATGTCCCAGGGGCGGTGTTGCTGGCTGATTACTTCGGAAAGTGCATTGGCGGCGGCCCGATGGCCTCCGCCCGAATCGATGTAGATCACATCGATCTGACGATTCAATTCTGTCCTTTTCGCGCGGCGTCGGCAGGGTGGCCGGAGGCATCGTCGCCGTTCTGCGGAAGGCCCCAGGCGATGATGCCGGTGGAGGTCCTCTGCGGCCCGCAGTTGCCCTGGACGATGTGCCGCTCCAGATTACGCGCCGCCGTCATGGCAGGCGCGAACACCGAAATCACCGGCCGGCCGATCCAGCAATCCGGCGGATTGACGTCGAAAATCCAGGCCACCGTAGCCGCCGTATCGAACGTATACACCGAAGCCGCCACGCGGCCGGGCATCACACCCGGTCCCACCAGAATCCAGGGAATCTGAATCTCCTGCAGCGAATTCTTGCCGTGCTCGCGTCCCTTCCCGCCATGGTCGCTGGTCACCAGGACATACGTGGAATCCTGCGCGCCCTGTTCCCTCAGCATGTCCACGAACTCGCCCAGATAGCCATCGGCGTCCGCCACGGCTTTGTTATATTCGTGCGAGCCCCATCCATACTCGTGGCCGGTGTGATCCACGTTGTCCAGGTGCACGAACATCAGCTCGGGACGTTTCTGCTTCCAATAGTCGATGGCCACGCGCGTGGTGCGGTCCGCTCCGCGCTCGTGTTGCATCACGTCGGGAGCGTGCTTTTCCACCAGGTCCGCAAAGCCCGGCCAATCGTGAAAAATGGCGATGTGGCTGGCGGGGCTCTGCATGCGTAGCACTTCGAACATGGTGGGAAACATACCTTCGGCATCGCGGCATACCGCCGGCAGCGTCACCATCTTTTGCAGCAACACTCCGTTAGACGTGATGCCGTGCTGTTCCGGACCCGCACCGGTGATCATGGAGGCCCAGTTCGGGGAGCTGAGAGTGGGCATGACGCCGCGCGCCTCCAGGGTCCAGGCGCCCCGCGCCATCAGTTCGTGAATCCGCGGAGTCTTCGCCGTGGTGACGCCCTCTACGCTCAAGCCGTCCACGCCAATGATGATGACGTGCGGCGTCTGTCGGACGTCCGCCTGTTGCCCCCACGCGGCGAAGAACCCGGAGAGACACAAAACCGCGCTTGCAAATTTCATCAGTTGCCCCACTCCTTTAATAGCATCCCATTCTATGTTACACGGTTACAATTTCGCGAAGAATCTGTTGGTCTCTTTTTCACATACTTGCAACCATCTCCGGTTCGCCCTGGTAACAGAACTGGCCTCAACCATGCAACCTGAATTCAGCCGCGAATCATTCTCTGTTTCCGCCTTGCTCGACGAGCCGCTGCGCAGTGTTCTGAACCCGATGGAGCCCGCACTCCAACGGCTGCTAATGCTGGACCGCCTGTGGGACACGGTCGATTCCGCGCGCAGCACGGCGCACCGTTCAGACGTAGTGGGCCGAATGTTATCGCTTCTCGGAATCACTTACCAGATCGACGCGACGGAACTCGGTCTCGTTCCGGGTTCTGGCCCGGTTTTGATGGTATCGAATCATCCTTTTGGGCTATTGGAGGGCGCCATTCTGGAGCGCCATGCCTGCCAACGCGTCCGCATTGCGCGAATGCCTCGCATGGCGGCGCCGGGGCGGGCTCCTGCCGGCCTTCCCCCGCCGGCGAGGTGGCGCACCTGGACTGGCGCGGCGGCATGCCGCGGCGGAGGTACAAGCGCGCGAAGCCATTCGGATCGACAGCGGACCCGTGGATGGTGCGGCAGTTACAGGTACTTGAGGAACAGGACGGCATTGCCGCGCTCGTTATAGAGCAGTTCATCCACCAGGTTGCGCGTCATCAGGATGCCGAAACCGCCGGGACGCCGTCCCTCTTCTTCGCGGACTTCGACGTGGCGGATGGGTGAATCGTCGGGGTTGGAGATGGCGGCGTGAGGCAGAAGATCGAGCGAAAAGCCTTGGCCGGGATCGTGAATGTGGACGATGAGGGCGCGCGCGGTACGGAGGAGTGAAACCCGGGTGCGCTTCTTGGGATTCGACTTGCCGCCGTGTTCGATGGCGTTCATGAGCAGTTCGCGGAAGGCGGCCAGAATATCCTCGGTGGCATGAAGGGGCAGGTCGGCCATCATTTCCTTGAGGAAGTGGGTGGTGCGCTCGGCGGTTTCCAGCTTGCAGCGGAGGTCCAGCGTGATCCATTCCGGACGGGCGGAAATGATGCGGATATCGTCTTTGCCGCTGTGCGCGTCGAGGGCCTGTTGCACCAGATCGGTGACCACGTGGCTCAGCAAGGGTTTGTGGAGATAGCTGAAGGCGCGTTCGCGGATGGCGTCGAGGACGCGTGCCGGATTGGGGTCGCCGGTGACAATGACGCGCGTATCGGGGCGAATGGCGCGGATGCGGCGAACCAGTCTGAGACCGTCAGACCCGTTGGTTCCCTGCCCGGCCAGCACCACGTCAAACTGTTCCCGCCGGAGTTGCCGGAGAGCTTCCCTGCCGTCGAAAACAGCCTGGATGCTGCGGTCTTCCCGTTTCAGAATGAGCTGGAGGAGTTCGTGCACGGCGGGGTCGGAATCGACAACCAGAAGGGATCGCGAACTCACAGCATCTCCATTATTTAATTTAATCGAGGTTCAGCATAACACGCCGGTCCCATTAAAAAGCCGTAACCTTGGAGAACCGGAGTGCATCTCTCCATCTGATGGAACATCCAGAGCCAGGTCGACGTGTATTCCGCGCCGGCGTCCTTGCGTTGTTGGCCGCCGGGGTTGTTTCCGCACAGATCTATCCGCCGGTGGGTTATCCCGGTGGGGGCTATCCGCCGGGTGGAGGGTACCCGCCGGGTCAATATCCCGGCCAGTATCCGGGCCAATACCCCGGAGGCGCCGGCATCCCAATTCCTTCGCGCACCCCTAAGACGAAGGACACCAATAAGGGCCCGCTGCCGAATTTTCGCGGCAAGCTGAAGCGGTTTGACGCCAAGATGATCAGCATCGCTTTGGACGACGACCGCGCGATGGACTTCAAGCGCGATAGCAAGACCAAGTTCTTCAAGAATGGCGATGAGATCAAGGACCCGAAATTTAACGTGGGCGACCAGGTTTCGATCGAGGGTCCGGAAGACGCCGCCGGCAATATGATCGCCGTCAACGTGTATTGGGAGAAGGCGGCGGCAGCGGCCGGCACCAACACGGCGAAAAACGAGGAGAACAAAGACCCCGCGGTGTTGGATACCTGGAAGGACGCACCGGCAAAGGATGCACCGGCAAAGGATGCACCGGCAAAGGATGCGCCCGCCCCTCGCAGTGCCACTGAGGTGACGCCGCCGGCTCAGCGCGACAGCGACGATCCGGGTCCGCCGGCTTTGCGCCGCGGGAAGCCGCAGGACGCGGCCCGGGAGCACGTAGACGAACCTCCGGTTTCGCTGGCGCGGGATTCGACCAATCCGGCCGGCGCCCTGCCTCCTCCTGGAACGGCGCCATTGGCGTCGGCTGCCCCCGGACCGCGGCGTGACGAAGAGTTGCCCAGCCTTCCGCGGCAGGGCGACGACCTGATCCGCAAGGCCACCGACGCGGCACTGGATTTCACCGAAACGCTCCCCAACTACGTATGTACCGAGCAGGTGGCGCGCTACCAGAGCGAGGCCAATCCGCCCAACTGGCAGGCCATCGATATCGTCAGCGCGGACGTGATTTACGAGAACCAAAAAGAAACTTACAAAAATCTGGCGGTCAACGGTCGCAAAGTAAACAAGAAGATGGAAGAGATGGACGGGGCGTGGTCGACGGGCGAATTCGGCACCATTCTGATCAACCTGTTCTCGCCGGGCACGGCCGCGGACTTCCACTATAAGAAGGATTCGCGCGCAGCCGGCCTGCCGTCCAAGGTTTACGACTTCAACGTGGACCATCGGCACTCCGGATGGGATATCCATTTCGGCGGTCAGAGCTATTTGCCGGCATACCGCGGTTCGGTGTGGATCGACCCTCAGACGGGGCGCGTCCTGCGCATCGAAATGCAGGCATACGGATTCCCGGCGGACTTCCCGACGGATCACGTCGAGTCGGCGACGGATTACGAATACACACGGCTGGGCGATGCCAAACAGTACCTGTTGCCGGTGCATTCGGAGACCCTGAGCTGCCAGCGGGGATCGGCCTTCTGCAGCCGCAATGCCATCGATTTCCGGAACTATCACAAATACACTGGAGAATCGACCATCACCTTCGGCGGCGACGCGAAAAAGTAAACGCATCACCGGGATCGTCTGGTCCACCAGTAGGCGCTCAGACCGAAGCAGAAGATGGCACCGACGATTGAGTTTCCGGGCTGGCCAAGCGGGTAGATCCAGATCAGGGCGGCGGACGCCATGGTGCAGGCAAGGGTCGCCAGACCGTACTGCGCCGTCCACGGCAGGAACGTGAGGATGCCTCCGAGGATCTCCACGATACCGGTGAAGTATCGGAACCACTGCCCAATGCCGACCTGAGCGAAGAATTGCGGCCACATGGAGTCCGCGGAGAATTTGTCGGCTCCGAAGGCCACGAAGGCCAGTCCAATGCCTCCGCGCACGCACCAGTCGGTGATGGGGCTTCGCGGCTCACCGGCACTCACCTGCTCGAACATGGCTACGGCCGGGCGGCCTGTTCCACGGCGGCGCGCAACTCGTCTTCCGGAGTCAGGCCGTCAAAGCGCTTGACCTGCTTGCCGTTGCGGTCGATCACCAGGGTCACAGGAAGACCTTCCAGGTTGTATTCCTTATTGACCGCCGGGGAACCGAGCGCGACCGGATAATCCATGGGATGCTTCTTCAGGAACGGGACGATCAGTTCCGCGCCTTCTTCGTCCATCCCGACCCCCAGGACAGCTACTCCCTGCCCGGCGAAGTCCTTGTGGATCTTATTGAAGCCGGGGATCTCTTTGATGCACGGTCCGCAGTAGGTGGCCCAGAAATCCACGACGATCACCTTACCGGTAAAGGCAGCAGGGTCGAGCGGTCCGCCTTGCAGGCTGGTGAACTTGGAAACGATTGAGGGTGAAGATGGAGCGGCGGTTTTCTCAAGAAAAGCTTGAAATTCAGCCGGGTTGTGAGTGAGACCTTCGAACCTGGCGACCACGGTCTCGTCCGGCTGGAGGATCACGTAAAGCGGCTGGGATATGGTCTTGAACTTTTCGGCTTCCAATTTGGCGTTGGCTTCGCTCGCGGCGTCGGTGCCATCGGTGTACAGTTCCACCAACACGAACTTGCCGAGCCGGGCGGAGATTTCCGGGCGGGAGAGAATGTTGGCCCGCATCCAGTGGCAGTTGGCGCAGGAATAACCGGTGAAATCGACGAAGACCAGTTTGCCTTCGGTGCGGGCTTTGTCCAGGGCGGCGCGGTATTGGTCCTTCATCCACACCAGGCCGGCGGCTTGGGAGCCGCCTGGAGATGCGGCGCCCTCCGCAGCCGCCGGAACGTACGCTTCCAGGTCGCCGAGGTTACCGCCGAACATTCCGGGCAGCAGGCTGATGGCGAAGATCAGCAGGACCAGACCGGACAGCAGGCGGCCGAGCCCCATGGTCTCATCCGCCTTGATACCTTCCAGGCGGACAAAGCCGAGCAGGTAGAGTCCGGCCATGGCGAAGAGAACCAGCCAGGCGGCCAGGAAGCGGTCGCGGGTGAGGAATCCCCATTGCAGGGTGGCGTCCAGGCTGGCGATGTATTTCAGGCTGGCGGCCAGAATGATGAAGCCCATTACGACTTTTACGCGCGCCAGCCAGCCTCCGCTACGCGGCATGCGCTTGAGGTACGAGGGGAACAGCGCCAGCAGGAAAAAAGGCAGGGCCAGGCCGGCGGCGAAGGACATCATGCCGAGCAACGGCCGCATGGTCTCTCCGCCTCCCACCGAAGCCGCCAGCAGAGTGCCGACGAACGGACCCACACAAGCGAAAGAAGAAAGGGAGAACGTCAGGCCCATCAACAGCGTGCCGCCGAATCCGCCCTTCTCCGAGGATTGGTTCAGCTTCGTCAGGATCGATGACGGGACATTGATTTCAAACGCGCCGAGCAGGCTCAGGCCGAACGCAATGAAGAGCGCGGCGATGAACCCGTTGACCCAGGGGTTGCCACCCAAGTTTTTGACGCCGGCGGGTCCGAGCAAGAGCGTGGTGAGCAGGCCGATTCCGGAGAAAAGCACGATGATTCCCAGACAGAACACGATCGCCTGCACCACGCCATCCTGCCGGCCGCCGGATTGGCGGTTCAGGAAAAACGACATGGTGATGGGGATCATCGGAAAGACGCACGGCGTGAAGATCGAGGCCAGTCCGAAACCAAACGCGGTGAGAAGAAACAAACCCCATCCCTGCGACTGAGGGGGTTGCGGGGCGCCGGCCGACGATGCCGCGGGCGGCTTGGGCTCGCTATATCCGGCGGGGATGACCAGGGAGGCGGCGGGCGCAGCGGGATCGACGGTCAGTTTGAGGGTCTCGCTCCAGCGGCCGGGGACGCACTGCGTGGCACTGCACGTCTGGTAACGCGCGGAAATCGGGATCTCGGCCGGACCGGCGGGAGCGTCTTTGCGGAGGGTGAGTTCCAGCAGGAACGTCACCGCATTTTCGTAGGATTCGGTTTCCGCGTTGGCGACCGGGTCGAAAGCGCGCTTGACCGGAGGCTGGAGGAGGCGCAGTTTTTCGGCCGCCGCGGACTGAAAGGAAATCGGTATGCCTTCGGGGGAAGAGCCGGAATAGAGATGCCAGCCGGAATCGATTTTGACCTCGATGCGGACCAGCGTCTTGCCCCCGGGAGCGACGGTGGCAGGGTCGGGTTGGGCCGTAAACTGGGCGTGCTGCTGGGCCAACGCACCAGCGGAAAAAACAAAGGCCAGAAGAACCGGCCGCAGATGAACGCAGATGAACGCAGATGGATTCACGGCTTCCTTCTCTTTTAGACTACCGCCAAGGCTTGGAGACTCGCCGGATTGCCGGAAATTTACCGCGCCCCTACCACCAATTCCTCTTCGATCTGCTGGTTCACCCGGCCCTCGGAAAATTCGGCCGCTACGCGAATGGCATTGCGGATGGCATTGGCATTGGCGCGTCCATGGCTGATGATGCAGACGCCGCGAACACCCAACAGCGGTGCCCCACCGTATTCGGAATAGTCCAGGCGCTTCTGGAAATCCTGGAAGGCGGTGCGCGAGATGGCATAGCCGATTTTGCCGCTAATGGTGGATTCCAGGGACTCGCGCAACAGCGTCTTCACCATGTCGCCGAGCCCTTCGCTCACTTTCAGCGCCACGTTGCCGATGAAGCCGTCGCAGACAATGACATCCACGTTGCCGCCGAACAGGTCACGGCCTTCCACGTTGCCCAGGAAGTTGAGATTCAGGCCGGAGATCAACTCCTTGGCGGCACGCGTGAGGTCGTTGCCCTTGTGGTCTTCCTCGCCGATGGAGAGGATGCCCACGCGCGGCTTCGGCCGCCGCAGGATAATCCGCGAGTAAATCTCGCCCATCACTGCGAATTGGGACAACTGGCGGGGGGAGCAATCGACGTTGGCGCCCACGTCCACCAGGACCACCGGCGAGCCTTTCACGGTGGGAAAAACCGCAGCCAGGGCCGGACGGGACACTCCGGGTATGACACCCTGAACGATCTTGGCCGTGGCCATGACCGCACCGGTGTTACCGGCCGAGACCAGCCCTTGCGCCTTACCATCGCGCACCAGGCGCGACGCCACCTTCAGGGAACTATCCTTCTTGGTGCGGACCGCATCCGTGCTGTCATCCATGGTGATGACCTGCTCGGCGTGAACGATCTCGATGGGCAGATCCGCGTGGTCCTCATATTTTTCGAGTTCCTGCCGGACCAGATTGCTCCGGCCCACCAGAATGACCTTTACGCCCAGACTTCTGGCGGCCTGAACAGCGCCCTGGACTTCGTTTTGCGGGGCGTGATCACCGCCCATTGCATCCAACGCAATGGTCAGCATGTTGGAACCGGCTTACTCCTCGGCGACTTCAACCACTTCGCGGCCCTTGTACTGCCCGCAGTGTGGACACACGCGGTGGGGCAGTTTGGGCTCATGACAGTTGGGGCACTCCGAGTGGCCGGGGGCCTTCAGGGCATCGTGCGCGCGACGAGTGCTGGTGCGCTCTTTGGAGTGTCTACGTTTCGGATTCGGCATATCTCTACCTCTACAAATCTCGTCCGCGTATCGCGGGTGAAAAACCTATGTTACTGAATCTCTAAGTTCCCGAGGGCTTTCCAGCGATCGCTCTGACTTTCCGTTTTGCAATCGCATCCGGCCTCGTTCCGGTTCCTGCCACAAACGGGGCAAATCCCCTGGCAGCTTTCGCTGCAAACTCTCTGCATGGGCAAAAGCAGCAGCACCTGTTCGCGAAGGATGTCCTTCAGATCCAAGCCGCCGTCTTCGTAGAAACCGATCTCCGCTTCCCCTTCGTCGATGCCGACCTCTTCCTCTTTGGCAATGTCAGAGACAGGCCGGTAATACAAATCGAACCCGGCATCCAGAGGGAAGCGGGCAGTTCCCAGGCAGCGGTCGCAGGTTGCCGTCATTTCCACGGTGTACCGCCCCTCCACCCGAATCTCGCCCTCGGAATGCGCCAGCAACGCGGCTACACCGGTTGCCTTCAAGGGAGAACTTTGCTCGATCTCTTCGCCCGAAAAATCAATCTGCCCGGGCTCGAAAGTTTCGTCGAAACGAATCTTCCGCAACTCCATCTCTTTGACACTAAGGAACATAAAAGGAAACTTGGGTTGTCGGGCAGAACCCCTATATTATAGCATCAGCGCAATGGAGAGGGGATAGGTGTGGTACCTTCAGGGCGTGCGCCGCAATATTTTGCTCGCCATTCTTCTATGCGTCCCGTGCCTGGGCCAGGATCGCCCGCTCAGCGCGCTACCATATACCCCCAGCCTGGAGCTTTCCTTTCTGAATCGGGCAGTGGACCCGTGCACTGACTTTTACAAGTATGCCTGCGGCAACTGGAATCACCTGAACCCGATTCCCGCCGACCAGGCGCGTTGGAACGTCTACGCGAAGTTGACCGATGAGAACCAGCGCTTCCTTTGGGGCATCCTGGAAGAAGCCGCACGGCCGCGGGATGGCCGAAACGCGTCCGAACAGAAGATCGGCGACTACTTCGCGTCATGCATGGACGAAGCCGCCATTGAAAAGGCCGGAATCGCCCCGCTGCAAGCCCGGCTGGACCAGATCGCCGCACTCGAGCGGCTCGCCGATTTGCCGGCGGTGGTGGCGCAACTCCACCTGGAACTGGGCAACGATAATGCCGTTTTCCAGTTCGGCTCCTCGCAGGACTTCGCCAACTCCGACCAGATCATCGCCTTCGCGCTGGCGGGCGGCCTGGGGATGCCGGATCGCGATTACTACCTGAAGACGGACGCCAAGAGTGTGGAAACGCGCGCGCGATACGGCGAGCACGTGGCGCGCATGTTCCGGCTGCTGGGCGAGGCGCCGGCTGCCGCGCGCGGGGATGCGCAGACGGTGGTCGCCATCGAAACCGCGCTGGCCACCGCTTCCCTGAGCCGCGTGGACCGGCGCGACCCTTACAAAATGTTTCACAAAGTCACGCGCGCCGAATTCCTCAAAATGGCGCCCTCTTTCGATTGGGCGGTTTACTGGAAGGCGCTGGGCCTGGCAGCGCCGGACGAGTTGAACGTCACCGAACCGGCGTTTTACCAGGCGCTGGAAACCCAGCTCCGGACGCGCCCCCTGGCGGATTGGAAAGCCTACCTCCGCTGGCACCTGGCGCATGCCGAAGCGCCCTACCTTTCGAGCGCCTTCGTGCAGGAGAATTTCAATTTCTATCAGAAACACCTGCGCGGGGTGACGGCCCTGGCGCCGCGCTGGAAGCGGTGTGTCCGCGGCGTGGATGAAGACCTGGGCGAAGCACTGGGGCAGGTGTTCGTGGCCAAAACCTTCACCGCCGAAACCAAGCAGCGCGCGCTGGCGATGGTGCGGGAGATCGAACAGGCAATGGAAACGGACCTGCAACAGCTCTCCTGGATGGGCGATGAAACCAAGAAGCAGGCACTGACCAAGCTGCACAGCATCGTCAACAAAATCGCCTATCCGGACCACTGGCGCGACTACAGCTCCGTGAAAATAGTGCGTGACGATTTCCTGGGGGACGTCGATCGCAGTATTCAGTTCGAAGCACGCCGCCAGTTGAATAAGATTGGCAAGCCGGTGGACCGCTCCGAGTGGGACATGACGCCGCCGACGGTCAACGCCTACTACGACGCCTCCATGAATGATATTAACTTCCCGGCCGGCGTGTTGCAGCCGCCGCTGTTCGATCCCAAAATGGACGACGCGCCGAATTACGGCAACACCGGCGCCACCATCGGCCACGAACTGACTCACGGCTTCGACGACGAGGGCCGTAAGTTCGACGCCAAAGGCAACCTGCGCGACTGGTGGAGTAAGAAGGACGGCGATGAGTTTGTGGAGCGCGCCGCCTGCATCTCCAACCAGTATTCGCAATACACCGCGGTGGACGACCTGAAGGTGAATGGTAAGCTGACGCTGGGCGAAGACACCGCCGATCTGGGCGGGACCATCCTGGCGTGGATGGCCTGGAAGAATGCTACCCGCGGGCAGAATCTGCAACCCGTGGACGGCTTCACGCCGGAACAGCGCTTCTTCATCGGCGCGGCGCAATGGGCTTGCGGCTACGAGCGGCCGGAGAGCAAGCGGCTGCACGCCATCACCGACGAACATTCGCCCGACGAATACCGCATCAACGGCGTGGTGAGTAACATGCCTGATTTTGCCAAGGCGTTCTCGTGTAAGAAGGGAGACCCCATGGTGCGAGAGCAAGTCTGCCGCGTGTGGTGATAACCTTTGTTAGCGTAATCGGACCTGAGTCACTGTAACGTTTCGAACACATCGCGAATTGTTAGCCTGCTTACAATGGTGAGATCAGGATTGTGATGAGCCCCTCCCATCCGCCCTCAGAGGCCCATTCGGTCATCGATAAGTACCGCCTGAGATTTGCCGACATCGCCCCGGCTGGCGGCGATGCTCTTTCCGAGGCGGAAGAGCGTTTTGCGGTGCTATCGAATGCCATTGGAGACGCGATCTGGGATTGTGACCTGGACGCTCATACGGTCTGGTGGAACGATATCTACGAAAAGCTGTTCGGGCCGCGGCCGCACGAGGGAGTCTCGGTCGACTGGTGGATTGAGCGGATTCATCCGGAGGACCGGGAGCGCACCGTGGGCGGGCTGGAACAGGCATTTGCCGGAACCGTCAGCCATTTGGTTTCCGAATACCGCTTCCGGCTGGCGGACGGGAATTACGCGCCCATTCGCGACCGCACCTTTATCGCCCGCCGCAAGGACGGCTCCCCGCGGCGGGTCACTTCGGCGAAAGCCGATCTCAGCGAACAGCGGCGCCTCGAAGCGCAGTTGCAGGACACCTCTTCTATTCTGCAAAGCTTTTACGACAGCGTTCCGATCTGCATGGGAGTGCTGGAGGTGCTGGAGCACGATTTCGAAGTGCTGCATGCCAACCCTGCCTCGTGCAAGATTCTGGGCGTAACCCCGGACCAGGGACGGGGCTGCCGCCTGGGCGAACGCGGCATGCCGCCGGCCATTCTGGCGGAATGGTTCGAGCGATACCGCGAGAGCAGCGTGACCGGGCAGCCTGTAAGGTTTGAATATTTCAGCGACCACAGCGGGCGCTGGTTCGCGTCCACGGTGTCGGCTGTGCGGCCGGGTGAATCGGGGCGGCCGCGCGTGGTCTATACGGCCGAGGATATCACGCACTACCGGCGCAGCCTGGAAGAGCAGCGGGGAAGCGAGGAGCGATTCCGGCGGCTGTACGAATCCAACATCATCGGCATTGTCTCCGGCGACGAAGAGCGGGTGATCGACGCCAACGACGTGTTCCTGCACATGGTCGGGTACACTCGTCAGGACCTGGAGGCGGGTCTGCTCCGCTGGTACGATATGACGGCGCCGGAGTTCCGGCACCTGGGCCCGCAGACCATCGCCGATGTGAAATCGATGGGCTCGTACGGCCCGTTCGAAAAAGAGTACCTGCGCAAGGACGGTAGCCGCGTCTCCGCGCTCATCGGCTGCATCCGTTTGCAGGACGCGCCGTATCGCGATCTGTGCTTCGTGCTCGACCTGACCGAAAGCAAGCGGCTTCAGCAGCGCGTGCTGGAAGCGCAAAAATTCGAAAGCGTAGGTGTGCTGGCCGGTGGCATTGCGCACGACTTCAACAATCTGCTGGTGGGCGTCATCGGACACGCCAGCCTGGCGCAAGACTTGCTGGCGGGGAGCCATCCGGCGCGCGAGTTGCTTTCGCACGTGGTGAAGAACGGCGAGCAGGCCGCGCATCTCACCCGCCAGTTGCTGGCCTATTCCGGCAAGGGGCGGTTTCTGCTGGAGCCGCTGAACCTCTCGGAACTGTACGAAGAGATCAGCATCCTGGTCAAGCCGGCCATTTCCAAAGACATTGTCCTGGAGATGAACCTGCCGCGCGATTTGCCACCGGTGGAGGGGGATCGCGGACAGATGCGCCAGGTGTTCACCAACCTGGTGCTGAATGCCGCCGAATCCATCGCCGGAAAAGGCGGACGAATCTGGGTGGAAACGGGAGTGCGCCGGATTGACGCGGTGCAGCCGGAGCGCACGTGGGCCGCGGGCGAAGTGACGCCGGGACGGTACGTTTACCTGGAGGTGGTCGATACCGGCTGCGGAATGGAAGAGGGCACCAGGGCAAAAATCTTCGATCCTTTTTTTACCACCAAGTTCGTAGGCCGCGGGCTGGGCCTGGCGGCGGTAGCGGGAATCATTCGAGGGCACAAGGGCGCCATCAGCGTCACCAGCACTCCCGGCCACGGCAGCCGCTTCCTGGTGCTGTTTCCCATCTCCGTGCACGGCGAGGCGCCTGACGCGGTGGAGCGAGCTGGCGCCCAACCGGGCAAGCCAACCGTGCTGGTGATCGACGACGAGATCATCGTGCGGCAGATGGCGCGAACCGTGCTGGAGCGGCAGGGCTATGAGGTGATTCTGGCGGAAAACGGACAGCAGGCCATCGAACTTTTCGAGCGCAATCCGATGGAGTTCTCGCTGGTGGTGTTGGATCTCAGCATGCCGGGCATGAGCGGCGCGCAAACCCTGCCCGAGCTGCGCCGGCATCGTCCCGAAATTCCGGTGCTGATCACCAGCGGGTACACCGAGTCGCAGGCCATGCACATCTTCGCCGGCCAGGACGTTGCGGGCTTCCTCCAGAAACCGTTTAGCTCGCAGATTCTGGTGAACCGCATCGCCGCGACCCTGGACCGCGAGTGAAAATATGCCGCTGCTTTTTCTGCTGCTCCTGTTGGACTGGCAGGGCGGAACGGCAGCGGAATCGACGATCTCCGGTACCGCGGCCGATTCCATCACGGGCGCGGCACTCTCCAAAGTGCGGGTGGTCGCCGAGCCGGCGAATAACCACTCGGCGCCATTCGGTACCGTGACCGACGAGAAGGGGCGTTTCACTCTGGTGCATCTTCCGCCCGGAGAATACCGGTTGAAGGGCGCGCGCAACGGATATCTGCCGACCTACTACGGGGCGCGGCAGGCGGGCAGCAAAGGAATCACGCTCAGCGTGGAAGCGCGCGGTGAGCAGAAGGACCTCAGGTTGAAGCTGCTCCCGTTCGCGGTCATTGCCGGGACGGTGCGCGATCCGGAAGGCGAAGCCCTGGTGGAAGCGCGCGTCGCACTGATCGCTGTGACCTACCGGAATGGCATCCGTCAGTTGCGGGCTACCGGCGATTATGGGACCACCGACGACCTGGGCCAGTTCCGCATTCCCGGCGTCCGCCCCGGCCATTATTATCTGAAGGCCGCGGCGGAACACGACGACGACAGGCCGGCTCCGGTGGACCGCTCGCCCGAGGATGCACCGGCCCCGCAGACGCCGGTACCCACGTTTTATCCCGCGGCGCGCGATCCCGGCTCGGCGCGCAAGATCGACGTGGCGGCCGGCGACCGGTTCACAGGCGCGGATGTGACCTTGCTGCGGAGCCGCCTGTACCGCGTTCGGGTGAAACTGGAAGGGCCTCCTGGCATACCCAAGGGCGTGGGCCTGCATCCGCGGCCGGAACTGAACGACGGGCTCGGACCGAATCCGGCGAGCGATTGCGACAAGGGTATCTGCGAATTTACGCGGGTGCCTAACGGGTCTTATTCGGCAGTGGGATCCACGGGGCCTCGCAATCCCACCATGGACGAAATGTTCTCCAACAGTTCTCAGACTTATGTGAGCGTACCGGTGGATGTTGCCGGCGCGGATGTGGACGGGGTAGTTGTGGCCATCGGCCCGCCGGCGGAAATCGACGGTCACATTACCGGCGACCGTGAGAACGTACGGGTAGAATTCATCGATGCGGAGGGCGACAGCCACAATGGCCGGTTCGCCGCCGATGGTTCCTTCACGGCCAGCCTCTCGGCGGCCGTTACGAGATATGGGTCAGTGCCGGCGGGGACCTGATCGCGACCGGCATTCGCTCGGAGGATACAGACGTACTGCGGGACGGCCTCACGGTCGCCCGATCCGGCAAGCTGCCGTTGGAAATCACCATGTCTCACGACGGCGCCAGGATCGAGGGCGTAGTCCACGATAAAGAGGATCAGCCCGTGGCCGGAGCCACCGTGGTGCTGATTCCCGAACCCAAACTGCGCTTCCGGCACGACTTGTACCAGGACGCCAACACCGATCAACTCGGACGGTATCATCTGGCGCCGGTGACACCGGGTGAATACAAACTCTTCGCCTGGCCGGATATCGAGGAGGGCATCTGGTTCGACCCGGACTTCCTGAAAGACGCCGAACCGCAAGGACTCGAAATCACTATTGACGCGAAGGGCCATGCCGTGGCAAATCTAAAGCTACCGACGGAAAAGTAAGATGAATGCCCTTTCGACCGCCACGGCATTGTTGGGCATCGTGGCAGCGTGCAATTCCTTGGGTAAGTTATGCATCCGGCCCATTCTGAAACGCTTGAGCCAAATTTCCGATAACGCCACTTGCCAGGAAGTAACGATTGGGAGCGCCACGCTATAAAATGTTGTGGGTGCGCATCGTTCTTAAGATTGGCGCGGCATTGTTCTTGCTGGCCGCTTTCAGTTTTTCCACCTCAGTCGAAATCATTCCGATCAAGCAAAAGGGGGCGGGGCCATTGTTCCAGATCCATCGCGGTCGGAAGTGGGGATACATGGACCGAACCGGGAAGGTTGTAGTCCGACCTCAGTTTGATTGGGAGCAAGACTATTTCGACGGCCTTGCAGGCGTTAGTCAGGGGCAGAAGTGGGGGTATGCCGATGAACCCGGAGAAATCGTCATACCAATTCAATTCGACGGGGCGGGTCATTTCTCGGATGGGCTTGCGCCCGTGCTGGTAGGGCGACGATGGGCATACATCGATTTAGCTGGCAGGTTCGTCGTTGTACCGAGATTTCAAGGTGCAGCCGAGTTCCACGAGGGTGTGGCTCGCGTAGTTACCTGGGACACCGCAAGGTGCGACAACCGAAGTTACACGAATGAGGACGCTCCGGCATTCGTCCTCAACAGTTCGGGTTTTGGCTGCGAGTACACCAACCGACGATTTGGCTTCATAAGCCGCGGTGGAGAGTTTCTTGTTGCACCTCAATACTCAGATGCCGAAGATTTTTCGGAAGGGCTCGCGAACATTCGGACCGATGATTCGGATGGACCCCGATGGGGCTTCATTGACAGGACCGGGAAGGCAGTCATCCCACCACGGTTTACGGCAGTCTTGCCGTTCTCTGAGGGGTTGGCTGCAGTTCGGGTGGACACGACTGGGGGTTTATAAACCGAGCCGGAGACTTCGCCATACCGACAAAATTCCCAGGGGTAGCGAGCTTCTCGGAGGGTTTGGCTGTGGCGTCGAACCCAGAGGGATTGCAGGGATTCATAGACAAGCGCGGGGAATTTGTAATCGCGCCGAAATTTATGACCGCCCAAAGCTTCTCCGAGGGAGTAGCAGTTGTACGCCCAAGCTCGAACACGGGACTATACTACATCGATAGAAAAGGCAGGAAGGTTCTCCCGTTGAGGTTGTGGACTCGCTGGTCGTTTAGTGACGGTCTTACTGTCGCGGGCGACCGAGGAAAGCAGATGTATGTGGACCATAAGGGTCGTACCATAGCGCCGTATGAAGTCGATCCACAATGGTGAAAACCTGAAGTAGCGCTCCGCAAATACCTGTTTTTCCGATAATCATTGAAAAACGGCGTTACCACCGCGAACCAGCCCTCACGAAGCGCGCCGATACCGCTTAACCTCGATCTGGTCCTGTCGAACCCTCGCGAGGTAGTAATTGGCCTGGAGACGCAGCCACATCTCCGCTCCCCCACCGAACGCCTTGGAGATCCTCACAGCCATCTCCGGAGAAATCCCAGCTTTGCCGTTCACGAGATTATTGAGAGCCTGCCGCGTCACGCCGAGAGCCTTCGCAGCCTCGGTGATCGTCAGCCCCAATGGTTCGACACAGTCCTGCCTGACGATGCGGCCAGGGTGCGGTGGATTCTTCATGGGCATAACCAACAACTCCTAGTGGTAGTCCGCCAAATCTACATCGAACACATTCCCGTGTTCGACGCGAAAAGTGATCCGCCAATTGCCGCTGACGGTGACGGACCACAGACCCTTCAAGTCGCCTTTCAGAGCGTGTAACCGATATCCCGGAAGATCCAGGTCCGCCGGCACACCCGCGGCGTCGAGAACGGCCAACACATTTTCAACGCGATCCCTCAGTGCCGCGCTGATGCGGCTCGGATCACCATTCCAAAGTCGCTTCAAGCCCCGATGCCGGAAGCTGCGAATCACGTCTATTAGTGTAGAGTGACAAGAGTGGCTTGTCAATCCGGCCTCCGCAACCGAGGCACGGATTCCGGACGGAACACGGTGATGTCAGAAACTAACCGGAACGGCTATTTTAACTTCACGGCGTACGTGACTACGAGTTCCTTCGTCGGCGCCCGCGTCATCGCGTCCAAGCACGCCAAGTGAACGGGCGACGCTGCCGTGCCACCCTCGTACAAGTCACGCTCTGCCGAACAGTTCGAGTCCCGATACTGAATCCATAGGCGCTGCGCCGCCACGAGCCGCTGCCCATCAGCAGCATCGAGTCTCCCCCGAAGCTGTTTGTAAACGGCATTCAACTGGGAGTCTGCCGCATCTCTCGCCTTGGCGAGGCAGTTCGCAAGATCGACCGTCACCACCACATTGGCGCACGGCGAGTCCTTCTCATTCATGTGCTGCGCTCGGGCAGGTAGCTTCGCAGCCAACATAGCGACGATGAGCATAAAGAGCAGTCGGAGCATCTGCTCCCATTCTCAACCAAACACGGGGTAGTTTCCGAGAATCATTGAAAAACGGCGTTACCGGAAAAGCGCCTTCATCTAGAAATCGACCCTCCGCGGGACAAACAAAGTCCTTCTTTCTACAGCGCCGTGCCGAACGGCTTCATGCCTTTCTTGAGGACGGTCTTCGGGGACTTGCCGGTTCCGCAAATGGTGAACGACCCGAAATCCTTATATCAGTCGCCGTCCGGCGCCCAGGGTTCCGTCAGAACCCAAATTCGCAGCCGTTGGAGGTCCTCGACGGTGATCGCCCGTTCGGCGACGCGTTCCAGAATGTGCTCCCAAAGTGGGCGAGGCAGATTAACGAAGCGGATCTTCGGCAATCGCGTCGCTCCCGAAGATTGCCCGGATCAGATCCTCGCCGGCCTCGCTTTTCCTGACGGGATTTCTCTCCCCCATGAATTTCTCATAGGCGCCCGTGAGCCTGGCCCGCGCGGCCGCTTCGGCTTCTACGCCCCGTTCGGCAAGAGTGACCAGGGCGCGGCTCATCGTCACATTTCGCACCTTCGCCACGCGCCGGACTTCCCTCGCGAGCTGCGCCGGAATCGTCACACTCTGACGGACGGACGCTCGCGTCACTCGAACCGGTGGTTTGCGTCGGGTTGGCACGACTTGATTATACTGCACCTGCACCACTGTGGTGCACCTTGAGGGCCCTGAGCGGAACGGGTCACCACTTATCGATGTAGATGGGGTGGGCCGGGGGGCGGCCTTCGCACCAGTAGCGGTCGAAATCGGCGATACCGGCGAGTTCGGTCAGCAACTCTTCGTCGATCCACTGGCGGCCGGTGGCGGTGCGCGGCTCCTGCGCGAACAGGGCCAGCGAGGCATCGCAGAGGATCTCCGGGGTGCGCCATTGGGAGCGGTCGGCCATTTTCCAGTTGATGGAAGCCTGCGTTTCGATGATGGTGCGCGGCCACAGACTATTGCCGGCGACGTTGTCGCGCTGGTGCTCGGCGGCGAGGCCGATGGCCAGCCGCGCCATGCCGAGTTTCGAAATCATGTACGCCACCTTGCCGGGCGAGGGTTCCAGGTGCAGCCGCGGGCACATGTTCAGCACGTGCCCCCATTGCTGTTTCACCATGTGCGGCAGGGCATAGTAGCAAGCTACGTAAGCGGCGCGCACATTCACGTCCATCATCAGGTCGAAGCGCTTGGGCGGCGTCTGCAAAATTGGCTGCGTCCAGATGACGCCGGCGTTATTGACCAGGATGTCGAGGCGGCCGAACTCGCTGACGGCGCGCTCGACCATGTTGCGCACGGCGTCCTCGTCGCGCACATCGGTGGCAACGGCCACGGCGCGCCCGCCGGCGGCGCGGATCTCCGCGGCGGTTTCGTGAATGCTGCCGGGCAGGCGATCGGTGGATTGTTCGCTCTTGGCTGCGACTACGACGGCCGCGCCATCGCGGGCCAGGCGAATCGCCAGCGCTTTACCGATGCCGCGGCTGGCTCCCGTGACCACGGCAACGCGGCCCGTCAGGTCGGGATGCAGGACGGAAAGATTCATGATTCAGTATGCCTTGGCGGCGCGGCAGACTTCGCGGAAAGAAGTCTTGATGAAGTCGCGCAGTTTGTCCACGTCCGGCGCTGCGTGGGTGTCCGCGGTCAGGCCGAAGAAGATTTTGCCGTTGTAAGTCTGGGCCGCGCAGCCCACACCCATTTCGTAACCTGTCGGCACCTGCGGATAGGAGGCGGTCATGCGCTTGCCCACGGAATAGAGCGGCACCGGCGAGCCCGGCACGTTGGTACAAATGATGTTGAACAGCGGCACCGGCAGTTTCAGCGCCGGGATGGCCGCCCAGAACAGGGACTGCAACGGCGGAGGCGCGGCGCCCAGCCAACTGGCCGCGATGGATACCAGTTCGGCGGCGCGCGCGCATTTCATCATGTTGGTGCGCAAGGCCACGGCCTGAAGCATGCGCATGGCGTTGGGCTCATTCATCGGCAAAATCACCGGCATGAAGGTGATCCGGTTGCCCAGCGACTGGCCCTGCTCCTCGCCGCGGATGTTCACCGGACAAACTACATGCAGGTACCGCTTGGCCACGCTTTCCCCGTGCAGTTTGCAGTACTTCACCAGGGCGCGATTGAGTACCGTCAGGATCACGTCATTGACCTTGCATCCCACCTTGGCGCGGACGGCCTGGAGGTCGGCGAATTCGAAGTCGGCCCAGTGGAACAGGCGCTCACCCGTGCAGGGCTTATTGCAGGGCAGCCTTTGGGCGGGCGTGGCCAGTTCCGGAAGCAGGGCCGCCAGCTCCTGGAGTCCCGTCTGCATGCGCTCGCTGAGCAGAGATTGCGCGAAATCCAGCATGCCCGCCTCGGCGGCAATCAGGTTTTCCAGCGAACTATGTACGGCGCTGGTCAGCGCATCCGGCAGGGACAACGGGACCGGCGGTTCCGGTGCAGTGCGCGAGCGCCGCTTGGGGATGGCGCGCGAAGCCTGCGGGGAAGGATCCAGCATGATCTTCAGCAGCGCCGCGCCGGCCACGCCATCGGCCAGCGCATGATGCACGCGGGCGATCATGGCGCCGCGTCCATCACGCAGGCCGTCCACGACGTAGATCTCCCACAACGGCTTGCCCCGATCCATCAGCTGGCTGAGAATCCGGCCGGCCAGGGCGGAAAGCTCCGCCTCGCCGCCGGGAGGGTCCACGGTCGCGTGAAAGATGTGGCGCTGGATGTCGAAATCCGGATCCGGCTCCCAGGTGGGATAGCCCAGATCGAACCGCGGCGAAACTACCACCTGCTGGTAACGGGGCAGGAGGTGCAGTTTGGAATCGATGCTCTCGACGAACTCCTCGAAAGGAATCGGTTCCTCGAACAAGGCTACGCTGGCGATGTGCAGGGGGATTTCTTTGCGTTCCAGGTAAAGGAAGGCAGCGTCAATGCCGGACAAGCGCCGGCTCTGAACGGGCGCACTGGCGGCTGCGGTCACAGGTTTAGAGACAACTGGCGTGGCTGCCTACGACTTCTTCATCGGAACAGTCTTCTCCCGCGGCCAGGTCCTGCCGGCAAGAGCGCTGCCACATTTCGAACGCGATGAGGTCCAGTTCCTCCTGTGGCTGTTCGTTTTCAACCATAATCAGACCTCCTATTCCGCTTTGTAGATTAAGACGGATTGCGCGGCGTGTCAACGGGGGGTACCCTGCTTATAGATTGGCGATCGATCCGAAGTTGCTCGCGAGGCTGCTTTCGCGCATTACTCTTTCCGGCGGCGCGCGGGAGAGGATTCCCGTGATCGCTCCCTTCACCGGCGCGGAATTGGCATGCATTCCGGCGGGGCAGGAGTGCGACGCCGCAGCCGCCGTGGCAGCCGCGCGGGCGGCGCAACCGGGGTGGGCTGCCCTTCCCCTCGCAGAACGCGGGCGCGTCTTCCTGCGCTTCCACGACCTGCTGCTGGACCGGCAGGGCGAAGTGCTGGACCTGATCCAACAGGAGACTGGGAAAGCCCGCCGCCACGCTTTCGAAGAGATCCTGGATACCGCGGTGGTGGCTCGCTATTATGCCCGCCACTCCGCGCGCCTGCTGCGGCGCCGCCGCCGCAAAGGGGCTCTGCCTCTGCTCACCAAGACGTGGGAGTTGCGCGCGCCGGTAGGGGTAGCAGGCGTGATTGTCCCCTGGAATTTTCCGCTCAACCTGGCGATCACCGACGCCATTCCGGCGCTCATGGCCGGCAACACCGCGGTGCTCAAGCCCGATCCGCAAACCAGCCTCACCGCGCTCTGGGCCCTCGACCTGCTGCGCGAAGCCGGACTGCCCGCCGATGTGATGGCGGTGATCACCGGCGAAGGCCCGCTGCTCGGACCGGCGCTGGGCGCGCGCGTGGACTACCTGATGTTTACCGGCAGCGCGCGCGTGGGCCGGATGGTGGCCCGGCAGGCAGCCGACCGCCTGATTGGCTGCTCGCTCGAATTGGGCGGAAAGAATCCCATGGTGGTGTTGGCCGATGCCGTCCTGGAGGACGCCGTGGATGGAGCCATCCGCGGATGCTTCGCCGGGGCAGGCCAGGTCTGCATCTCGATGGAGCGGATTTATGTTGCGGACGCCATCTTCCGGCCGTTCCTCGCGCGGTTCGTGGAACGGGCGCGGAACCTCAAGCTGGGCGCGGCCATGGACTACTCCGTGGAGATGGGGTCGCTGACTAACGCGCGCCAACTGGCCACCGTGGAAGATCACGTGAACGACGCGGTCGCCAAAGGCGCGCTGGTACAGACCGGCGGCCGGCGCCGTCCCGACCTGGGGCCGCTGTTCTACGAGCCCACCATTCTCACCGGTGTCCGTGAAGGCATGAAGCTCTACGCGGAAGAGACATTCGGGCCGGTGGTGTCGGTGTATAGCATCGCTACCGAAGAGGAGGCATTGCGGCTGGCCAACGATACGCCGTATGGCCTGAACGCCAGCGTGTGGACGCGGGACACTCGCCGCGGCGCGCGGTTCGCGGCGCGGATTCGGGCCGGCAGCGTGAACGTGAACGAAGCGTATGCGGCCGCATGGGGATCGGTGGATTCGCCCGTCGGCGGGATGAAAGAGTCGGGCTTGCGCCCGCGCCACGGCGCCGAAGGAATTCTCCGGTTCACCGAATCCCAAACGGTGGCGGTGCAGCGGCTGATCCCGATTGCGCCTTCTCACGGCATTAGCGCCGGAGCCTTCGCGCGCGTGATGACCGTCTTACTCCGTCTGCTGCGGTACATTCGCATCCTGGGTTAGCGGCAAGATCAAGGCGAACGAGCACCCGAGCGGCCGGCAACGCTGAATGGCAGGAGTCCGAACTTGATAGAGATCGGGCGCTTACGAGCCTCGCATTTCGCTGGAAACGACTCGATCTATGACGCGGGCGAGTACCGAGGGAATCGCGGATAAGATCGGAGCCGCAAAGAAACGTGACGGTCGCTTTGCATGCTATTGTGACGGTCGCGTTCCGCCTGACCCGAACGCCAAATTTGAGCGGCCGATGTGCGGTCAAGCGTTGACACCCAATCCTGAAACGGAGCCCAGATCGCTTGACCGGGATGTTGAATTGAGCTTAAATCGGGGGCGCGGCTGCCGGTTTTGGAGAACTTCACGACATGCGCGCTGTGCAGGTACCCATAGGGCACGAGAATCACCAGACAAAGAGCGCACATGACATCGGCAACCATCAAACTTTTCCTTCCACGCGGCGATGCCAAAAGCCTACGCACCGCTGAAATCTCTAACTGGACTGCAAGGCCATTGCCGCACCCCGCACGGAACTAGACGATCTACTGGCTCGCGAGGAACTCGACAAGGCTGGAGTATATATTCTAATTGGGACCGACCCTCTAACAAACCTACCCCGAGCATACATCGGCGAGGCAGAGGTAATTCGCGAGCGATTGAAACAACACAAAACTAAGGAGTTTTGGGTTTCCGCCATCGTGTTCGTCAGCAAGGACGAGAACCTCACGAAGGCTCACGTGAGGTGCCTCGAGAACCGGCTGCTCGCCGAATCAACGCAGGTTAACAGGTTTACTCTTGAACAGAACCAGGCAGGTGGCTCGAAGCTACCAGAATCGGACCGCGAGGACATGGAGGTATTCCTGGCCCACATTCGACAGCTTCTTCCCGTCCTCGGCTCCGACATTCTCGCGCCAATTGCTCAAACCCACGGGAAGGCTCAACCCGGTGGAGTTCTCTTTTGCTGTCGGTGGCGGAGAAAAAGGGTACCAAAATGGCGGCGAAGTGGTCCCCTGCCAGGGGAGCCGTTCGGCGTAAGCCTTTCCCTCTTCTCAGGAGCGTTGTCCGGAACGGCCCGGAGCCCGTCAAGGGCGCGCCGTT
>JARLGM010000083.1 GCA_031292755.1 Candidatus Sulfopaludibacter sp.
GCATACAGATAAGCGATCGAGTCAAGACTTTTTACGAACGCGAAAATAGGCGGGTTTCAGGCGGCTATCTGGAGGTGAAATTCAGGCGTGTCTTCTCAGCGACCTAGCGCCTTCTGCGGAGATAGCGTTGCGAGACGCCTGGCTACCCAAATCGAATTCAGAATGCCCGAGGGTGACAAAACCGTGACAAAGAGCCGTCAGCGGCCTTGCCGTGTCAAAATACCAGTCCAGTTTTAGACATTTAAGCACCTCGGCACCTCCCGTGCGAAGTGGTGTGCCTGATCCTTATCGAGTTGGCGCGGGGAATCCCGGGTTCTCACGCGCGCCGCGATCGGTGTGGACCGTTGACACCTCATTCGACTCCCGACATACCTTCACAGGGAGGCTTGGACTGTTGCCAGGGTCAGGTCCCGTGGGCCGAATTCGACCCCGATCTTCTTTAGAAAATCATTCGGCGCGACTCCGCCGGCGAAGATCCAGGCGAAATCGTTCGGCAACTCCCGCACCACGCCGTTCACGTTCAGCAGAACGCTGGACTGGGTGAACTCCACCGGGATCGAATCGAAGACGACCTGAAGTTTCCCCGAACGCGTGGCATTTTCCAGGTACTGGGTGTTGCGCTCCTTGATGCGGGTGAACGAATTCTTGCGATAGGACAATGTCACGTTGTTGCCCTTTTGGCGAGCCAGTCCGACCGCCGCCTCTACCGCGCTGTCACCGCCGCCCACGACCAGGACATTTTTGTTGAAGTAGTGGTCAGCCTCGATCAGGCGGTACATCACTTTGGGTAACTCTTCGCCCTTCACGCCGAGCTTTTTCGGCGTCCCGCCGCGCCCCATGGCCAGTATTACCGCACGGGCCCGATAGTCTCCGCTGCCCGTAGTGACTGAGAAGATGCCGTCGGCACGTTTGCGAATGCCCTCGACTGACTCGTTCAAATGCGCGCGGAAATCATCGCGGTCGCACATAGATTTCCAAAACGAGATCAGGCTCTCCTTCGATACCTGCATCTTCTTTAACGATCCGCCCAAGGGGAATTCGACCGGACTTGTCATCACAAGCTTTTGGCGGGGATACTTAGTGACTGCTCCGCCGAGCGATTCGCGTTCGATGGTCAGGTAGTGCAGGTTGCGTTCGATGGCGCGGAGTGAGGCGCTGATACCGGCAGGTCCGGCTCCCACTATAATGACATCGTACGCATCCCGTCCACCCTCACCGGGTTCGGCGGCGAGGCGTGTGACGACCCTGTCGATGCAGTCGCGTCCCTGCATTACGGCGTTTTTGATGAGGGCGAGGCCGCCGAGTTCCCCGGCTATATACAGATTGGGAACGGTGGTTTCGAGTTCGGGAGTGAGATAGGGTAGGTTGGCGCTCACAGCCGGACTGGCCGTAATCATCGTGATGGCTCCCACCGGGCATGCGTCCGCACAAAGACCGTGGCCGATACACCGGTGCGGTTTGATGACCGCGGCTTTTCCACCCACCATGCCGAGCACGTCCCCTTCCGGACAGGCTGCCGTACAGCTCTGACAACCTATACAGTGAGTCACGTCGATGTGCGGGTGCTGGCCACGCGGGTCGTCCTTCAGGAAGTCGCCGCTGGCGACGGCTTCCCGCGTTCGCTTTTCCCGCCTGGCCTGCCTGCGCACATACAGTCCGAGGGGAACCAGTAGGATCAATCCGTAAAAGCCGCAGAACAGCATGACGTCCGGCAAGACTAAAACCCCACCGAAACCGCAACGGCTATGTGCACCAGAATCAGGAAGGCAAACGAGATACTGAATGGCCGGTGGACCACGTGCCAAAGATGAAAGACGCGCGCTGTGCGGTCCAAAAATGCCATCGCCATCCGCAGGCGGGATTGCCTCCAGACGTTCGAAATCATGGACTCGAGGTTCCGATTGTGAGAAGGCAATAGCCCGCCCAGCGTGGCGACACGTTGTGACTTGTCCAGCGCGCGACGCCGCAGTCGGCTCACTTGGAACGGGCGTGCCAGATCCATGCGCAGCATCGTCCAGAGGGCGCGAAGTAAGCCCATGGACCGGATTTCGTTTGGAGTCGGGACCTCCAACAGACTGGCCAGGTCTTGCGGTTGAAAGAAGGATTGTCCGGTGACACGGCCGGCGAGATCTGCCGTCTGTGCCTCCAATTCCGCTATGCTGAGCGCCACGGAATTGAGGCTCCGCGGGATCTTGGCGTAAACGTACCGGCCCACAAAGCCGCTCAGCGCAACCGCAACCATGGTCCAGTAAGCGACGCCGGCCAGTCCGTGAAACCGGAATGCCGTGTGAAAGGTCACGATACACGGCGTCGTGACTCCGAGCAGGATATGGAAGTTGAGCCACCGGCGCGTGACGCCGATTGCGGACAGCCAGCGCCAGCGCTTGCGCAGCGGGTACAGAAACAGGATGGCGAACATGCCCAGGCTGAAGATCCCCAACTTCAATCCGATGGTTCCGCTGGATCGCAATTGCGAGTGCAGTGGTGAGAGAGGGCGCTCTTCAAGGCTGAGGGAGTAGTAAGCGAACCCGCGGACGGCCAAAATAAGGACCGCGCCCGCGGCAGCGACAATAGCAATTCCCAGCAGGATGCGATGGAGCAGTTCTGCCCTTTCTAAGGCACGCGTGCGTGCTACGCTCGCGACCCCGGGAGAAGCAGTCAGTGTGGCCACGTTACTTTCTGGCTCCTTTCTAATGGCATTTCACACACTCGATGGGAGTCCCCCTATATTTGCGAATCATCTTGGCGCCTGCCGAAATCTCGGCCTTGTGGCACTTCCCGCACTCAACGTTGCGATGAGCGACGTCCAGGGGAAATCGCGTTCTCTCGTGGTTGAAGTCCCCGGATTTCCAGTGGAGCGGGGTGTGGCAAGACGAGCACTCTTCGCGCCGTTCTGTCTCGTTGAACTGACCGGCATGAACGTCTTCGGTAGCGTGGCACGTGGAGCACGTGTTGCGAGCAGTTGAGAAAACAGGCCCGGGCGGTTTGTGGCAGTCCACGCATTTCACGTCATGGGCGCCGGCGAGAAGGAAACCCGTCTTGGTGTGATCGAACGGTTGGACCTCTTTCCACTGAGCGGGCGTGTGACAGGTTTCGCATGCCAGTCTGGTTCGGTGCGGATCGGCGTGGCACGTGTCACACGATTCCGATGAGAAGTGGTATTGCCGCCACGCCGCTGCCGCCCCGTCCGTCGCCAGCGGCTTGTGGCAATCGTTACAGGAGACCGAGACGTGCCGGCCGGTCAGCGCGAAGCGGGTCTGAGCGTGCCGCCCGGCGGAGAAGGTCGTGGTTTGGAACGCCTCGACGGTGTGACAGAGGTGGCAGCGGTTGTTGTACGGGGCCTCCGCAAACTCTCCGGAATGGGCGCCGGAGTGACAGTCGGAGCAGTCACGTTTACCGGTGACATATAGTGTGGCGCGTCCGCGCGGCTCATGGCATTTGGCGCATTCCAGCGCGGCGTGTTTTCCTTCGAGAGGGAAGGCGGTGTGACTGTGCATTTGGCGGTCGAAACGGGTGGGTTTGAACCCTGAGTCAGTGTGACAGGCCGAGCAATCCGACCCCGGGGTACGTGCGGCGAACTGCCCGCCATGCGGATCCTGGTGACAAGCCTGGCAACGCTCGTGCGCGATGGGGCGCCTGAAATCGCTGCTTTTGTGACAGTCCTGGCATGCTCTCTCTGCGTGTTTTCCCGTGAGTGGAAATTTCGTCGTGTTGTGATTGAAACCTGCACTAGGAACATTGCTCTTCCATCCGTTGGTCGTGTGGCAGCTCTCGCAGGAGCCCTTGAAACCGGTCTCCCGGAAGGCGGCGCGATGGGGATCGGTATGGCAGTCCTGGCACGTCTTGAACGCCAACCCGGAAAACTGCGCTTTCTCCACACCCGGTTTTGGTCCGTGGCATTTTTGGCATGCCGTGGCCTGATGTTGCCCGGTCAGCGGGAAGTGAGTGCCGGAGTGGCTGAACCCCTGCGCCGGCTTCCATGCTTCCTGGGAGTGGCAACGAGTGCACTGAGCCCCCAGTTGACCGCGATGCTGGTCCTCATGACAGAACGTGCACTCTTGGCGCAGCCCCAGAAACGTTCTGTTCAGATCCTTCACCTTGACTTCAGCCCGGGCAGTCATGGGAATTCGTCTCTCCGTGTGGCAACTTTGGCACGGTTGCTCGCGATGTTTGCCCTGCAGCAGAAACCCGGTTTGAGCAAGGTGGTCGAATCCCTTGCGGTCCAGACGGATTAACGCGAAGCCTTCCCCGTTATGTTCCATATGGCAGCGGGCACAATCCGCCTGACTGGAAGACGTTCTGTATGCACGGCTGTGGAAACCCACGCCCGTCTGAACGCGGCTCTGAATTTCTCCGTGACACTCCATGCATTTGAACGTGCGACTGCCGACTCCGAAGTCGTGACACGTCCCGCATCGAGTCACTCCGTCCAGTTGCCGGTGGGCGCGCGACAAAGCCCCCGGAGAGAGTTGCGCGCGCACCGGCGTGACGAACCACATGACGGGCACGACGATGTAAATTGCGACCCATAGACGAGTGATAGCCACCGCGCGATTACCAAAGTTGACGTTGCCGCCCCATGAGGCGCGGTACACGGGGCACAACCCCGAAAATCTTCAGGGTACGGCGGGAATCCAAAAAATATAGGCGCTGGCGCTCTATTTTTCAGACACAGCCGGTACCCATGTTGCCAAAGGTGCCACACGTGAGGGATTCGATTCGTTACATGGCGAGTATTGTGACGCTGGGTGTTCTGTTGTTCGGGGCGGACCAGAAGAGCGCAAAGAAACCGGACCCGAAGCAGGCGGCGGCTTCGCCCGCCGAACTGATATGGCCTCTGCCGCCCGATCCGCCCCGCATCCGCTGGCTCGCCGAATATTCGGACATGGCCAAAGTAAAAAAGCCGGTTGCGCGCAAGGCCGGGCTTATGGAGAAACTGACCGGCGCAAAAACGCAGGATGAAAAGCTGGAGTTGAGAAAGCCGTACGGAGTTGCCGCCGACAACCGGGGCCGCATCTACGCCGCAGACACCGAGCTCAAAACCGTGTTCGTGATCGATGCCAAAGCCAGGACCGTGGAGAAGCGCGAGGGCAGCAGCCGCACCCCCCTGGTGATGCCGGTTGGAGTAGCCGTGGATGCGGAAGAGCGACTCTTCGTCTCCGATGCCGACTTGCACTCGATCATCTGCTTCAATTCCTCGGGCCAGGCGGTGGCGGTGTTCGGCACGGCATCGTTGGGGAGGCCCGGGGGCATCGCATTGGACCGGCAGCGAAACCGCCTTTACGTGGCCGATGCGAAGGCCGGCCGCATTGCAGTCTTCGATTCCGGATCGTTCAAGTTTGTCGGCTATTTCGGAACTCCCAGCCAGTCGGGCCATAGAGACGATGGCACTTTCTTAGGGCCGACAAACGTGGCGGTGGATCGCCGCGGCACTCTCTACGTGGCCGATACCCTGAATTACCGGGTCCAGGTGCTAGCGCCCGACGGAAAGTTCATTCGCGCTTTCGGCGCCCAGGGAGACAGGCCCGGCGAGTTCATTCGCCCCAAAGGCATCGCGGTGGATTCCGAGGGCCATGTGTACGTGGCCGATGCCGAGTTCAACAATTTCCAGATTCTCACGCCTGAGGGCCAACCCCTGCTCGCCGTGGGATCGCTGGGCACGGACCCGGGCCAGTTCGCACTGGTAGCCGGTCTGTACATCGACGCGCAAGACAGGATCTACACCACGGAAATGTTTCATGGGCGGATCCAGGTTTTTCAGTACATCGGGCCGTCCGGAGCCGCCCAGGGTAAGGGGGTGAACGGCGCCAATCACTGAACCGAGTTACCGGAAATCCGCCGCGCGATGAAGACCCGGCGGGTACCTGCATTCCAAGAGATTCAACAGATGAGGAGAGTTTATGAAGTTGAAGTTGGCTACATTGGCCGCCCTGGTTGGAATGGTGACGGTTCCGATGCACGGTGCGGCTCCAAACTTACCCAAGACGGGACTGGCGGGGTCCACCCACGACATCGGCGCCAACGGCTGTAAGTCGTGTCATGCCCCCCATAACGGATCGGTAGCAAATGGAGGAGCGCAGAGCACGGGCCTGATTCTGTTGTGGGCCCGGTCGTTCCCGGCGGCATCCAATACCTTCGGCGTTTACGATTCCGCCACGATGCAAAACAAAGCGGTCGAACTGGGAGGCAGTTCGCTCACCACGTCGGCCGATGTCCGCATGTACTCCCTGCTTTGCCTGAGCTGCCACGATGGTGTGACGTCCACCTTCTCCCCCGCCATGCAGACCAAAAACATGGTGGGATCCAAGGCAGCCTTTGGCGCCGGGGCCTTTGAATCGCTGGGTCTCACCAACGATCACCCGGTAAACATGAATTACGACCCCACAAAGAACACATCGCTGCAATCCGTTGCCACAGTCGGGGCAGCCCTGCCGCTGTTCGGTTCCTCCAGCACCGTGCAGTGCGCCACCTGTCACGATCCGCACAACGACGTTAACACCAACTATCTGCGCCAGCCCAATAACACGGCGCATTGCACAACCTGCCACTTGTAGTCTCCTCCCCGCGGTGGAGGCAAGGGCAGTCACTACCTCCACCGCGGTTTTTCAAGGGAAGCCGATATCGAATGTCGAAAAAACGGTGGTGTCTTTACGGTGTAATCGCCGGGTTCATACTTCCTGTGGCTCTTAGCGGTCAGGAGCAGCCGCTAAGCATCTGGGGAACGTTCTCCACCGGTTACTACAGCACGAAAACGCGCGGTGACGAGAACCAGAGCCTCAACTTCGTGCCATTCGGCGCCAGGTTCGATGTGAACGGGTATCTGTTATCGCCGGATCTGCTGACGTTCACCGTGCAGCCGGAATTGAATGCAGGGCCGCAAGCCAGTGACGCCGGCTTTCAAGGAGGAAATGGTGTCCGCTTGAGCACCACGCTGTTTCGCCGACTGCTGCCCATCACCTTCCACTATTCGAATGTGCAGGTGGAGGATGTGTATTTCGGCAGTCTTACCCAGGTATCGGGCTACACCCTGAAGGACCGGACCAAAGACATGGGCGTCACCGTGGAACTCAAACGCAAGAACTGGCCTTCGGCCGTTATCGATTGGGGCACAGGATCCGTGGACGCGACTCCGGGCATCGCCGGCATTCCCGATTACCTCTCCCGCGGCCATCACGTGAACGTCGACGGGGACTATGAGCGAGGCGGATGGACCTTCGATGGGTTCTTTCACGATCAATACCAGCGTTCGGACCTTCTGGCGTCCACGGGTAGTGGAACGGACTATGGTTCCCTGCAACAGAAAGTGTTGCAGTACGAAGGATCGGTACGCCGTGGATTCCTGGGCGATTCGGAGTTCTTCATGGACGGCGGAAGCCAGACCACCTCGAGCCTCCTCTTCAATTTCCCCATTGACCTGGGCACGCGATATGTCAGCGCGAACCTGCGCCTGATGCAACACCACCGGTGGAGATCGACGCTGCGGGCCGGTTACTCCTCCAACGTGGCGAGCCAGTTACTGGCACAGGCTACTTCCAGCCTGGGCGCCGCCGGATCCGCGGCGCCCGATGCGCAGATACTGACTCCCTTTTCGCACGGCGTTGCGAATTACATCCTGACCGCCAACACGAATGTCACTCTGGGCGGGGGCTTCGGACTTTATGGAGGGGTGGAGCGTAGCGCGCTTTTTTCGGACAACACCGATTCGACCCTCAGCGCGAATTACTTCACCAGCTCCGCCGGGGTCACCTGGGCGAAGCGGTTTAGCTGGGGAAACATCTCCGGAGAGTACGGCCGCGAATTCGGGATCGGATCGATCACCGGACAGTCCGGTACGATTCAGGGCCAGACGTATCGTGCCAGCGTTCAACACGGCACCGGAGGCCGGCTTCAGCTTGACCTGACGCTGCACGGATCCGATCAGAGCATACTTAATGCCCAGCCGCTCACAAACGACAGCGTGTCCGTGGAAGGGGGCGTGGGAACACGCGTGTACCGGGACTTCAGCGCCCGCCTGGGGGGAGGCTGGCAGTGGAGTTCCATCGTGAACGACGCCAACGAGTTTCGTACCAACGGCTACACCGCCCGCGCCGGTATCGATCATCCCCGTTTCCAGGTGGATGCCAGCATCAATAACGCCCTTAGCAATTCGCTCCCGTTCTATACCCAGGTGGTATCGGCATTGGGCGGGGAGGCGGCCTTCCTGACGCCTTCGCAGATTATCCCCAGCGACTATCGCGCCATGACTTTCAGTCTCCATACTACGCCGCTGCGCAAGGTCGAACTCTCCGGCCAGTGGACCCGTTCCAAGCAGCACCTGGATGGCTTTCTGAATAATGAATTCGATCTTTTAAACCTGTACCTCACCTATCATTTCCGAAAGATCCAGGTAGAGGCCGGGTACATCCGCGCGATCGAGATTTTCTCAACCTATCCCCTGACGTTGCGCGAACGGTTTTACGTCCGGATTGTCCGGCCTGCGAGGTTGTTATGAAGGCAGCCGGTTGTTTCTTTCTATGCGCGCTGGCTGCCGAAGCTGTGACGCCGCAGGCGAGCGTCGAGTACCTGCGGACCATCCCCTCGGTTCGCGAGTTCACCAAGCCGCGGAGTTTTTTCACGAAACTGCTCAACTTTGTTGCGGGTCCGCCGGAAGGCAGGCCGGAATTGCTCCGCCCGTACGCCACAACTCACGACAGTGCGGGCCGCCTGCTGGTGGCCGACCCCGGGCAGCAGGGAGTTCACATCTACGACTTTGAGAAGCACAAATACCAGTTTCTGAAGGGTCCGAAGGGCAGCCTCCTGGCCTCTCCCATCGATGTAGCCTGCGATAGCGGCGACAACATCTACGTCAGCGACTCGGTTCGCGCGCGGGTCTACGTCTTCGATACCCGGGGACGCTTTCTGCGCACCATCGGGGGAGGGACACCCGAATCACGCCTCGCACGTCCCACGGGGATGGCCCTGGACCGCTCCTCCCGCCTCATCTACCTTACCGATACCCTGCGGCACCAGGTGCTGGTGTTCCGGCTGGATGGCTCGTTCCTTCGCGCCATCGGCAGGCGCGGTGCGGGCCCGGGAGAATTCAACTTCCCGACGGCGCTCGCGCTGTCCGGGGGAAGACTGTACGTTGTGGATTCCATGAATTTCCGGGTGCAGATCCTGACCCCGGACGGCGCGTACGCCGGCTCTTTCGGCCAATTGGGAAACCAGACCGGCACACTGAACCGTCCCAAGGGAATCGCGACGGATAGCGATGGAAACATATACCTTGCGGACGGACTATTCGATGCCGTGCAGGTCTTCAGCCCGGAAGGGCGCCTGCTTTACTATTTCGGGTCGGGCGGGGTGAAGCCGGGCCAGTTCCAGCTCCCCACCGGCATATCCATCGACGACCGCAACATTATATATGTGGCCGATTCGCTGAATCGCCGCGTGCAGGTGTTCCGTTACCAGAGGCGGGCGCAATGAAACCAATCGCCGTTGTGTCGCTTTTGGCCGTCGCGCCTTTGTGGGCCACCAGCTTCAAAGATGCGGTAATCGGCAGCCAGCACGACCTTACCCCGTCGGGCAGCGGACCGGTCAAGTCGGCCGAAACCAGGGTCTGCATCTTCTGCCATGCGCCTCATAATGTCATCCCGAATGTCACGCCGCTTTGGGATCACTCGCTCTCCTCTGTCACGTACACCACTTACACCAGCAGCACCTACAGCTCCGGACTCCAGACTCCGGGAGCAGGCTCGTCGCGGCTTTGCCTGAGTTGTCATGATGGCACGGTGGCGGTGGGCTTGACCGTGGTTCTGGGACAGCTTGCCACCACCGGCGCGATGTCGTCCGCGGATGTTTTCGGCTCGAGCCTCCTCAGCAGCCATCCGGTGAGTATGACGCCGGCGGATGACGGGCAACTGGCTACGTCGCTATTCGCCAGCCAGCCCTCGACGAAGGATCCGGCCGTGACGCTGGTTGCCGGTAAAGTAGAGTGCACCACGTGTCACGATCCGCACGTGCAAAATAACGATCCGGCAACACCCATGTTTCTGGTTCGCTCCAATGCCAGCGGCGCGCTGTGCCTGGCTTGCCACGACCCCACGAGGGCCCAACCCAATCAACTGAACGGATGGACCACCGGGGCGCACGCCACCGCGATCAACACCGCTCCCACCACGGCGCCTTTCGGCCGATACGGAAACGTGGCCGCCAATGGCTGCTCCAACTGCCACAACGCTCACAACAACGCGGCCGCGGCCCGAAACCTCGACGCTCCGGAAGAGGCTGCCTGCACGCCATGTCATGGAGGAGCGAACCTGAATCCCTCACTGTTGAACATCGCGGGCGAATACAGCAAGGCGTACTCGCATCCCACCATGACGGTATCGGGGGTCCACGATCCCGCCGAGGGCCTGCCCGTGAACAACGCACGGCACGCGGAGTGCGCGGACTGCCACAACTCGCACGCGGCGTACGCGCAGACCGGCACTCCCGCGCCGCCCGCGGCACAGGCCGAACTTGCCGGCGTCAGTGGATGGGACACCGCGGGCGCCCAGCCGGTGGCCGCCAATGAATATCAACTCTGTTACAAATGCCACGCCGACAGTACCAACAAGCCGGCGACGAGCACGTATGGCCGGACCGCGATCCGCTATCCCGGGGGGCCCATGCCGGCGGGCTATCCCATTCAGCCACCGCGGCCCGCGGACCAATACAACCTGCGGCTGAAGTTCATGAGCACCATCGGGCACAACGTGATGGGAAGCAGCACGATCACCACCGGAAACAGCAGCCTGCGGCCCTACATGCTGAACGTGGACGGCACCAACAACACCAACCGCCCGCTCGCCACATCGACGATCCTGTACTGCACGGACTGCCACAACAACGACCAGGCCCGCTCCTCCAATGGCACCGGACCGAACGGGCCGCACGGTTCCGCGTACCCTCATTTGCTGCAACTGAATCTCTTTCAGGATGCCATCGGAGGCGGTGGCGGCGGTGGCGGGACAACCGCCACTGCACTCTGTAACAAGTGTCACAACGTGGCAACCGTCCGCAATGAAAGCCCTCACGACGAGCATGACGGGGTGGGCTGCACCACGTGCCACGATCCGCACGGAGTCATCGGCGGAAATGCGGGCGCGAATCGGGCCATGATGAACTTCGATACGTCGATCGCGGCCAAGGCTACAACGAATTTTGGGTATTTTTACATGGGGACCGGCAGCGGTCAAAAAGGCTGTTACACCAACTGCCACGGAGAGAACCATAATCCACGCACGTACTAAGAGAGTCCGGATGCGATACCGGACGCCGGTCCTGTTGCTGGCGGCGCTGGCCTGCGCGCAGGAACCTGCGCCCGTCGAGATTCGCCATTGCCGCACGTTTGGGTCGAAGCTGGGGATCCATCCGCCCAGAGTGCTGAACCGCAAAGCGGCTACCGGCATCGTGGGTCAGAACGAGCACCCTTATGGGCTGGGGTTCCCGGTTGCGGTGACTACGGATCTCAAGGGCCGGGTCTGGATCACCGATAGCGCCACCGCCTCCATCCACGTATTCGGTATGTCCGGAGCCACCTATCGTGAGTTCAAGCGCTGTGGCGATGCGATTCTGCAACTTCCCTGGGGCATCGCGTCGGACGCGCAGGGACGCGTCTACGCGGCGGATGCGGGCACCGGAGCCATTTATGTATTCAACGAGGATGGCGAGTTTGACCGCGCCCTATTCAAGCGCGGCGAGCATCCTCTGGAGCGCCCCGGCGCCATGGCTTTGTCTGAGAATGGCCGGACCATTTATGTCGTGGATCCCCCGCGCAACGTCATCGTCGAACTCAACCGGGAAGGCGAAGTCAATGGAACCATCGATCTCACTCCGGAACTGGCCGAGGCCTCCGCCCTGTCGGTTGTCGATAACCAGATCTATGTCCTGGGCGGCCGGGAGCATCGCGTGGAGAGTTTCAGTCCCGACGGGCGGTTGCGCGGAGAGGTGCGCTGGGAGGGTATCCAGTTTCCGTCGGCTTTTGCTTTTGATCCGGGCCGCCGCCACTTCGTCGTCTCGAATCCCCGCTGGATGATCGTTCAGGTGTTTGACGATAAGGGGAGGAATCTGGCGGCCTTCGGCCAGATGGGCGATGGTGTAGACCAGGTCCGGCGCATCGATGGGATCCATGTCGATCCACTGGGGCGTGTGTATGTAATCGATTCGCGCGCAGGCAAAGTGCTCGTGTTCGAGCATTCCGAGCACCACTGACAGGTTGTTGCTGCGATAGGTGGAACTTTGTACAAGGCGCCCTTTACGGCTGTGAAGTAATTACCTTTTCCCGAGGATGTGCAGGTGAACGACACGCCATATCAACATACCGGTTCGCATGGAACCAAACCTGCTTTCGCTCCGCGCAAATGTTTGCACTCACAGGCGAGTTGCGCCTCCACCTTGCCGCACATGCTTTCGAGCGCAAGTTCTGGGAGGTCTGTGAATACTAGTCTGCCGGAAATGAAGCTCGCACCCGTTCGGAAGCCGGTCGCCGCCTGGACGGACGAAGACCTGGTGGAGGAGTGTCTCCGCGGCAACGAGGAGGCCTGGCATGCCGTGGTGGATAAATATAAAAACCTGGTTTACTCCGCTCCGGTCAAATACCGGATGAGTCCCCAGGACGCGGCGGACATTTTCCAGGAAGTCTGGGTGGAGCTTTACTCGGAGCTGAAGAATCTCCGCAAACCCGGTGCTCTTGGCGGATGGCTCATTTCCGTCGCGTCCCACAAGTGCTATCAATGGAAGCGCCGCCGCATGCGCGAGACAGAACCGCAGCAGACGGCGGCCGACCGCGAACCCGTCGCGCGCGAACCGCTCTTTCCCGAGTGGAAAGAACAGGCCGAGCGGGCGCAGATTTTGCGGGACACGGTGGCCGGCCTGCCGGAACGGTGCCAGCGAATGGTCCACCTGCTGTTCTATCGCGACCCGCCCATGGCGTATGCCGAAGTCGCCCGCCTGCTTGGGCTGGCCGAGGGCTCCATCGGATTTATTCGCGGCAGGTGTCTTCAAAAATTGCGCAGCAGTCTCCAGGAGAGGGGATTCTGAGCGTGGATCCGGCCGTCCCCGACTGGCTCCAGGTTCTGGCCGATGAAACCTTCGCGGAATGCGGCGTTGCCGGGTTCTTTGACGCACGGTCCGACCTTCGAAACCCCCAAACCGTCCAATCGCTTCACGATGAAGTTCTCCGCATCCTCTATGCGGATTCCGGGCGGGCGCAGCGCCTGGCTGCTGCCGCGTCGTGGCTGGCCGCAGACCTCGATGACCCGGGTTCTCGCGCGCTGGCGTTACGGGCCTCAGGCCACGTAAACTATGCCGGATCGCGCTATCAGGAAGCGATCCGCTGTTACCAGGAGGCTCTCGACGTCTTCACGGCGCTGGGAAGCGATATCGAGGCCGGCCGTACTCTGCTCAGCGGCATGCAGCCGCTCAGCTATCTCGGCCGCTACGACGATGCGTGCCTCTGGGCTGCACGCGCGAGAGAGATTTTCCGCCGGCTGGGCGACAATCTGCGCCTGGCGCGGGTGGCCAGCAACGAAGGCAACATCCTGTACCGGCAGGATCGCTACGCCGAAGCCCTGACTCTATATGAAGAAGCTTACACCACCCTGAGCCGCATCGGCGAGCACCGCGACGTAGCCGCTGTGCTGAGCAATATAGCGGTGTGCAACAGCAGCCTGAGCCGCTTTGTTCAGGCCCTGGAATGCTACCGCACGGCGCGCGAGTACTGCGAACGCCATGGCCTGTCCGTCCTGGTGGCCGGCGCGGATTACAATGTTGCCTATCTTCATTACCTGCAAGGTGATTTCCTGCGCGCCATCGAGCTGTACCGGAAATCCAGGGAACACTGTCGCAAGGTGGGCGATCGCTATCACGCGGCGCTCTGCGATCTGGATGAAGCGGAGATCTACCTCGAATTGAACCTGAACCGGGAAGCCTCCTGGCTGGCGGAGCAGGCGGAACAACGCTTTCAGTCTCTCGATATGGCGTATGAGGGAGCCAAGGCGCGGGTCTCGCGCGCCATCGCGGCCAGCCGCAGGGGACAGTTTCAGGTTGCCGCACGGCTCTTCCGGAACGCTCGGGAGGTCTTTGCGCACGAGCAGAACGGCCTGTGGCCCGCGCTCATCGATCTCTACCGGGCCATTCTTTTCGAACGTGAAAATAAGGACCGCGAGGCCGCGAGGCTGTGCCGGCGGGCGCTTCCCGTGCTGGCGGCTTCCGCCTTGCCGGGCCCTCCCGCCCTGGCGGAACTGCTCCAGTGCCGCCTTCTATTGAAGAAGGACCAGGTCTCGCACGCTCGAGAGAGAGCCATCCAAGCCCAAGCCCGGTTACAAATCGCGGGCACGCCCTCTCTACGATTTCACGCCCATTTTGTTCGGGGGCAGGTAGAGGAGCAGGCCAGTGACGAATGCGCGGCATGGCGGGCCTACGAAGCGGCGCGCCTGGAAATCGAGACGCTGCGCAGCCGGTTGTGGGGAGATGAACCCAAGGTCGCCTTCCTGAAGGACAAACTGGCCGTCTACGAGAGCCTGGTCAAGCTGCGGCTGGCCGGCTCCCCGGCGGACGCGTTCGGGCTCATTCAGCAAGCCAAGTCACGAACCCTGTCGGACCTGATTTCGCAGCCGCCTTGCACCATGGAACAGAGCGGCCAGATTGAGGAGACCCGCTGCCGGCTCAATTCCTTGTACCGGCACATGGAGCGATTGGCGTTATCGGCGCAAAACCGCGGCGCGGCGCAACTGGAGAGCCTGAAAAGCAGCGTTCGCGATTGCGAAAACACCCTGGTGAACCTGGTGACCGCGAACCCTTCGACCGCCGGCGGCGCGGACGATGCACTTTCGTTGGACGCCATTCAGGCGAGCCTCCCGCCCCGCGCCATTCTGCTGGAGTATTACGTCTTCAAAGGCGAGCTTTGCGTTTGCCTTCTGGATGGGTCGGGACTTGAAATCGTTCCGTTGGGCGGAGTGGAAGAGATCCGCACCCGCATGCGGCTGTTGCGCTTTCAAATTCGCAAGGCCCGGCTCGAGTCCGATCCGGGCGGTACCGCCGATTGTCATCTGCGGGAGTTGTATGCCGATCTTGTGGCGCCCGTTGCCGGCCGGTTGACGCGGGCGAATCATCTGATCTTCGCGCCTCACGACCTCCTCCACCACCTGCCGTTTCACGCTTTGCGAGGGCCCGACGGCTATTTGATCGACGCGTTCACCGTTTCCTACGCTCCGAGCGCCACGGTCTTCGCTCTCTGTAGCGGCCGGCGCCCTGGCTTCGGTACCGAATCCCTGGTCTTGGGCTTGCCCGACCGGCGCGCTCCGCACATCGAGTCGGAGGCCCGGATGGCTGCCGTCGCTCTGCCCGAAGCGCGGCTCTTTCTGGGCGAAGAGGCCACCGAGGAAGTCCTGCGGCGCATCGGCGCATCGGCTCGCTTCATTCACATTGCCTCCCATGGCCTGTTCCGCCGGGATAACCCTCTATTCTCAGCCATCCGTTTGGAGGGCTCTCATTTGACATTGCTGGATCTTTACCACCTGCCGATTTCCGCGGAACTGGTGACCCTTAGCGGATGCAGCACCGGCCTGAGCGTGGTAGTCGGCGGTGACGAGTTAGTCGGTCTCATGCGCGGGTTGCTGCTGGCCGGCGCCCACGGAGTAATGGCTAGTCTTTGGGACGTGAACGACTCCAGTACTACCCGATTTATGAAACGGTTTTATGCCTGCATGACGGGCGCGCCTCACAAAGCCGCTGCGTTGCAGTGTGCCATGCGGGAATTGCGACAGGAATGTCCTCATCCGTACCACTGGGCTCCCTTCGTGCTGGCCGGGAGGTACACTCCTGCACGTTAGAGAAAATTTTCCGTCGACCTATATTTTTGGAGTACATATTTACCCTAACCATTGTTAGTGGTACGTTTGCGCGACGCATGAAGCATTTTGAAATTACCCGGTGGACCGACTACGTCCGCGGACTGATACCCCCGCGAGAGAGGGAAGCTATGGCATGCCATCTGGCAGACGGCTGTGAGCCCTGCGCCCGGTTGGTTGCGTTGCTCGGCCGCATCCATCAGGCGGGCGCGGACGAAGTCACCGTTCCCGAACACCTGGTTCGTTCCGCAAAGGAGATTTTTCCCGCGCGCCGGATGCCGGAGTATTCATCTAATCTCGATCTTTTGCCGCGACTGGCCGCGCGGCTCGTCTTCAGCAATCTGCGTGACCCGGCGCCCGAAGGAGCGCGCTCCACTGCCGGCAACCTGGTGCAGGTGATCTACCATGCCGGAGACTACGCCATTGAGTTGCAGTTGGAACCGGAGCCCGAATCCCACGAAATGGCCCTGGTGGGCCAGGTGGTCAACCGCGCCTCGGCGAGCGAGCCGGTGCCCGGCTTTCCAGTGCGCCTGATGGCGGGAAAAAAACTGCTTGCTGCTACCCAAAGTAACCGTTTCGGGGAATTCTGCCTTGTGTCAAAATTCCAACGCGGTTTGAGACTCTCCATGCCGATGGAGTCCGTTGGCCGGCTTCTGGAGATTCCGCTCGATCGATTCGTAGCAGGCATTCGGCCATGAGAAAGTATTCACTCCCTCGACTCGCCCGGGTAGTGGCGATTCTGGTCTGTCTGGCAGTACCGGCGGCCGCCGCGCAATACATTATGCAGATTGCTGCGGGCGCCGATATCTCACAGGTTACCGCCCGCTACGGCCTGGCGGTGGTGCGACCGCTCTCCGACGATGGTCACACCCTTTACCTGGTCTCCGGGCCGGACCCGGCGCCGCCCAACTTCGTCAAAACGGTGCTTACAGACCCGTCGGTTCGCGAGTTCGAGCCCGATGAGCGGGTGCAGTCGCCGGAAACGCAGCCCACCGCACCCGTCATCGCCGATGTTTCGGCACTCACCGCTGCCGCGCAAGACCTGACTACGGTTCCCTACTACGGCGCAACGCTGCGCAACAGCTACGTCAATCAGCCGGCCGGCACGCTGATCGGCTTACCCGCCGTGCTCCAGAGTTATGCCACCGGCGCCGGCGTTGTGGCGGTGATCGATACCGGCGTGGATCCCAATCATCCCGCGCTGCAAGGCGTTCTGGTGCCGGGCTATGACTTCACGCGCAACCTGCCCGGCATCCCCTCCGAATTGGACGACCTGACGCAATCGACCGTCGCCATTCTGGATCAGTCCACGGTAGCCATCCTCGATCGCACCCAGTGCCCCTATCTGCTGAACCAGTCCACCGTCGCCATTTTGGATCAATCCACGGTGGCCATCCTGGATGGCGGCGGCGGGCTTCCGGAGGATTTCGGTCATGGCACCATGGTGGCCGGGCTGATTCACCTGGTCGCCCCTACCGCCCGCATTATGCCGCTGAAGGCGTTCCATGCCGACGGCACCGCCAACCTTTCGGATATCGTGCGGGCTATCTATTTCGCTGTGGACAATGGAGCCGGTGTGATCAATATGAGCTTCAGCTCCCGTACGGCATCCACGACTCTGGCGGCGGCGGTTCAATACGCATGGAGTCACAACGTGATCTGCGTAGCATCCGCTGGTAATGACGGGCGGGAGGGCGTGGTCGTGCATCCCGCGGCGGACAAGGGAACGCTCGGCGTTGGCTCCACTACGGACCTGGATCAGCGCAGTTCCTTCAGTAACTACGATTCGCCGTCTGTCCGTATGGCCGCCCCAGGTGACGCTCTCGTCACCACCTATCCGGGCAACCATTACGCGGGAGTCTGGGGCACGTCTTTCAGCACGGCGCTCACTTCCGGAGCTGCCGCACTTCTGCTTCAGCTAGCGCCGAAAATCACCGTAGGCCACGCGCTCAGCGCTCTGGAGCACGGCCAGCAACTACACATTGACGCCGATATGGGAGATGGCGGCAGGTTGGATGTCTACTCGGCCATCCTCTACTGCCTGAAAAAAGATTAGTTCCGTGCAACATGCCAACCACGCCGCTCCTGAACGTTTGCGGACTCTCCATCACGGTCGCGGAAAGATCGCTGGTGAGCGCTGCGACATTCGCGATTCCCGCCGGCTCGATTGTGGGGCTGAGCGGTGATTCCGGCTGCGGAAAGACCACGCTGGCGCTGGCGCTCTTGCGACTTCTGCCGCGGCGATACGGCGTCACGGGATCGATCCGTTTGCGCGAACGGGAGTTGATGGCCCTTCCCGAAAGCCGGTTGGAGCGTATCCGCGGCGCGGAGCTTTCCATGGTGTTTCAGGATCCGCTGGCGGCGCTCAATCCCGTGATGCGGGTCCGCGACCAGGTGAGCGAGGCGGTCCGCGCGCACGCGGGACGGCAGCCGGTGGAGCAACTGCTGGAGCTGGTAGAGCTGCCCTATTCCGAGCACATTCGCCAGGCATATCCGCACCAGTTGAGCGGCGGCGAACGGCAGCGGGTGTGCCTGGCGCTGGCACTGGCGGCGGAGCCGGCGCTGGTGATTGCCGACGAGCCCTTTAGCGCCCTGGACGCTTGCCGCGTGCTGGAGCTGGCGAGGCTGTTCCGCTCCTTAAAGTTACAACTGCGCACTTCGTTTCTGCTGATTTCCCACAGCCGCGACGTCCTGGCCAGGCTTGCGGATGGGGTGATAGCGATGCGCGACGGGTGCATGCATGGAAGCTGAGCCCTTGCTGAGCGTGCGCAATCTGGGCCGGAACTACACCGCTCGCCGGCGCTGGGGAAAGTCCGCGCCGGAACGCTGGGCGATTCGAGGTGTCAGCTTCGAGCTCGGGCGCGAGCAGACTCTCGGGCTGGTGGGACCATCCGGGGCAGGCAAATCGACCCTGGCGCGCTGCCTGGCGTTGTTTGAAATGCCCGATTCCGGCGAGATTCTGTTGCAGGGCCGGCCCCTGCGCCGCTGCGACGTCCAGCTCATCCCGCAGCAACCGGCCGCCAGTTTCAATCCGCGCTTTACGGCCGGCGAAGCGGTGGCCGAACCGCTGGCAATTCAGAAGCGCGGCAACCGGGCGATGCGGTGGGAAGCCGCGCGCCGCGCCATGGACCGCGTCGGCCTTCCCATGCACGCCGCGGCCAGGCCGGTAATGGAGTTTAGCGGCGGCGAGCACCAGCGCCTGGCCATCGCACGGGCCTTGACCCTGGAGCCGGCGCTTCTCATCCTGGACGAATCGCTCTCAGCCCTGGATACGTCGGCGCAATGCCAGGTGCTGGATCTGCTGCGCGCACTGCAAGCTGAACTCGATCTCACCTACATCCTGATCTCGCACGACCTCGCGCTGGTGGAACGGATGGCCGGCGAGATCGCCGTGATGGACGAAGGCAGAATGGTGGAGCATCGCCCCTCATGGGAACTGGTGGCCGCGCCCCGCCACGCCACCACGCAAAGACTGGTGCAGGCCGCTCTGGCGCTGAGTGCCGAAGAGGCGCCACGATGAAGTACGCGGGCAGGCGCTTGCTCCACGGCGCCGGGTTGCTGGTGGCCGTCTCCGTGCTTTCGTTTCTGCTGGCGCAAGTCGCGCCGGGCGACTTCTACTCGCAATGGCGCGGCGATCCGCGCATCTCGACGGCGACAGTGGCGGCGCTCCGGGCGCAGTCTGGCATGGCGCGGCCCCTTCCTGTTCGCTACGGAGCGTGGATGGCCGGCATTCTGCGCGGCGACTTCGGATATTCCCTGGCCTATCGCTCGCCCGTGGCTCCGCTACTGAAAGAACGCATCGTCGCGACCCTTTTGCTTACCGGCTGCGCGACCCTGTTCGCCTGGCTGATCGCCATTCCCCTCGGCATCTGGAGCGCCACCCGCACGGGCATGTGGGGCGATCGGCTGTCTACCGCGGCTACCTCGCTTCTGCTCGCCATTCCGGACCTGGTGCTGGCAATTGCGCTCCTGCTTCTGGCGGTGCAGACTGGCTGGTTCCCAACCGGCGGAAAAGAATCGCGCGGCTACTCGAGAATGGGCCCCGTACAACAGTTACGGGACTTGGCCTGGCACATGGCGTTGCCCGTCGCCGTTCTGGTCCTGGGCCTGGCGCCTGTGCTGGTGCGCCACGTGCGAGCCGCCATGCTGGAAACGCTGGACGCGCCGTTTGCCCTGAGCGCGCGGGCGCAAGGCATTCCGCGGCGGCGGCTCCTGTTCCGTCACCTGCTGCCTGCCGCGTTGAATCCGCTGGTTTCGCTGTGCGGCGTTTCCCTGGGCACTCTGTTGAGCGCTTCGCTCCTGGTGGAAGTGGCGATGGGATGGCCGGGGCTGGGGCCCCTCTTCCTGGAAGCCGTGATGGCGCGGGATTTCGCGGTGGTCCTGGCCGTGGTGATGTTGTCCGCGGTTTTTCTGGTGCTGGGGAACCTGGCGGCCGATCTTGTTTTGTATCGGATCGATCCGCGAATCCGGACGGTGGACGGATGAAGCGGCGCTGCGGCTTTCTCGCGGTAGTGCTCGCGCCGTTGCTGCTGGCCGGGTTTCTGGCGCCTTATCCCTACGCGGAGCAGCACCGCGAGCATCCATACGTCCCGCCCACGGCCGTGCACTTCATCCGGGCGCGGCCGTTCGTGCAGGAAGACGGCCATCTGTATCCCCTGCGCCTGTTTCCCGGCAACGGGCGCCTCTTCGGCGTAGACCCTCCCGCCGTAGTGTTCCTGCTGGGGAGCGACGCCTACGGGCGCGACGTGTTTTCACGCCTGCTATATGGCGGGCGCCTTTCGCTGGCGACCGGCCTCCTGGCGACGTTGCTTTCACTGGCTCTGGGTCTGGCGGCGGGAGTCGTGGCCGGATACTTCGGCGGCTGGTGGGATGGCCTTCTGATGCGCGGCGGTGAACTGGCCATGGCTCTGCCCTGGCTCTATCTGCTGCTGGCGGTGCGGGCGGTGTTGCCGCTCCACATTTCCACGCTCGATTCCTTTCTTGTCTCGACCGCGATCATCGGCGCCGTGGGATGGGTCCGGCCCGCGCGATTGATCCGCGGCGTGGTGCTGAGCGGCAAGGAGCGCGGCTTCGTCCTGGCGGCGCGCGGTTTCGGAGCGGGCCATGGGTATCTGATCCGGCGCCATCTCTTACCCCTGACTGCCGGGGTAGCCGGCACGCAAGCGACTCTTCTGATTCCGCAATTCATGCTTGCCGAAATGGCCCTCTCCTTTTTAGGATTGGGCGTGGGCGAGCCGGTGCCGAGTTGGGGCGGCATGTTGAACGAGGCGCGACAGTATCACGCGCTACTGCTGCACGGCTGGCTGCTGGCGCCTGGACTGGCGGCCATTCCTGTATTACTGGCATTTCTGTTGGTGGCGGACGCGTGGCTGTTCCGCCGCTCCGAGTGAGAGAATCGGCCGGGGAGGCGGCGTAGATCATGCTCATCTTCCGTTACTTCGCTCCTGTTCTTCTGGTGTTGTCAGCCGCTGCGTACGGCCAACCCGGCGATGCGTTCATCGTTTCCGGCATCGCCGGACGTTCCGGCGGTACGCTGGTCTTCGCCCAGCGGAATGAACCCAAGAGCCTGAACCCTGCGGTCGCCGCCGACAGCGCATCCCGCGAAGTAATGCATCGCATCAACGCGGACCTGATCCACATCAATCGGGAGACGCAGTTGACCGAACCGGCCCTGGCGAAATCGTGGACCGTTTCGTCCGACGGCCTGCACTACGTGCTGAATCTGCGGAAAGGCGTGAGGTTCTCCGACGGACACAGTTTCGACGCGGACGACGTAGTGTTTTCCTTCCGCGTGTATCTGGATGAGAAGGTGCTCTCTCCGCAGCGGGATCTCCTGCTGCTCGAAGGCAAGCCCATCGCGGTGCGCAAGCTGGACGCCTATCGGGTTGCGTTCGACCTGCCCGGCCCGTACGCGGCGGCGGAAAGGCTGTTCGATGGATTCGTCATTCTGCCGCGTCACATCCTGGAGCGCCCGTATCTGGATGGAAAGTTGGCCGAGGCATGGGGCGTGCGTTCTCCCGCCGACCAGGTTGTCGGGCTCGGGCCGTTCCGCTTGAAACAGTTTGTGCCCGGCCAGCGCGTGGTGCTGGAGCGCAACCCATACTACTGGAAACTGGACAAAGAGGGCACCCGCCTTCCCTATCTCTCCGAGGTCGATTTCGTCTTCGCCGGCAGCGAGGACATGCAGGTGATGCGCTTCCAGACCGGAGAATCCGACGTCATCAGCCGCCCCAGCGCCAGGAATTTCGCGGTACTCCAGAAGGAAGGGGAGCGGCGCGGGTACACTCTGAAGGATGCCGGTCCGGGCCTGGAGTACAGCGTCCTATTCTTCAACCTGAACGATTCTCCGGCAGCCGGCAACGCGCCGTTTCACCGCGAGAGTTTCCGCCGCGCTGTCTCCCTGGCAATTGACCGCGATGCCATAGTCCGGCTGGTCTACCAGGGCCGCGCCGCGGCTTTGTCCACACCGGTGCCACCCGGCGATAAGGCGTGGGTGAATGACAAACTGCCGCGCATCGTCCGCTCGATTCCCCAGGCGAAGCAGTTGCTGTCCGCCGACGGGTTCTCCTGGGCGCCCGGCGGGAGCCTGCTGGATCCGGCGGGCAAGCCCGTGGAGTTCTCCATCGTCACCAGCGCCGGCAATTCCGAACGCGTCCAGATGGCAACCCTGATCGCGGACGACCTGAAGCCCTTAGGCATCGCCGTTCACGTAACGCCCCTGGATTTCGCCAGTCTGCTGAACCGCGTCTTCCAGACCCACGACTATGAAGCCTGCCTGTTGAGCTTGAGCGAAGCCGATGCCGACCCCAACACCGACATGGCCGTCCTGCTCTCCAGCGCCGGAAACCACCTGTGGCAGCCGGAGCAGAAAACGCCCGCCACACCTTGGGAAGCGGAAATCGATGGCCTGATGCGGCGGCAGATGGTGACGCGAAACCGTGTGCAGCGCAAGCAGCTATTCGACCGCGTGCAAGCCATCGTGATGGACAAGTTGCCGATGATTCCGCTGGTGAGTCCGTACATTCTGGTGGGCGCGCGCAACGATCTGGGCAATTTCCGCCCGGCCCTGCTGGATCACTACGCCCTGTGGAACATCGAAGAACTCTACTGGCGCGGCGGCAGAGATTGACACCTTTGCACGCCAATTGCAAAGGAGAGGATAGAATATGGCTAATACCTTTACTACCAAAGACGGCACCAGCATCTACTACAAGGATTGGGGCACGGGCCAACCCATCGTTTTTAGTCACGGGTGGCCCCTCAATTCCGACGCTTTCGAAGATCAGATGTTTTTCCTGGCGGCGCGCGGATACCGCTGCATCGCACACGACCGGCGGGGCCACGGGCGTTCCGGCCAGACGTGGGACGGAAACGATCTGGATACCTACGCCGACGATCTGGCGGCCCTGGTGCAGCACCTCGGTCTCAAGAATGCGGTTCACGTGGGGCACTCTACCGGCGGCGGCGAAGTGGCCCGTTACATCGGCCGTCATGGCAATCAGCGCGTGGCCAAGGCAGTCTTAATTAGCGCCATTCCGCCGCTCATGCTCAAGACAGCCGCCAACCCCGGCGGTCTGCCGCTCGAAGTGTTCGACCAGCTTCGCGCCAGTGTGCAGGCCGACCGCTCGCTGTTTTTCAAAGACCTGAGCATGCCTTTCTACGGCTACAACCGGCCCGGGGCGAAGGCGTCGGAGGGTGTGCGCGAATCCTTCTGGCTGCAGGGAATGATGTGCGGCATGCCCGGCGCTTACTTTTGCATCAAGACATTTTCGGAAACGGATCTGACCGAAGATCTGAAGAAGATCGAAGTGCCCACGCTCGTCCTGCACGGCGACGCCGATCAAATTGTGCCGTTCGCCGACGCGGGGAAACTTTCCTCGAAGATCGTCAGGAACGCGAAACTGGTGGTCTACGAAGGCAGCCCGCACGGTATGTGCACTACCGAAAAAGATCGCGTCAACGCGGACCTGCTGGCGTTTCTCCAAGCCGCATGAAGCGGTCTACCAGACGCAGCCATCGCTCGGCCTGGAAGTAAGTCTATTTCCTCGCGAAACGGATCATGTGAACTGTTCCGCCTGAGATTGGAATAGCGGCTAGTCGCATGTCACTCTCAGAATCGTTCGTCAGAGTGATTCGGACGATTACGGGCGCTCCAAGTTTGACCTCGCCCGGGGGCCCGGTGATCGTAATCGAAAACTGTGGCTTGGGCTCGACAGTTTGGGCGCTTCCTGGGCAAGTATGCATCCACAACAGGAAAGCGCTACGAGGACGCGGCCTGCAGCAGCGCCCCGCATAACTCACGCCTTTCGAGCGATTGCAAAGTTCCACGCGTGCTGCACGATGGTGCGCAGATCGGCAAACTCCGGACTCCATCCCAGCCTGCTGCGCAGTTTGTCGGACGCGGCCACCAGGCCGGGCGGATCGCCTTCGCGGCGCGGTCCCACAGTGTAGGGCACCTTCTTGCCGGTGACCGTTTCCACCGCGTGGATCATCTCCATGACCGTGTGGCCGGTTCCCGTGCCGACATTGAACTGATCGGAAGCGCCGCCGCCGGAAAGATGCTCCACGGCCAGAATATGGGCCTGCGCCAGGTCGTTCACGTGGATGTAATCGCGGATGCAGGTGCCATCGGGCGTATCGTAATCGGCGCCGAATACGGTGACCGGCTTGCCGGTCATCACCGCCCGCAGCAGCAGCGGGATCAGGTGCGTTTCCGGTTCGTGCTCTTCGCCCAGGCCGCCGTCGGGATCGGCGCCGGAGGCATTGAAGTAGCGCAGGCAGACGCTGGTCACCCCGTGGATCTGGTCGAACCAGCGCAGCATCGTCTCCACCATGACCTTGGATTCGCCGTACGGGTTCACCGGTTGAATGGGAAAGGTCTCCGCGATGGGGCTGCTGGCGGGATTGCCGTACACCGCCGCCGTGCTGGAGAACACGATGTGCTTCACGCCGGCCTGCAGCATGGCGGTGAGCAGGGAAAGCGACCCGCTCACGTTATTGGCGAAGTAGCGTTCCGGTTCCCGCATGGATTCGCCCACCGCGATGAACGCGGCGAAATGGATCACGGCTTCGGTGCCGTGCTCGCCCATCAGGGAGGCCAGCGCCGCCGTATCGGTCAGGTCCAGCTCGCGCAAGCGGCCTTCCGGCACGTTGTGCCGGTACCCTTTGGAAAGATTGTCCACCACCACCACATCGTGGCCCTGCTTCAGCAGCAGGCGGACCGTATGGGAGCCGATATACCCGGCCCCTCCGGTGACTAAAATTTTTCGTGAATGCACAGGGTCTACACCCGATTGTAGTAGCATGGCGGTTCTATGCCAACCGGAGCCGAGCTGTTTGTGGACACCGCCGCGCGTCTGGGAATCGACACCATCTTCACGCTGGTGGGCGATCATCTGAATGAAGTGCTTGCGGTCGCCTCCGCGCGCGGTTTCCGCATCGTAGATATGCGGCACGAATCGGGAGTCACTCATGCGGCGGACGCCTGGGCGCGCATTCATCGCAAGCCGGCGATTTCGCTGGTGACCGGCGGCCCGGGCCATACCAATTCGCTCACCGGAATCGCCACCGCGCACCTGGCCGGCAGTCCGCTGATCGCGGTGAGCGGCAGCCGCCCCAGCACCATGGCGGATCGCCAGGCGTTTCAGGATATCGATCAGGTGGGCATGGCGAAGCCCGTCGTCAAGTGGGCCGCCGAGCCGCCCGACGCCGCCCGCATTCCGTTCTATCTGGAGCGTGCGTACGCCGTCGCTGCCAGCGGGCGCCAGGGCGCGGTGCACCTGACCATTCCGGTCGATCTGTTCACGGCCCACGCGGAATCCGCTCCCTCAGCGCTGGGACCCGAGCCGCTTGCGTCACCAGGCAATCCCGCCGATATTGCACATGCCATCGATTTACTCCGCGCCGCCGAGCGGCCGGTCGTCATTGCCGGCAGCGGCATCTGGTGGGCGCACGCCGAAGAGGCGCTCCGCCGGTTTATCGAACGCACCTCGCTGCCCCTCTACACCATCACCATGGCGCGCGGCGCGGTTTCCGACGATCATCCCCTGGCGATGGGTTACGCCGACCCGGCCCTGAACTACGCGGTCCATTCCGCCTTTCGCGAGGCCGACCTGTTCCTGGTGATCGGCAAGCGCATCGATTACCGCCTGGCCATGGGCGGCACGCGCCTGTTTCCCGCGCACGCCCGCTTTATCCAGATCGATATTCACCCCGAAGAGCTGGGCCTGAATCGGAAGCTCGATGTCGCCATCTGCGCCGACGCGCGCGCCGCCCTGAAATCTCTCTTCGCGGCCGCGGGACCAGACTCGTGGCCCAGGCGGCGGTGGCTCGACCAACTCCTTTCCTTCCGCCGTGCCTGGCAGGCCAGGCTTTCGGAGTATGCCGCAGACACGCAGGCGCCCATACACCCGGCGGCGTTCTTTCGCGAATTGAAGGCCGCACTCCCGGAGGACGTTCTCTACTCGTGGGATGGCGGCGATTTCACTCACTGGGGCCGCGCGTCGCTGCCTGCTCGCCATCCGGGTGGATGGCTGCGCCTCGGGCCGCTCGGCACCATCGGCTCGTCGCTGCCCAACGCTGTGGCGCTCCAACTGGCACACCCCGAACGCAAAGTCGTCGCCATCACCGGCGATGGCGCGCTGGGCTTCTACCTGGCGGAGATGGATACCGCCGTGCGGCACAAGCTGCCCATCGTCCTGATCGTGGGAAACGACGCCGGCTGGGGCCTGGAGCGGGAATTGCAATCCGCGGCCACGGGAACCGCCGCCACCGTGGCGTGCGAACTCCAGTCCGCGCGCTATGACCTGGTGATGCGGGCTTTCGGAGGTAAGGGCGAAACCATCGAAAGCCTGGATCGGGTTGCTCCCGCCATGGCGCGCGCGCTGGCCAGCACCGTGCCGTACTGCGTGAACGTGAAGATTCGCGGCGTGCGCTCGCCGTTCACCGAATGGCAGATTGCCGGGAAGAAGAAGTAGAATAGGACCATCACCAGGAAAGTGATCTGACTTTTGTCGCCGAAGCCGCCAAGTGTCATTGCTCTTTATCCCGGATCGTTCGACCCGATTACCAACGGCCATCTCGATCTGATCCAGCGCGGCTCGCGGCTGTTCGATAAGCTCATCGTTTCGATTTTGCGAAACGACAGTAAGGAACCGCTCTTCTCCGTCGAGGAGCGCACCGAAATGCTCTGCGAGGTGGTCCACGTTTACCCCAACGTGGCAGTCGACTCGTTCGATGGCCTCCTGGTGGACCATGCCGCCGCGCAGTCGGCTACCGTCCTGTTGCGCGGCATACGGGCAATTTCGGATTACGAGTACGAATTGCAGATGGCGCTGATGAACCGCCGGCTTTCGCCCGGCATCGAAACCATCTTTATGATGGCCAATGAAGCCTATTCGTTTATCAGTTCCCGGCTGGTGAAGGAAGTGTTTGGGCTGGGCGGGAGTATCTCCGGGCTGGTGCCGCCCACGGTCGAGTCACGTTTGCAGCGCCGGTTATCCAAAATCTGAACGTAAAGGGGCTGAGCAATACTCCATGCAAGTCGTAGCTAACGCAATCGCAGAACGCATCTCCTTAATCAGCGAATCCTCCACCATGAAAGTGGCGGCGGACGCCACCAAGCTTCGCGCCGAAGGCGTCGATGTGGTCGACTTCGGAGCCGGCGAGCCGGACTTTCCCACGCCGGACAACATCAAGCAGGCGGCTATTCGCGCCATCGATCAGAACTTCACCAAGTACACCGCGTCCGGTGGAACGGCCGAACTGAAAAAGGCCGTTTGCGACCGCCACGCGCAGGATTTCGGCACCAGCTATTCGCCCGCCGAGTGCCTCATTGGCGTGGGCGGCAAACACGTCATCTTTAACCTGATGCAGGCCCTGGTAAACCCCGGCGACGAAGTAGTCATCCCCGTCCCCTACTGGGTCACTTACAAGGACGTGGTCAACTACGCCGGCGGCAAATGTGTCTTCGTCGATACCGATGAGCAGCAGGGCTTCACCCTCTCCGCCGCGATGATTGAACCCTACCTGACCGCGCGCACCAAGCTCGTCATCATCAATTCGCCCTCCAACCCCAGCGGCGCAGTCATGGACCGCGGCGAATTCGAAAAGATCTTCAAACTCACCAGCGACCGCGGCATCTACCTGATGACCGACGAATGCTATTGCAAGTTTCTCTACGATAGCGAACCCTTCTCCATCGCTTCCATGCCGGGAGCCAAAGAGACCGTGCTGGTGGCCGGATCGCTCTCCAAGACGTATGCCATGACCGGATGGCGCATCGGCTTCGGCCTGGTGCCCAAGGCCATCGTGGATGCCATGAACAAGCTGCAGAGCCACTCCACATCCAACCCGACTTCGATTTCCCAGAAGGCCGCCGTGGAGGCCCTGCGAGGCCCGCAGGAGTCCGTGGGCATCATGCTGGCCGAGTACAAGAAGCGGCGTGATTTCGTGGTGCAGCGGCTGCGCGCCATTCCCGGCGTCACCTGCCAGGAGCCGCGCGGTGCCTTCTACGCCTATCCGAACCTGGGCGTGGTCATCGGCAGGAACGGTATTCAGGATTCGGTGCAGCTCTGCGAGCGCTTGCTGGCGGACGCGCATGTTGCCGTGGTTCCGGGCGAAGCTTTCGGCACCAGCCGGCACGTGCGCATCTCCTACGCCACCTCCATGCACGAGCTGGAGCGCGGGCTGGACCGCATCCACCAGTTCGTCGTCAAGAATTCCTGATGCCTCAACCCATTCGCCTCACACCTTCCCTGCGCGAGAAGGTGTGGGGCAAAACCCATCTTGCGCCCTGGTTTCCGGATTCGGAAAAGCCCATCGGCGAAGCGTGGTTCCTGACTGATCGCGAGCTGCCCCTGCTGGTGAAGTTGCTCTTCACTTCCGAACGCCTCTCGGTGCAGGTGCATCCGGACGATGGCGAAGACGGCCCGCGCGGCAAGACCGAAATGTGGCACATCCTGGAAGCCGAGCCCGGCGCTACCATCGCGCTGGGCTTTCGCGAGCCCGTCACGCGCCAGCGCCTGCTGGAATCCACGCGCACCGGCGAAGTGGAGCAGTTGCTGAATTGGATTCCGGTGCACGCGGGCGAAACCTACCTGACCCCGGCGCATACCGTCCACGCCATCGGCGCGGGTATCGTGCTGTGCGAGATTCAGCAGAATTCCGACGTGACTTACCGGCTGTGGGATTACGGGCGGCCTCGCGAGCTGCATGTGGCGCAGGCGGTGGCCGTGGCGGATTTGACAGTGCACCCCGGAGCGGCGGATCCGCGGCAGGTGCGCTCGAAGCACTTCGTCACCGAACTGCTGAACCTGCGGGCGGGCACGGAGTACCGGCCCGAGCCGCAACAATGCCAGCTCTTCATCTGCATTCAGGGCCACGGCGCCATCGGCGCACAAACGGTGAAAATGGGCGAAGTCTGGCTGCTGCCGGAAACCGGCGACCAACCGCTGGTCGGCACTTCGGAATCCGCGCGGTTCCTGCGAACGTACGTTCCAACGGCGTAGGCCTTCGCTTACGCCTGCCCACATCGAGTTCAGGCTGGTGCGCCTTCGCGCAATCAGCGACTTGATGGCATTATGGAGTCGAAGAGGATGACCGCTGGTTGGCGGATATAGCGGCGCTACCGGGTGTGACGGCATACGGACGGACCCGAAAACAGGCGACCGCGGCCGTGCAGGCGTTGGCTCTGCGCTTGATCGCCGATCGATTGGAGCAGGCCGAGGCCCTTCCCGGCCCCAGGAACGTCTCCTTCATTGCCGCCTAAGAAACCCTCGCGCGCTTGGCCTTCTACGAAGGCAAAGCAGGCGCTCGCCGCATTGTTGCGAATCGGGTGGACCCTGAAGCGCCAGAGTGGCACGTCGCATCGGATTCTGGCGAGGCCGGGTTGGTCGGACGTCTTGTTCGCCTACCACGACAGGGTAGCACTCGGACCCACCAGCAATGAAGATCTTGGCCAAGAAGACCGGGCTGACGCCGGAGGACCTCTAGCTGTTGCGGTTTGCGCGGCGCGTCCGCACTGTAGAACCTAGACGTCCAGATTCTTCACGTCCAGCGCGTTTTCTTCGATGAATTTGCGGCGGCTTTCCACGTCTTCGCCCATGAGCGTGGAGAAGATCTCTTCGCTCTGCACGGCGTCTTCCAGGCGCACCTGCCGCAGGACGCGCTTCTCGGGATTCATGGTGGTATCGGCAAGCTGGTCGTAATCCATCTCGCCCAGCCCCTTGTAGCGTGTGACGGTGACGTCCTTCTTGCCTTCGCTCTTGACGTACTCCAACAGGTCCGACCAGTTGGCCTGCGCGTCGCGATGTTCGTTCTTGATCACCACGAACGGCGGCTTGTTGAAGCGGGCGATGGTGCGCGCCAGGGCGCGGAAGCGGCGATACTCGGGCTGCGAGGTAAGCGCCACGCCAATGCGCCGCTCGGCGTTGGTGGAATCGTGGAAGACCACTTCGTACGCCGAGTGTTCTTCGTCCTTGCGCATTACCGGCTTGAGGCCCAGCGCTTCGAGTGCCGTGAATACCGGCTGCAGATTGGCCTCCACCTGGAATTCGGCCTTGTTGTCCAGGTGCAGCTCGATATTCGCCAGCACCTCTACCACGCGCGCGTCGCGCAGGCGGCGCTCCAGTTTGTGGAACGTCTCCTCGTACTCGTTCAGGTTGGTCAGGAAGGTGCGCAATTCCGAGCCTTCCAGCACGACTTCCGCGCCATCGCCGTTCGAGTGGATCTCCAGCGACAGGTTCTCCGTGGCCCGCCGCATGATTTCCTTGGTAAATTCCTTTTCGTCTTTGAGGTACTTTTCAGTCTTTCCCTTCTTGATGCGATACAGCGGGGGCTGCGCGATATAGACCCGCTCGCGCAGAATCAGCTCGTGCATGTGACGGAAGAAAAACGTCAACAGCAGGGTGCGGATATGCGAACCGTCCACGTCGGCATCGGTCATGATGATGATCTTGCCGTAGCGGATCTTGCTGGCGTCGAAATCGTCCTTGCCGATGCCAGTGCCGAGCGCCGTAATCATGGCGCGAATTTCTTCGTGGCCCAGCATCTTGTCGTAGCGCGCCTTTTCGACGTTGAGAATTTTACCCTTGAGCGGCAGAATCGCCTGGAAGCGGCGGTCGCGGCCCTGCTTGGCGGTTCCGCCGGCCGATTCGCCCTCCACCAGGAACAGCTCG
>JARLGM010000084.1 GCA_031292755.1 Candidatus Sulfopaludibacter sp.
GGTGGTGGGCGGTGATGGTATCGGGCTCGGTAAGGCCGAAGGAGTAGATGTTGTTATCGAGCGCGGCGGCGAGCTTGAGGCGCCAGCGGTCGTCCGCGATTTCCTGGGCGAGCTCGACTTCCATGCCTCCGACGGGGGCCAGGGTCTGGTGGATGGTTTGGCAGTGGGCCTTGTAGGCGATCTCGTCCTCAGGTGTGAGAATGAGGACCTGGCCGGTGAGGCCGTGCCGGTAAGCGTTCAGGGCGCGGGGGTCGCGCGGTTTCGGTTCCGTAAGTCGATCTTCCATAGATCTACCTCCAGTTACATTTCAGCATGGGGAGATTTGGATTCCGGGGGCGCATGTTTGTAAGTGATTTATAGTAAGTGAAATAGAAATCGTGAAACGGCGTCAACCGGCAGCGATTTGTGCAATACCGTCATGGATCTCCCTCGCTGGAGGCTGATTCTCAGGGCCGCGGCGGATCATCGAGGGGCGCGACGCGCTATACTGCCACCGGAGGCAATTCATGGGTTGGGAACTCTTCGGCTGGAGTTTCGCCGTTCTGCGCAGAAATAAGCGTCTGATGTTGTTCCCGCTGTTCAGCACCGCCGCCGCGCTGATCGCTCTGGGGCTCTGTTTAGGGGGCTGGCAGGTGTCCGTCCCGGATGTTGTGCGCCAAGTGAGTCCGCGTAACTTTTTGTGGCTGGCTCCGGCATGGTTCCTCACAAATTTCCTTATCGTCTTCTTCAACTGCGCGCTGGCGGCGTGCGCGCAGGCGCAGTTTTCCGGCGAGCAGCCTACCTTGCGCTATGGCCTGAGGCAGGCAGCAAGCCGCGTGGCGCCCATTCTGGGATGGTCGCTGCTTTCCGCCACGGTTGGGCTGGTGCTGAATGCGATCGAGCGGCGAGCGTCGTGGGCCGGGAAACTCGCGCTGTGGCTATTCGGATTCGCCTGGGAAATGGCCACCTACCTGGTACTCCCGGTTCTGATTGCGGAGCGGCGCGGCCCCATCGAATCGATCCGGCGCTCGGCGCAACTGGTGCGCGAAACCTGGGGCGATCAGCTTGTGGCGGAGATCCGCTTCGGGTGGCGCGGCCTGGTGTTCTTCCTCCCCTGCCTGATAGTGGGTGTATTGGGCGCGAACGGCTATCCCGTGCTGCTGCCGGTGGCAGTGGCCGGCTTCATTCTGGCCATGGCGGCACTCAGCGCGGCCAGAGGAGTCTTCGAGGTGGCGCTGTACCGCTATGCGGCTGGTGGAGAATTGCCTGCAGGCTGGTCCCCGGCGATGCTTCCCGGGATTTTTCCGCCGCGCCAGTTGAATGGCTGAGTGGATCACTGCCCCTTCTTAGCTATGTCATACTTTTCCCGCCGCGAATTCGCGAAGGCCGCGGGCGCCCTCACCGGGGGCGCCTGCCTTTCCCAGGTCACTGGCTGTAAGGAGCCTATAACCTCACCCCGGAAACCGGCGCCGCAGCAAGGCAGCGTTCCGGCCGACTATACCCTCACGATTGCGGTGAATCCGGTGGAACTTGCGCCCAATCACATCATCTCCACCACGACTTACAACGGGCAGTTCCCCGGTCCCCTGCTCCGGCTGAAAGAGGGCCACCCGGTGACCGTGGATATCCGCAATCAAACCGACACTCCCGAGCAGTTGCACTGGCACGGCCAGTTCGTTTCCACCAATGTGGATGGGGCCGCCGAGGAAGGCACGCCCTTCATTGCTCCCCACGGCACGCGGCGCATCACTTTCGTCCCCAAGCCCTCCGGGCTGCGCTTCTATCACACGCATGTGCGCGCGGGAGCCAACCTGAGCGCGGGGCAGTACACCGGCCAAGTCGCTCCAGTATATATCGAGCCGAAGAACAACCCGGGCCGGTACGACCGGGAAGTCTTCCTGACGCTCAAAGAGTTCGAACCGACGCTGAGCCGCGGAGGCGATATGGCCATGGATTTTCTGTCGCCCGCCACGGCCGTCCCGGAACTGAAGGAGACCGGCGAAACGGCCATGAAAGCCTCGCTGGCAAAAGGGATGCCGCACGGATACGAGGTGGGGTACGGCTCGTTCACGATCAACGGGAAAATGCTGGGCAGCGGGGAGCCGGTGCGGGTGAAACAGGGCGAGCGGGTGCTGTTCCACATTCTCAACGGCAGCGCCACCGAGATCCGCAGCCTGGCGTTACCGGGTCACGTTTTCACCGTGCTGGCGCTGGACGGCAACCCCATACCCAAGCCCGTGACGGTGCCGGGAATCTGGTTGGGCACTGCCGAGCGCGTCTCCGCCATTGTGGAGATGAACCGCCCCGGCGTGTGGATCCTGGGCGACACCGCCGACGACGACCGCCGCCACGGCATGGGCATCGTGGTGGAATATGCCGGGCAGGGCGGCAAGGCCCAGTGGGTGGCGCCGAAGCCCTTCCGCTGGGACTATACTGCGTTTGGCAACTCCGCCGCTTCCGTCCCGGAGCCGGACCAGGCGATCGACATGACTTTCGCCAAACAGAACGCCGCCAGCCACGGCTTCAACCGGTGGACCATCAACAACGTGGCGTTCGCCGAAGATCATATGCATCCGCTGTTCCGGATCCAGCAAGGCAAGCGCTACCGGCTGCGCATGCGCAACGCCAGTGACGACATTCATCCCATCCACCTGCACCGCCATAGTTTCGAACTGGTGCGGGTGGCGGGCCGGGCTACTTCGGGAGTTCATAAAGACGTCGTGATGGTGGGCGGCTACCAGGAAATGGAAGTCGATTTTATCGCCGATAATCCCGGCCTCACGCTGTTCCACTGTCACCAGCAGGTGCATATGGATTTCGGATTCATGGCCCTGTTTGAATACGTATAAGTGCGAGCCGTCATTATAGCGATGTTCCTGGCAGCTTGCGCGCCGCTGGTGCGCGCGCAGGATCCGTTTGAAATCCACGTCTATGAATACGAGCCGCTGACCCGCGGCGAATACAGCCTGGAAGCCCATTTGAACCACGAGGCCCAGGGAACGGCGTCGCGCAATGGAACGTTGCTGCCCACGGACCACCAGACGCACCTGACGTTCGAGCCGACCATCGGCGTCTCGCCGGAGTTTGCCGTGGGCTTCATGTTCCTGAATGCCTGGGAGCCGGGCTACAACGCGCAATTCGCAGGCTGGCGCGTGCTGCCGCACTTCTATCTGCCGGAAGCGTGGGATTTGCCGGTGCGGATCGGCTTTGTCTCCGAGTTCTCCTTTCAGAACACGCGCTACGAGGAGAACTCGCGACGGGTGGAACTACGGCCCATTCTGGACCGCGAGTTTACGCGATGGCAGATCGTATTCAATCCGGTGTTCGAGCGCGCCCTGCATGGGCCTGGCACGGAGCACGGCTGGAACTTCGAGCCCGCGGTGTTGCTCCGCTGGAAGCGCAAGAGCTTTGCGCCATCGCTCGAATACTACGGCGAAGTGGAGAGCATCGATGTCCGCCCGCGCGCACAGCCGGAGGTGCACCAACTGTTCGCGGGCGGCGACTGGCAAGTGACGCGGATCTTCAAGATCAACATGGGCGCCGGCTTCGACCTGGCCGGCCGGGGTCCGGGACTGGTCCTGAAGAGCCGCTTCGAGTGGGATTGGACCCATCCCGGCAATTGACGGCGGCTTAATTCTCAGACGGCCGGTTTGCACGATCGATCACGATCACGTCCGCCGGCACCTTGTGCGCTTCGAGCTTCAGACCCAGCTTTTCCTGCAAGGCATTGAAGATCGATGGGCCGGGCACGGCGTCGGCCGGGGGCGGCGGCAGAGGGAGGCCGGATTTCGACAACAGCGGCTCGGTGCCCGGTTCGGGCGTCCACTGGAGCGAGACGTCGTACTGCCCTTCGATGCCCGTCCGATCTACGACGGTGGAGCCGACGATGGTGGACAAAACTCCCGCCAGGGCGCTCATGGTGGCGCTGGTGGCTTTCAGGGTCCGGTCCCCGGATGGGGTGCGGTTCATGAGTATGTTCGGATCGTCGACAGGCGGCGGCAATTTCGCGCCGTTTCGCGCGGTTACCAGGAAGTAGCCGGGTTTGTCCTGCATCTCGCGATGAATCGCCAGGCCGAAGCGCTGGGCCAGGAGCGTCTGGAGCATCGACCGGAATTGGTTCTTTTGAAACGCGGCCGCAGCCACCGCGTCGATGTCGTAAGGCTCCGCGGTCATCCAGCCGGTGGCGCCGGAAACCTGGAAATCCTTGACGTTCCAGGCCATCGCGACGCAAAACATCAGCGGCGCATTGACGATCCTCATGCGGTTGGGAGAGAGGGTGAGTCCGCTGCCGGTTCTGGCGGGATTGCTGCGTTTGATGGAGGCAGCTTCAAATGCGGGCTGCGCGGGGGCCTGGCCCCAGGCGAGGGCGATGCTGCCAAACGCCGCCAGAGCGAGAAATCTTCCCATAGCTAAACTATGGGAAAGATAGCCGGGATTGTCAAGCTGGTGCGATCAGTCTTCGGGAATGGCGAAGCGATCTCCGGTATCGGCCACCCACTGTTTGAGGCGCGCGATCATCTTCCGGCGCTCCGGACGGTAGCGATCCAACTGCGCGACATTCCTCTCTTCGTAGGGATCTTCATTCAGGTTGAACTGGAGCCAGGAATGATTATCAAAGCAGACATACTTCCAGCCGTCGCGAGTGACGATGCCGCGATAGGGCGTGTTGAGCGTGTCCGCCTGCCCGGTGGGCACGACCATTTGCAGGAAGGCGGAATCCGGATCGGCCCTGCCGGGGGCGCTGCCCACGCGATGATAGGACAAGTCGGCGCCCTCCATCCATTCGGGTTTGCGGATGCCACACAGACCGAGCGTGGTCGGCGCAATATCGACGTGATTAGAGAGCACCGGCAGGCGGCCGTTTTTCCAGGGAGGATAGCGCGGCACACCGCCCGAGAGAATGAACGGCGTCCGGATGGATTCTTCGTAAGGGCAGACTTTGCGCAACATGCCGTGCGAGCCGTGCATATCGCCGTGATCGGCGAAAAAGAAGATATGGGTGTCCGCGAGGAGCCCGGTCTGCTCCAGGGTCTCGACCACGCGCCCGTAGTTCCAATCCAGGTTTTCGATCATGGCATAGTAACCGGCGAGGTCGCGGCGGACCTGCTGTTCCAGGCTGGCGATGTGCGCCACGTCGGGCCGCAGCAGGAGGCGCTCGGGATTGTAATTCGCCATGAAGCGGTCAGGCGCCACGTAAGGATCGTGCGGCGGCTGCACGCTGAGCACGGCAAAAAACGGCTTGGCGGCGGCTTGTTTTCTCTCCGCGGCGCGGTCCTGAAGGTAGCGGATCAGCAGGTTGGTGAGCTCGTCGGTCTCGTAGCCCGGAAGCCGGTAATGGAACGCGCCGGAGCCGCTGCCTCCGTGTACCCAGCAATCCCACTGGCTGTTGTTGTTCTCGTAGCCGGTCCAGTTTTCGAAACCGCCGCGGCGCGCCGGGTCGGTGATGAAGAAGGCGGCGCGTCCTTCGCGCTCGTGAAATCCGCCGAGGTGCCACTTACCGAAATACGCGGTGCGGTAGCCGTTGGCGTTGAACACATCGGCGACGGTCTTCTGACCTTCCGGCAGGGGAAACTCGTGCCCCGGCACGCAGTGGTGCGGATAGCGGCTGGTGAGCATGGATCCGCGGAAGGGGCAGCACAGCGGGAAGCCCGAAAGGTGATTGGTGAAGGTGACGCCGTTGACCGCCGCGCGATCCAGATTGGGCGTGCGCGCGTTCGGGTCGCCGTTGGAGGCGAGCGCCTGGGCGCGGAACTGGTCGCCGAGAATCCAAAGCACGTTGGGCCGCGGATTGCGTGGGGGCTCTTCTATGTGGTGACCGGCGGCCTGTCCAAGCACCGCCGCCTGCAGAAAGGTTCTGCGATCCATGATCTCCAAGTGTAGCTCTATGGCATCGCAATTCTTCACCACGGAGGAGCGGAGGACACGGAGGAAGCACGGAGAAGTCAAGACAGATCTTTGACTTCGGCGGCGCCTTCCGAGGGATTGCAGGGGTAGATGGCGGGGATGACGGCGAATTGTTTGTGGTAGGCGGCGGCGATGGCGTCTTTGAAAGCGGGGACCGCATCGGGACGGAGCATGGTGACGGTACAGCCGCCGAAGCCTCCGCCGGTCATGCGCGAGCCGAATACGCCTTCGAGCTTCAGGGCGGTATCTACGAGGAAATCAAGCTCGGCGCAACTGACTTCATAATCGTGCTGGAGGCTGCGGTGCGATTGCACCATGAGGGCGCCCATGGCGGAGAGGTCGCCGCGGCTGCTGGCTTCGACGAACTGGCCGACGCGGGCGATCTCGGTGACTACGTGGCGGCCGCGGCGGGCGATGAGTTCGGGCAGTGCGGGGGCCACGGTGGCGAACTGGGCGGGGGTGACGTCGCGCAGGCTTTGCGCATCGGGGAACTTCTGCCGGACGCCGGCGACGGCGGCGGCGCATTCCTGCACACGGTCCTTATAGGCGGAGCCGGCGAGTTCATGCTTCACCATGGTGTTCACGGCCACGAAGGTGATTCCGGCGGGCAGCGTGACGTAGCGGTGACCCAGGCTGCGGCAGTCGATTTCCACGGCGGAGTGTTGGCGGCCGAAGACGGAGATGTACTGATCCATAATGCCGCAGGGCATGCCGACGTAGTTGCGCTCGGCGCGCTGGCAGAGGCGGGCGAGTTCGAGGGGATCGAGCGGGCGTCCGGCCAGAAACGCCAGCGCGGAAGAGACTTCCAGGGCAGCGGAGGAACTGAGGCCGGAACCTTCGGGCACGGTGCTGCGAATCATCAGGTTGGCCGGCTGGAGCGGGATGCCGGCAGCGACGAGTTCGTGCGCCACGCCGATGGGGTAGTCGGTCCACTGGTGCGCGGGTTTCAGGCCGGCGACGGCGGCGAGGTCCCATTCGAGCAATTCGTTACGCTGTTCGGAGTAGATGCGCAACTTGCCATCGGCATTGGGAGCGGCGGCGACGAAGGTGGCCAGGTCCAGGGCGACCGGTAGGACGAAGCCCATGTTGTAATCGGTGTGCTCGCCAATCAGGTTGGTGCGTCCCGGCGCGCGGAACACACGGAGTCCTTCGGCCGAGCCGAAGCGTTCACGGAATAGTTCGATCATGATTTTTTGCGCGATGCCCGCCGTGCCATGAGCAGCAGGAAGGCCCCGAAGCCCAGCATGGAAAGACCCGAGTAGAGGTTGACATTGACGTCCGTCAACGGTGCGCGCATATCCGGCGCGAAGATGCCCAGTCCGACCAGGATGACACCGAGCATCGTGAAGAACCAGCCTGAAGGTACTCTGAGATCCCACATATTATGCGAACCAAATATTGAGGAAAATCACCAGGGCGGACACGAAGATAGCCAGCGGAGCGGGGCGCTGCCACCACTTGGCGCCTGCGTCATGCGGGACCTTCGTGAGGCCGTACACTAGGCCTTCCAGTTCCTTTTCCGGGCGCGGCGCGCTCATCATGCTCACCAGGACGGTCACAATGAAACAGACACCGAAAGCGAAGATGGCGATCCAGAAATTCTGCGCCATCACCGAGGGAAACGTGTGCAGGGTACCGAAGACGCCGCCTTTGCCCTCGGCCACGGTGAAACCCCAGGTGGCGGCGGCGGCGGCAGTGCCGCTCAAGAGGCCGGAGAATGCGCCGTGCGCGGTGGTGCGCTTCCAGAACATGCCCAGCAGGAAGGTGGCAAAAAGGGGCGCGTTCACGAATCCGAAGACAAACTGGAGCAGGTCCATGATGTTGTTGTACTGCCGGGCCACGTAGGCGGCGCCGATGGAGAGGGCCACGCCGGCGATGGTGGTCATGCGGCCCACCGTCAGATAGTGACTATCGGCGGCATGCTTGTTGATGTAGCTCTGGTAAATGTCGTAAGTGAAGACGGTGTTGAATGCCGTGACGTTGCCCGCCATTCCGGACATGAAGGACGCCATGAGACCGGCAAGCCCTACACCCAACAGGCCGGAGGGATAGAAACGGGCCATCAGCGTGGTGAGCACCTGGTCGTAATCCGGGACGGCGCCGCCGGCCTTCAGCGGCAGGTCATAAAGGTGAGCGCCATTGACTCCGGTCATCTTCGCCAGTGCCACGGCGGCGATGCCGGGCAGAATCACCACGAAGGGCAGGAACATTTTGGGGATGGTGCCGAGCAGCGGGGTACGCCGCGCGGCGGACATGGAATCTGCCGCCATGGCGCGCTGGACCACCAGGAAGTTGGTACACCAGTAGCCGAAGCTGAGGACGAAGCCGAGTCCGGCGACCATGCCGAACAGTTCCACGCCCATGGGATTCTGGCTGGCGTTGCCCATGTATCTCCAGGAATGGGTCATGTTGGCCGGCAGGCGCGAGACGATGCCCTGCCATCCGCCGGCTTTCTGGCACGAGAGAATGGCCAGGGGTGCGAACCCGGCCACGATCAGGAAGAACTGGAGGACCTCATTATAAATGGCGCTGGTGAGGCCGCCCATATAGGTATAAACGAGTACGATGGCCGCCGTGGCCAACACGGACGTGCTGAAATCCCAGCCCAACACCAGGTGCAGCAGCAGACCCATGACGTACATGGAGATGCCCGAGGAGAAGATGGTCATCACCGCGAAGGTGAAGGCGTTGAAGCCGCGCGTTTTTTCATCGAAGCGCAGCTTGAGGTATTCGGGGACGGAGCGGGCCTTGCTGCCGTAGTAGAACGGCATCATGAAGATGCCCATAAAGAGCATGGCGGGAATGGCGCCGACCCAATAGAAGTGGGCCGTCATGATGCCATACTTGGCGCCGGAAGCCGCCATGCCGATGAGTTCCTGCGCTCCGAGATTGGCCGCGATGAAGGCGAGGCTGGTAATCCAGACGGGGACGGAGCGCCCGGAGAGCAGAAAGTCGCCACTGGTAGAAACTTTCTTACGCAGCATCCAACCGATGCCGATCACAAAGGCGAAGTACGTGGCCAGTATGACGTAGTCGACGGCAGCGAGATTCATAGGGATTTCAGACTAAGAACACCTGAGTCTATCATAGGGCGTTCGCGGCGTTGATCCGACGAAAGGCGGAGCGGGGAGGCTACTCGTACTTGAGGGCGGCGAGGGGGTCGACGCGGGTGGCGCGGCGCGCGGGGAACCAACTGGCGAGCATGGCGATGGCGATCCAGGCAAGGCTGGCGGTGGCGAATGCGAGGGGGTCGAAGGGGCTCAGTCCGTAGAGGAAGCCACGCAGCAGGCGCACGGCGGCGGCGCTGAGCAGCAAGCCCACGGCGATGCCCATGGCGGTGAGGCGCAGGCCGTGGGCGAGGACCATCCAGTGGACATCGGCGGGTGCGGCGCCTACGGCCATGCGGACGCCGATTTCGCGGGTGCGCTGCGCGACCGAATGGGCCACCACGCCGTACACTCCGATGGCCGCCAGCAGGATGGCGAGCAGGCCGAGCGCGCCCAGCACGCCTGCCTGCCATTTGACTTCCCAGAGGGATTTGCCCACGGTGTCATCGAGGCTCTCCACTTCGAAGACGCGCAGATGGGGGCCGCCGCCTTGGGCGATTTCGAGGAGCGGCTTAGCCCATAGACACGGATTGCCGGCGGTGCGGATCACCAGGCTGAAGTGGCCGTTGCCGGGGTCTTGCAGGCGGGAGAGGTAGAAGAGCGGGTCGGGGACATCGCCGAAGCCACCGTCCGCCACATCGCGCGCCACTCCGACCACCTGGCCGATCTTTCTTTGCGATGTCTTGCACCCGACCCACAGAGGCTTGCCGAGGGCATCCCCGTTGGGCCACCAGCGGCGGGCCATGGTTTGGTTGACAATGACCTCGGGCTGATCGTGCAGCGAGCCTACGGGCAAGAATGCGCGGCCTTGCAAAATGGGAATGCGCATCATATCGAAATAATTCGGCTCGACTACGTTGCCGTTTAGGGGTTGCGGCGCTTCCTGGGCTGAAGTGGCGGCGCACAGGTTACCGCTCCCGAACACCTCCCAGGCCAGCGTGGCATCCTGCACACCGGGAATGGCGCGGGCGCGTTCCAGCAGACCGGTGAGGGTATGTTGGGCCTCGTCTGGCGGAGTGTCTTTGGAGGCCCAGACGCTGACGTAGAGGCGGTGATCGGTGGCGAAGCTCGGGCCGATATCCTGGACGCGCAGGAGCGCCCGCAGCAGTAGTGCGGTGGCAATAAGGAGCGTGAGCGAGAGCGCGACCTGGGCTACGGTATAGAATTCGCGCTGGCGCGAACGGGCGCTGCCGCTGTCGCCTTTCAACGCCGCATTGAGGCCAGTGCGTCCGGCGGCGAAGGCCTGGGGCAGACTGAAGAGAATGGCGCTGCCGACTCCGGCGGCGCCCAGCAGCAGGGCGACGCGCCAATCCATGGTGAAGCGCAGACCCTGGTACATCTCCACCGGCACGGAGGGCAAGGCGATCTCCAGAGCGCGGCCGGTCCAGTATCCGGCGATTAAGCCGAAGACAACGCCTCCGGCTGACAGGAGCATGGCTTCCACAAGCGTTTCGCGGAACAGACGTGCACGGCCGGCGCCCAGCGATTGGCGCAATGCCAACTCGTGCTGCCGCACGGCCGCGCGGGAAAGCAAAAGGTTGGCGACATTGACGCAGGCGATCAGCAGCACCATGGCGCACACCGCACTCATCAGGGCGATGACGGGCATGAAGGCTTTGCTGCCGTTACGCCACAGGAAGCCTTTGGCGTGGTAGACACGCACAGGGTGGTTGGGATCCAGCCTTGCGGCCACCACCTGCAATTCCGCACGCGCCTGTTCGAAGGTCGCACCGGGCGCCAGGCGGGCGACCAGATTCACGCGCAAGGGGCTGGCGGACGAGAGCACCGTGGATGCGGGAATCCAAAGGTCCTGGAAGACCGGAGGCAGCGCGCCGTGGAACGCCGGCGGGGCGACTCCGGCGATGCGGTACGTGCGGTCGAACAGGCGAAGGGGCTTGCCGATGACATCCGGGCTGCCGTTGAGGCGCTGCTTCCACAGGCGATCGCTGATCACCACGGGCGGATCGCCTCCGGCTGAGTCGTCGGCGGGCGTGAACCAGTTGCCAATGGTGGTTCCGGGGCGCAGAACCTGGGCGTAATTGGAAGAGACGATCTCTACGGCGACGTTGAAGCTGACCCGGCCGAGTTCCGCATCGGCCGCAGCCACGAGTTGTGTGGCGGCTTGCAGGGTGCGGAAATTATTGTGCAGGCTTTGGAACTCGGGCCAGGTGCAGAAAACCGCGCCGCTGCGCATCACCTGCACGATGCGGTCGGGGTCGGGCACGGGGAGGCGGCGGAAATAGACGCTATCGAGGAAACTGAAGAGCGTCGCGTTGACGCCCATGGCGAGAGCGAGGCAGACCATCGCGGTGAGTGCGTAGCCGGGATTGCGGCGGAGGGTGCGGAGCGCGTAGTGGAAATCCTGGCCGAGACCGGGCAACATGCGGCGCGACGGGGAGAAGCGGACGGCGGCGCAACTGAGCGCCTGTCCCCAGTACCAGGCGCGGCCTCCACCGCGGGCAGCGAAGGATTCGCGCAGATCGCCGGTCACGGCATCGGCATCGCGTCCGCCCACCAGCCAGCGCACCAGGCGCTCGGCGGCGCGGGGAGGCAGGTCAGGCACGGGAATCCTCCTTGTTCAGGCGGATGCCGCGCCACATGTTCTGGAGCATGGTGCGCGATTCGGCCAGCGCCTCCGTGCCTTTGGGCAGCAGCCGGAAATACCGTTTGGAGCGGCCGCCGCGCTGCGGGGTGGGGTCGGCGAACCAGGAGTGGACGAGGCCCTTGGATTCCAGGCGGTCGAGCGTGGCGTAGAGCGCGCCCACAGTGACCGGCCGGCCGGCGCGTTCGGCAATCTCCTGGCGGATGGGCACGCCGTAAGCGCCATCGCCGAGGCGGAGGACGGCCAGGAGAACGATCTGTTCGAATTCACCGAGGTAGGCGGCCGGCATTTGTTCTAGATCATAGATCAAATGCGCGGGGATGGCAAGCGATTACCCGCCCTGGGCGTCGACTTTGCCGGTGCCGGCGAGGTCCTCGATCTTGGTTCCGACGCAGTCCACGCGCTGGGGCAGGGTGGCCCGCATGTACACCTGCTCCTCGGTTGCTTTATAGGGCCCGGCGGCGGACGCGGCCGAGACCGCCGCGGTTTCGATCACGCCCCGCAGCCAGTCCTCCAGGCGCACGGCTTCCGGTTCCAGGTCCGGCCGGTGCAGCACGCGGCAACACTCGCGGGGCGAGATGGTTTCGATGAAGGTGCCGGCGCTGGTCTCGCAAACCGCCACGCGTACCGGCAGGAAGGCCGCGAAACGAATGTCGGCCGCGAGCAGCGGCGTGTACAGTTCGGTGAAGCAGAGAGTCAGGGACATGGCCGCGCCTTCGGCGGCTCCGGTCCGCAAGAGCGAACTCATATCGGTGATGGCCAGAACAGTGCCGCCGGCCTGTTTCGTGGCCATCCGCAGGCGGGTTTCGGTGGCATGAAACCCGTGCGTAGATCGAATCTGCAGCATGTGCGTTACCTCGCAGTGTGGGTCTGCTGAAGACACCCGGCAACGGCGTGAGCCATATCCATGGTTCCCGCGCTGCCTCCCATGTCGTAAGTTCTGGGCGCGCCCCGGGCGATCGCTTCGGAGACCGCGCGCTCGATCTCCCGCGCCGTGTCGACTTCGCCGAGCCATTCCAGCATCATCCCAGCGGCCAGAATCGCGGCCAGCGGATTGATGCGGTACTGCCCGGCGTATTTCGGCGCCGACCCGTGGGTCGGCTCGAAGACGGCGTATGTCTCACCGATGTTCCCGCTACAGGCGAACCCCATCCCGCCTACCATCTGGGCGCAGAGGTCCGAGAGAATGTCGCCGAACAGGTTGGTGGTGACGATCACGTCGTAATTCAAGGGGTTCTTGAGCAGCCACATGCCCATGGCGTCCACGTTGGCGGTGTCGAACTCAATCCCCGGGTAGCGGGCGGCTACCTGCTTGGCGGCTTCCAGAAATACGCCGCAGGTGGCGCGCAGCACGTTGGCCTTGTGCACCGCGGTAACCTTGCGGCGCCCGTGCTTCACGGCATATTGGAAGGCCGCCTCCACAATGCGGCGGGAAGCACGGTGGGTGACGCTGCGGATGGAAATGGCCGCATCGTCCGGCAGTTTCGCCATGGCCGGGACGGCGCGGAACTCCTCCGGAATGGTGGGGAACTCCACCCCGATGTACATGCCCTCGGTGTTTTCGCGGAAGACTACCAGGTCGATGTTCTCGCGGTAGTTGAGTGGATTGCCGGGAAAAGCCCGGCAGGGCCGCAGACAGACATACAGGTCCAGCATCTGGCGCATTCTGACGATGGGGCTGCGATAGGTGAGCCCGCGATGATGCAGTTCGGGGGCCAGTTCGCGCACCGCATCGCCGGCCGGCTTGGACGTGATGGCTCCGAAAAACGCGGAGTCGGTCTGCCGGAGCAACTCCAGCGTCCGCGCCGGAAGGGCATCGCCTTCCCGGCGCCAACACTCCCACCCGATATCGCCGGGCAGGTAATCCGCCTCGAAACCGGCCGCGTCCAGCACCACGCGGGCCGCTTCGCATACTTCCGTACCGATTCCGTCACCGGGCAACCAGGCAATCCGGTATCTGCGCACTCCGTCCTCCCCGGCGGCTCTAGGCCGCGTGTTTCCGCTTCAGATACGCAATCAACCCACCCGCCGTAATCAGCTCGACGGCTCGCGGATCCAGCCGGGCAGAAGCGATCGCGCGATCCTGCGTCACGTTGCGAATTTCTCCCGCGGCCAGGTCCAGTTCCAGTTCGTCGCCGGCGGCGCACGCCAGTGCCGCATCCGGCGCGATCACCGCGGGCAGCCCCAGATTGATGCAATTCCGATAGAAGATGCGGGCGAACGAGCCGGCGATGACGGCGCCCACGCCGGCGAACTTCAACGCCGCGGCGGCCTGTTCCCGGCTGGAGCCGCAGCCGAAATTGCGGCGCGCCACGATAAACTCGCCCGGCCGGATCGCGGCGCGGATCTCCGGATACGAGAGTTCGAACAGATGTTCCGCGGTCAATTCCCGGTCGGTAATATTCAGATACCGGCCCGGATAAATGATGTCCGTATCGATATTGTCTCCCAGGATCGCGCGCACGGCGCCGCGCAACTTCAGGCTTCCACCAGACATGGTTCGCTCTCCTTTACGATGGCCGCCGGATGCTCCAGTTTCCCCGCCACTGCCGATGCCGCCACGACCGCCGGGCTGGCCAGGTACACCTGCGAATCCTTGCTTCCCATCCGTCCGATAAAGTTCCGATTGGTGGAGGAGACGCAGGCTTCGCCCGCCGCCAGAATCCCCTGGTGGACACCCACGCAGGGGCCGCAACCGGGCGGCGCGATCATGCCGCCGGCGGCCACCAGCGTGTCCAGGTATCCCAGGCGCATGGCATCGCGGTAGATCTGCTGCGACGCCGGGATCACCACCAGGCGGGTTCGCGGATGCACTTTGCGCCCAGACAGGATGCGGGCGGCGATGGCCAGGTCTTCCAGGCGCCCATTGGTGCAGGAACCCAGGACCGCCTGGTGGACCGGCACGTCGCCGAGGGCGGAAAGCGGCCTCACATGATCCACGGCGTGGGGACAGGCGATCTGCGGCTCCCAGATGTCTTCGCCCGCGTCGATGCGCAGGACGCGCTCATAGCGTGCGTCCGGGTCCGGCGCGACCTGCTCCAGCGGCTCCGGCGTCCGGGCGCGCAGCCAGTCCAGCAGGGTATTGTCCACGGGCGTAAACGCCACCTTCGCGCCCATCTCCATCGAGAGGTTGGCCAGCACCATGCGGGATGCGACGGTCATGCGCCGGATTGCCGCTCCATCGAACTCCACCGCGCGGTAATCGGCGCCGGCGGCTCCCAATCTGCCGATGATGTACAGGATCAGGTCCTTCGCCGAGATCCACGGCCGGAACTCGCCCTCCACCAGAATGCGCAGGGTGGCGGGCACCTTGAACCACAGCGTGCCCCCGGTCCAGACACCGGCCATTTCCGTAGCGCCGATGCCGGTGGCGAAGGCTCCGAAGGCGCCGTGGGTGGTGGTGTGCGAGTCGGTGCCCACCAGCACCATGCCGGGGCGGACATGCCCGTTTTCCGGCAACACCTGGTGGCAGATGCCGCCGCGCCCCACGTCGTAAAAATGCCGGATTCCCTGCGCCGCCACGAACTCGCGGACCGCCTGGTGCGTGGTAGCGGTCCTCTCCGACTCGGCGGGCACCCGGTGGTCGAAGATGATGACAATCTTCGACGGGTCCCAGACGTGGGGCCGGCCGATTTCCAGGAAGCTCTTGCGGACCAGGTCGGCGTTCTCGTGGCTCATGGCCAGATCCACGCGGGCGACCACCACTTCGTCCGGCGCCACACTCTCGCGGCCCGAAGCCCGCACCAGAATTTTTTCCGCCAGCGTCATACCCATCACGACCCCCTTATTTCGCGGCAAGTGTCGCCGGCAGATACTCGCGCTCCAGCGCGCGATACTCCGGCAGCCCGACGGCGCGGGTGTAGTCCATAAAACTGGAGAGCCGGTGCGTTTCACCGGCCAAAATTCCGCTGGGCGAGCCATGCAGCGCCGTGAAGAAATCCGTCAGCGCTTTATGCATGACCAGGATGGAAGCCACGGGGATGCTCACTCGCGCCACGCCCATGGCCGCCAGGGCGGGAACGGGAAGCAGTTCGGTTTTGACACCCGTTACCGCATCCATCAGATTCACCGAAAGCAGCCCGCGGATGTCGCGGACGGCGCGCTCGATGTCCGCCCGCGTGCCGATGCCGTCCAGGAACACCATATCGGCGCCGGCGTCGAGGTACAGGTTGGCGCGGAAGATGGCCTCCCGCAGACCCAGAACGGCGAAGGCATCGGTGCGGGCGTTGATGACGATATCGGCGCCCAGACGCGCCCGCGTATCGACCATGGCGCGCACCTTCCCGGCCATCTCTTCGGCCGCAATCACCTGTTTGCCTTCCATGTGCCCGCACCGCTTGGGAAAGACCTGGTCTTCGATGTTGACCCCGGCCACGCCCATTTCGATGAGCCGTTCGGTGATGGCGGCCGCATTGATGGCGTTGCCGCCGCCGGTATCGATATCGGCCATCACGGGGATCGAAACCGCGCGGACGATGTGGCCGGCGATGTCGAGAACGTCTTTCATATCCACCAGCCCGACGTCGGGCTTGCCGAGAAGGCTTCCGGCAACTCCGAAGCCGCTGATTTGTATCGCCGCAAACCCCGCGCTGGCGACGATTTTGGCGCTCAGTGCGTCATGGCACCCCGGCACCACCAGGGCTTTCCGCTGCTCCAGGGCGGAGCGCAGAATCGAAGCTCGATCGTTCATGGATTTACCTATATCAGATCTTAATTTCCTGTTTTACCGAGACTCAACACAATCTTACGGGCCGTCTCTTCGGAGACGCTCGGCAGAAAGGTGACCCGGCAACTGCACGTGCCGTCTTTTCCCGGCGCACTGGCGCTGTAGGCGTTGGAGTCCTCACTTTTGGCGGAGCTCTTGTCCTGATAGAAAATGCGGCTGGCGGAATTCTCGAACAGTTTGTCCCTGGGAATATTGAGCAGTCTCTGCTGAGAGTCGGACAGCGGCTTAAACGCCTGTCCGGGTTGGCTGGTGACCACCGCGATCGCCGTGGTGGGTTCGTGGAAGACGGCGGCTCCGCTGTTGTCTCCCCAGGGCGACCAATCGGGTGGAACAGCCACCTGGCAGGAACCGTGGGAGTCTTTGACCACTTGCCAACCGGCGGGGACGGTTTGCGCCGCGACGGGCGTTCCGCACAAGAGAATCAAGGTGAGAACCAGGCATTCTCTCATGCCTGGAGTCTAGCGCCAGCCGAGGTCGAGAGCAAGCCTTTTCGAGGGCTGTGGGATGCCGCAGGAGTTGACACATCGCGTATCGATAGCAAAGGGTTCAACGCCCGCGGCTGCCGGTCGATCAGGAATGCGTCCGGCAGGTAGCCCGGAAATCAGAAGAACTTTGCCGCGGTAGTCCGTCAAATCGATCGTCTTGCCGGATGAGACTTAGTTTTCGGTAGGTCTCTCCACGCGATCGACCACGAAGACGTCTACAGGGCCCGTGGACGCTTGGAGTTTCAGGCCGAGTTGTTCCTGCAGGGCGGTGCGTATCGTCGGCCTGGCAGCGGGGTCCGCCGGCTGGCCAGACGCATCTGGCCCTGCGGGGTTTGGGAGTCCGGCGAGAGCATCGTCCATGGCGAACTCCAGGTGAAGAGCGAACCTTCCAGTGAAACCGGTTTTGTCAACTACTTCCCGCCCCACCAGGCTCGAGAGCAGCTTTGCAACCGCCGGCATCGACACGTTGATTCCCTCCATGGTGAGCCCCGTGCCGTCCCCTATCACGCCAGGACCACAGGGAGGAGCCGGCCGCTGCCGGCCCGGCTCGGGCACCCCCGTAAGAGCCTCGGAGCAAGCACCTCCCTGCGGCGCCTTCAGTTTTGGACCACCCTTCACAGCCTGCAAATCGTAGACAGGGAGATCTCTTGTCTCTCGGTGCATCGAGAGCTTGAACCGGTCGGCCAGAAGAGCTTGCACCATCAGCCACATCCGCTTCTGGCCGGTGTTGCCCTCCGGTTTGGCCTCGATATCGTAGCCATCGGTGCTGATCCAGGATGGACCGCCCACCACTTGGAAACCCTGCACTGAATACGCCCTTTGAATGAGCATCGTCAAGGGGCGTTTCCCGCCACGAGCCGGCCGCCAGTCCGATAGCCGACTCCTATGGGGACAGCCATCGAAAGTTGCTCACGAGACGGGTTGCGTTTGATGGATGCGACCGCGAATCGGGGCGGATCGGCGGATTGACCGAACAATCCATAGGCCGCGACCACCAGCAGAGCCGCGACGGTGATCACGCCCGGGTCAAGACCGGTGCGGACGGCCGGCCGCGACTGGCCCAGTAGCCTTGCGATGCGGTTGGCCAGAGATCCGCCGTTAGCGGCGATCGCGGCACTCAGGTGCGCTGGGCGGTACGACTCCAACTGCGCCAGCGCGCGCGCATACGTTACCGCATCGCCGCTGACCGCCACGGCCACATCGTCGCAACACTGTTCGCGCTCGGCGCGAATGTGCCCCGACACCCACCAGACCGCGGGGTGGTAGAACAGCAGGGATTCGGCCACGCTCTGCAAAATGTTAATCAGATAATCGTGCCGCCGGATGTGGGCCAACTCATGCAGCAGCAGCGCCTCCAGATGCTCAGCAGGCAGACCGCCGAGCGCCCCTACTGGAACCAACACCACCGGACGCAGCCAGCCGACCACCGTCGGCACCTGCACGAGCGCAGAGACGAGCAACTCCACGGGACGAGAGAGACCAATCTGTGCTCCCAGTTTCCTTAGAGTCTCCTGCCATTCCGGCGGAGCCCGCCGGACCAGCATCGACCGCATGCGCGCCGCAACCACCCAACCTCCCGCCAGGCGAACCCAGAACACCATGGCTCCGGCGAGCCATACCATTACGACCCGAAACAGGAACTGTTCCGACTGCACGCCGGACACTGTTGCGCGGACGGAATCGGGCAACGCGGTGCTGGTGGGGATGCCGGCGGAGGAGGCAACCTGGGGAGTGCTTCGGATGCGATAGATGGCTTCCGGACTTGCGTCCGAGGGCACCATCAGCTCCCAAGTCACGAGCGGAGCCGCGATCATCGCTGCCAGTGCCCCACAGGCGAGCAGGTATCGCGTCCGCGGGCTCGACGCGGGTGCCACACTTCGCCGTGCGGCTGCGTATAGAATCGCAATGAATAAGCCCTGCCAGAGGAAGTGGAGCAGCGTCATCCCGAGACGTTCCACCCATGGCTGTGAGACCAGTATTTGCATGGCATTCATGACGAGCTTCCTTTCTTTTTAGCAAAGGAGTCCAACATGCCGCGGATTTCGTCCAGTTCGTCGCGCGTGGCTGGCTGCGCCGTCAGGGCGCCCATCACCAGGCTGCTGGCAGAACCGCCGAAGGCCCTTTTCAGGAGGTCGCCCGCGATCTGCCGCTGCGTTTGCTCCTTCGGGACGCTAGCCTCGTAGACGTGCGATCCGAAGCGCTCGCTGCGGGTGAGCAGACCCTTTTCGGTCATCAACTGGATCGTCTTCTGCGTTGTGGTGTAACGGTTGTCTTTGCCGAGTTCGTCGTGGACTTCCCTTATGGTCGCCACACCCAACGTCCAGAGAACAGCAAGAATGTCGAGCTCGGCAGCGGTTGGAAGGGCCACTGACGGCCCGTTGCGGCGAGGAGAAGTCATCTGAGCACAAGATACTACGAAAAAAACCGTAATGCAACGAAAAATTCCGTAGTGGCCCGGCCGCTCGCACCTTGCCGGTAGGATCTTGTCCTTTTCGTGGCACGAATTGTCAACAATTCTGACAACCTACAGTCTGGCGGGTCCGGTGCGCGGGCACCAATGCCGAGGGCTCGTTCCGCAGACTACCTGCTGGGAAAAATCCAAACAATGCGCCTAACCGGGAGACAATTCGATCGTTTTATAATCAGGCAATCTATGGGAACAGAGAAAACGAAGGCCGACCTCCTGCTCGGCACGCTGGACATGCTCGTTCTCCAGATACTGATTCGGGGCCACCTGCATGGGTATGCCATCGCGCAACTCATCCAGCAATTGTCCGACGACCTGCTGCGCGTCGAAGAAGGCTCGCTTTACCCGGCGCTGCAACGGCTGGAACTGAATGGCTGGATCGAAGGGGAGTGGGGCCTTTCGGCCAATAACCGGCGCGCTCGTTTCTATAAGCTCACTCCGGACGGCCGTAAGCATCTGACCCACGAGTCCGCCCGTTACCGCCAGGTCACCGGGGCGGTAGCGCGCATTATGGGGTTTGCCTGATCGGGCGGAGCATCCATGCAAACCAGTTCCCGGTGGAAGCGTTGGCGACGCCGTTTACGGTATTGGCTGCACCACAGCGAGAGGCAGCGCCTGCTGTGGGAAGAGATGGAATTCCATGTCGAGTCGATGGCTCAAGACTTGATTGCGGAAGGCACGCGAGCAATCGAAGCACGCGCCGCGGCACGCAGGAGGTTTGGCAATATGACACAAAAATCGGAAGAAGCCCGCTCCACCTGGATCGCGCGCTGGATGGGCGACTTGACGCAGGATTTACGCCACGCGTTTCGCGGCATGCGGCGCGACGCCGGATTTACGGCGTTTACCGTTCTCATCGCCGGCCTCGGCATCGGAGCCAGTTCCACGGTCTTCAGCGTGGTCAATGCGCTGCTGCTGCGCCCGCTCCCGTTTCGCGATCCAGGACAACTGGTATATGTCACCAACGGCAACGAATTCACGTCCACCCAAACCGAACACTATTCGGACCTCCGCGATTTGAACCGGTCGTTCTCCGACCTGGCGGGTTGGAACGCGTTCTACCGGGCGGGCGACAGCGAACTGACGGGAGCCGGCGAAGCCGAGCGTCTCACCAGCGTTGCGGTGACTGAGAACTTCTTCGGATTGCTGGGCGTGCAACCGGCGATCGGAAGATCGTTCACCACCTGGGAGTGCCAGGGGAGGTATTCCGCTCCGCCGGCCATGCTGTTGAACTACAACTTCTGGCGGCGGCGGTTTGCATCGGACCCCGGCGTGGTGGGCCGGAAGCTGATATTGAACAACCAGCCCGCGACGGTTGTCGGCGTGCTGCCCGCGTCCTTCGATTTCGCGAGCGTCTTTGCTCCCGGCACGCCGGTCGATATCTTTGTTCCATGGCCTCTGAACGACAAAACTAAACCCACGGGAAACACGATGAAGGTGGTCGGAAGACTCAGGCCCGGCGCGACGGTGCCGGGCGCTCAGGCTGAGTTAACGGTGCTGGGGAAACAACTGGCGAGCCAGCATCCGGAGCGGAACCCCATCGTCCCAATGCTAGCCCCGCTGGCGCAACATGTGAGCGGAGGCGTGAGGCCGACTCTGTTCGTACTGGCCTGCGCGGTCGGCGTCGTGATGCTGATTGTGTGCGCGAATCTTTCGAATTTGCAATTGGCGAGGTTAGGCACGCGCCAAAAGGAAATGGCGATGCGGGCGGCGTTAGGAGCGGGCCGTTCGCGGCTGCTGCGGCAGACGCTGACGGAAAGCGTGGCACTTTCGGGTTGCGGTGCGGTGCTGGGACTGGTCCTGGCAGTGGCCGGTACCCGCGAACTGGCGCACCTGCAAGCATTCAACCTTCCTTTGCTGGAAAGCGTCCGGATCGATGGGAGCGCGCTCCTTTTCACCCTGCTGGCGGCGGTGGCTTCGGGCGTTCTCTTTGGCCTGCTGCCGGCATTACGGGTCACGGCGGTCTCTCTGCGTGAAGGCATGCAGGATGCCGGCCGCGGTTCGAGCGGCGGCAAGCGGCATGCCTGGGTCCGCGATGGACTGGTGGTTTCCGAACTCGCTTTCGCCTGCATCCTGCTGGTCGGCGCGGGGCTGCTGATTCGGAGCTTTCTCCGCGTCCTCGACGTGACCCTGGGATTTCAACCGGAGCGCGCGGCCGCGCTGAGGATTGACCCGAGTTTCCGGATCTCCAGTTTCGCGCAGCAGAACTCCTTTATCGACGCTGTGCTAAACCGCGCCCGCTCTGTCCCCGGCATTGTGGCGGCCGGGATTACCGACGTCCTGCCGCTGCGCGACGACCGGTCGTGGGCTGTCGCGGCTGTAGGACAGGTTTACGGGAAGAGCCACCCGCCGCCAGAGCCATTCATTCGCGTTGTCAGCGACGGGTATTTCGAGGCGGCAGGAATTCCGTTGCGGCTGGGTAGAGAGTTCACGGAGAGGGATCGCGCATCCAGCGAACGCGTCGTGTTGGTGAATGAGACGCTGGCCCGGACGTTGTGGCCGGGCCAGAACCCGCTAGGCCAGAGGATCACGACGGATGGGGGACGGCAGGTGGTGGGGGTTGTCGCCGACGTCCGTCATACATCTCTGGAAACTACGGGCGGGCCGGAAATGTATCTGCCGGTGCGGCAAACCGGGGACTACGCGGCCATGCAACTGGTGGTGCGAACCGCGCTTCCACCGGACACTCTGGCGGCAGGTATTCGAACGGCGCTGCGGCCAATCGACCCCAATCTGCCGGTCCGCGAGTTTGTAACGTTCCAGGATCTGGTCGACAGGGCGGTTTCCCCACGGCGGTTTCTGGTGCTGTTGCTGGCGGGATTCGCGGCTTTCGCATTGGTACTCGCGTCGCTGGGCATCTACGCCGTCATTTCCTATTCGGTGAGTCAGCGGGTGCAGGAGATTGGAATTCGGATGGCCCTGGGCGCATCCGCGCACGAGGTGCAGAAGCGCATTCTGCTCCGGACGCTGGAGTTGACCGCCTTCGGGCTCGCTTTGGGAATGGCGGCGTCGCGAGTTCTGGCGACCGCACTGGGAAGCTTGTTGTTCGGGGTAACATCCGGCGATCCGCTTACATTTCTGGCCGGGGGAGCGCTGCTGGCCGCCGTCGCAGCCCTCGCCGGGTATGTTCCCGCCTGGAGAGCCTCGCGCATCGATCCGATGGTGGCATTGCGAGCGAACTGAAGGAGACGCTGAGTACCGTGCCCAGGCTACTTCCGGTAGTATCCGGCGCGCGCCAGCACCCTCCATTCGCGCGGACGCAAGGGGGCGCCCGGAGCCAGAGCGACGTTTACGCGGCAAAACGTTCCGGGTGGCTTGTCTTGCGCGGGACGGTAGCCGATAGTGTACCGGCTGCGCAGGCTGTCAATCACCTGCGCCAGGCGCTCATCCACTCCCTTGCCACGCATGCCCGCGGCGAAACCGCCGGTCAGCTCGGCGTACTTGTGCGCATCCCCGGGAGGGTATTTCTTCCGGTACGGCCTTTCGCCTGCGCTGATCATCTCAGCCCAGATGGCCCCCAGCCGGTCTTTCAACAAGAGCGGCATCACCACCGTGCCGGATTCATGCAATTTGCGGATGGCTTCCGCTTCGGTGTGCGGCGGCTCGCCCCCCAGGGCCTCATCGCGATCCCGGAGGTTGAAACTCGCCGGGACGTTGGGCAGGTTATCGGTGAGCCACAGGATGACCCGGCGGCTGGACGGGTTGGCCGATTTCTCGAGTTGCGCGGCGGCCTGGTAGACGGCCTCATTAAAGAACGCGGCATCGTCCGACTTCATGGCCGCGGCACGGGCGATGGCGGCGGCGGTGCGGGCGTGGTCGCGGGTGAAGCCGTCCACCAGGCGGGCGGAAGCGTCATAGACCATGACGGCGACTTCGTCCTCGGGCTTCAGGTGGTCGAGGGCGGACTGCGCGCCCGCACCCAGGCGGCCCAGCACGCCGCGCACACTGTCTGTCAGATCGAACAGCAATACCACGGAGAGCGGCAACTGGCCGCTTTCGAAGAACGCGATTTTCTGGGGCGCACCGTCTTCGGAGAGCTCGAAATCGCGGGCTTTCAGTTGCGCCATGGCGGTGTTGGTTTTGTTGTGGATCACCTGGACATCGAGGAGTACCAAGTCGGAGGTGGCGCGGAAGACGGGCGTGCCATCCTGTCCCCAGGCGGTGGCAGCCAGAAGGGTGGCGCAGACCCCAAAGCATCCCTTCATAGGATCATCTTACCGAAAGACGTTGACCGCGCTGTTGGGCGGGTGACGGCCCGGACCGAGAGACAGGCGCAGCGGTCTAATTCGCGACCGGAACCTTCTCCACGTGGTCCACGACCACTACCTTCCCGGGACCTTTCTTGGCGTTCAGCTTCAGTCCAAGCTGGTCCTGGACGGCTCTGTTGAGGGGCGGACCTGTGGGTCCGGTGTCGGGCACCTCGGCGGCCTCGTCGCGACGGCCGATGCCCCATTTGAGATCGAGATCGTAGTTCCCCTGGATCCCGGTTTTGTCGATCACCGGGCGGCCCAGGTAGAACGACAGCGTCTTTACAATCTCCGGCAGGGAAACGTGGAACGCGGTCCACCGATAGTGGTCATTCCCTCCCGCCAAACCGCCCTGGCCCTCCGGAAACACGGGGTAGCCATCGTCACCCAGGGTGTACTTCGTCGGTTCCCACGGATAGGGCTCCGCCTGCATGGCATCGGGCGGCGACGGTTTCAGCTTCGAACCCTTTTCCCCCAACACAAGTTCGAAGACCGGCATTTCCTTCTCCTGGTAGTGGAACTTGAACTGGAAGCGTTCGACCAGCAGATTCTGCAGCATCTGCCGGAACTGCGCTTTGGTGGCGCCGGCGGGCACCTTGGCCTCGAAATCGAACGAGGCCTGGCAGCAGCTTTCCCGGGGAGAAAACTGATACGCCTCGAAGCCGTACGCGTAGGAGATTACGAATGCGAGGGGCACGTTCGAGCATCGCCAGATCCCAGGGCTGGCGGTGCCGGGTCCGCCGCCGCACGCTCGGGCACGAACATCCGGGGAAGACACTTTGACGGAGGCTACTTCGAATGACGGCGCGTCCGGCGGCTGGGCGTAGGCAACCAGGGGCAGGATCAGGCAACTCACCACCCGGATCAGCGGTCTCATGCTACCTCCGGTCTCTTCGGAGTTAAGCATACCAAATACCGTTACCGGGGGAAATCGTAAAATGTCCTTCTATTATAGGCAGGCGGTTGCCTGGTGTCGTCTGCCTTGCGGGGTACACTCGTCTTCAGATGCCTCGCTGGATCAACCTGGCCAACCTCCTCACCCTCATCCGCCTGCTCCTGGCGCCGTTCGTCATTCAGGCCATGCTGGCCGGCCACCCCATGCTGGCTCTGGCTCTTTTCGGAGCGGCCGCCGTCACCGACATCCTGGATGGCGCCGCCGCACGCCACCTCCGGCTCGCCACTTCGACCGGCGCATATTTCGACCCGATCGCCGATAAGCTCCTGCTCAGTTCGGTATTCGTGGCGCTGGCCGCCATCCGCACCGTCCCCTGGTGGCTGGTCGCGCTGGTTTTGGGCCGTGACCTGTACATCCTGGCAGCCGCCGGGGTGTTCCTCCTGCTCACCTCCATTCGCAAGTTTCCGCCCAGCGTCTGGGGCAAACTCTCCACCTTCGTGCAGATTCTCACCGTGGTGGTGTGGATGACCCGCAACTGGTTGCAAATTTCGTTTCTGGATGCGCTGGGGACGGCAATGATCTGGATTTGCGCGGCTTGCACCTTCTGGAGCGGCTTGCATTACACCTGGCGGGGCATTCAGGTTGCACGGAGCGATTGACGCCCGTGGCGCTCGGGAGTAGTCTAAAAATGAGACGGGATTCCGATGACTCGCTATACGGCCGCACGACACTATCTTTGGTTTGGTATCGCCGCCGTCGTTTTCGCGGGGTTTTCGGCCTGGCGGGCGCTGTCCGCCGCCCTGGTCTTCATCCCGGCGGTGCTGTTCGTGGTGATCGCCGGCGCGCTCTTCGCCATGGCCTTGCGCCCGGCGGTGGAGGTTCACGAAGGGTATCTTTCCATCGGGCGGCGCATCATTCCCTGGATGGACATCCGGCGCCTGGATCGCACTGGCTGGGTTTCTCCCCTGATTGCGCGCATTACCCTTTTTGACGATTCCCGGCTCATCCTGGTCTATCCGGGCGATCTGGATTCCTGCAACAGCCTGCTGCGCCACCTGCGGCGGCTGTCGCGCGACGCCCTCATCGACGGCATCCCCTACCGCCAGTATTGGGGCGAAGTGCTGGCCAATGGCGGCGAACGGAAACAACCGCCCGCGCCCCGGTACCGCGTCCTGCGTCCCGAAGACGAAGCCGAGGTGGAACGGCTCTACCAGCGGCTCAAGACGGTCGGCAATCTGGATCAGAAGAAGTCCACGGACGAGAAGTAGTTAGGTGGTCCGGCCCTTTCGTCTTTTAATCCCCATCCTGACGCTCGTGCTGCTGGCCGCCATTGTGGCGCGCGGTGTCTGGCTGCCCTGGATCGGCGAAGCCCTGGTGCGCAAGGACGAACCGGGCAAGGCTGACATCGCCGTGGTGCTGGCCGGAGATACGGCCGGGGGGCGCATCGAAAGGGCGGCCCAAATGGTGCAGGCAGGCTATGTGCCGGCAGCCATTGTCGACGGACCCATGGGAGCCTACGGAAACCGCGAGTGCGACCTGGCCATCGCCTTCATTGTGCGCGAGGGGTATCCGAAAGATTGGTTCATTCCGCTGCCGATGGCCGCGCACTCCACCGCGGAAGAAGCGGTCCACGTCGCCGCGGAACTGGAGCGGCGCCACGTGGCCAGTTTTGCCCTCATCACCAGCGAATTCCACACAGCGCGGGCCGGCCGTACGTTCCGCGCCGTGCTGCGGCAGCGCGGCGACCGTCTGGCCATGCGCGTGGTGGGCACGCCGGACGATTTTTTCCAGCCGGCCGCCTGGTGGCGTAACCGAGAGGGCCGCAAGACCACCCTGCTGGAGTGGACCAAGACCGCCGCCGCGGTTTTCGGAATGTAAGCCATGTGGGAATCGCTCGCCACCGTTCGCAAATACCTTTGGCGCTACCGCTGGGGCATGGCCGCGGGCGCCATCTGCCTGGTGCTGAAGGACCTGGCGCAGGCCGTTCAGCCGCTGACGATCGGGCGCGCGGTGGACGCGCTCGCGGGCGCGCACAACCACCTTTTCGTGCGATTCGCCGCCTACCTGGTGGGCCTGGCAGTGATCAAAGGCGTCTTCCAGTTCGGCATGCGGGTCATCATCATCGGCATCTCCCGCGATATCGAATACGATCTGCGCAACGACCTGTTCGCCCACCTGGTCACGCTGGCACCCGAATATTACGCACGCACGCGCACGGGGGACGTGATGGCGCGCGCCACCAACGACCTCAACGCCGTCCGCATGATGCTGGGACCGGGCGTCATGTACTGCGCGGAAACCAGCCTTACCTTCATCCTGGCCGTGGCCATCATGGTATCGGTGGATTGGCGGCTGGCCTTCTACGCGCTCCTGCCGGCGCCCCTGGTATCGCTCGCGGTGATCTTCTTCGGCCGCAAGATCCACAGCCGCTTCGAAGCCATTCAGGCCATGTTTTCCGATATCTCCAGCCGCGTGCAGGAGAATCTTTCCGGCGTCCGCATGATTCGCGCGTTCGTCCAGGAAAAGGCCGAGTTGCGCCGCTTCGAAGAGCTCAACCGTGAATTCATCGGCCAGAATCTGCGCCTGGTGCTGATCCAGGGAATCTTCCAGCCGCTGCTGGAGGTGCTGATCGGATTCACCTTCCTGGTAGTCCTGTGGATGGGCGGGCACGACGTACTGACGCACCGCATCTCCATCGGCAGCTTCATCATGTTTAACACTTACATGGGCATGCTGGTGTGGCCCATGATTGCGCTCGGCTGGGTGGTGAACCTGATGCAGCGCGGCAGCGCCTCGCTGGACCGCATCAACCAGATTCTGCATGAAAAGCCCTCCATCGGGCCGCGGCCCGCGCCGGTATCCATGGCCCACGCACGCGGCGAAATCGAATATCGCGGGGTGGCGATGGAATACGGCAGCGGGCGCGCCCTGGATGGCGTGGACCTGCGCATCCCGGCCGGCGCCACCATTGCCATCGTGGGGCACACCGGCAGCGGCAAAAGCACGCTGGTCAGCCTGGCACCGCGGCTGTTCGACCCGACCGAAGGCACGGTCCTGATCGATGGCACGGACCTGCGGGAGGCCGATCCCTCGGAAGTGCGCCGGCTGATCGGCTTTGTGCCACAGGAGACCTTCCTGTTCAGCGCTACCCTCGCGGAAAACATCGCGTTCGGCGTGGAACAAGCCACGCCCGAACAGGTGCGCCGCGCGGCCGAAATCGCGGGCCTGGCCGGGGACATCGAAGATTTCCCGCAAGGCTACCAGACCATGGTGGGCGAACGCGGCATCACGCTTTCGGGCGGCCAGAAGCAGCGCACCGCCATCGCCCGCGCCATCCTGCGCGATCCCCGCATCCTGATTCTGGACGATGCCCTGTCCAGTGTCGATACGCTCACCGAAGAGCGGATCCTGACGCACCTGGCCGGCGTGATGCGCGGCCGCACCGTGATCCTCATTTCCCACCGCGTCTCCACGGTGCGGCAGGCCGACCGCATTATCGTCCTGGAGAAGGGCCGCATTGTCGAGCAAGGCACCCATGCCGAACTGGTGAACGCCGGCGGCTACTACGCCGATCTGGCCCAAAAGCAAATGCTGGAAGAAGAACTGGAAGCCATCTGAAGTCCGTCTCCGCTAACCTCAGTACAGCCCTCCAACCATATCTCTTGTTTACCTTGTCCGCACCTTCGCGGGCTGTCAGCATGGTAGATTCATGCGCCTGCCACCGGCATCCGACCGAACATGACGATCCATAGCTTCATGCTGGCCGACCTGGAAGGCAGCCTCCTGGCCGTGTGCCTGTTCCCGCTATTCATCGTCGCGCCGGGGTTTGCCGTGGCCTGGCTCACGGACCTTTTCGATTTCCGCCGGCGGACTACGGCGTTCCAGTGCGCTCTGAGCCTGCCGCTTTCGATTGCCCTCTGCCCCATCGCCACCTACTTCGCCGGCCGTTTTGGGTCCGCACTCGCCGTGTGGGGACTCTACGCCCTCTCCTGGGCGTACTGCCTGTTCCTGGCCGGGCGCCATTTCCGCCGCGGCATTGCTCTTCCCAAGCCGCGAGTCGCGCTTCCGATTCTGCTGGGCTGGACGGCGCTCGCGGTGTTTTCCCTGATCGACTTGCAGATCGGCGATCGCGCCTGGTTTCCCGCCGCCGCATTCGACTACTCGGTCCGCACGCAATTCATCCAATCCATCGGCGACACCGGCATCCCACCCGCCAATCCGTTTTTTCTGCCCGGTCACGCGGCGCCGCTCCGCTATCACTACTTCTGGCTGCTGCTCTGCAACCTGGTGAACCGCGCCGGCAGCCCCATCGTCGGCGCCCGCCATGCGTGGATCGCCGGAGCCGTATGGTGTGGCATCGGGCTGATGGCCATAGTCGCGCTCTACTTCCGGCTGTTCTGTTACCGTGGACCGGCCAGCTTTCCTCGGCGAGCCATCGCAGGAATCCTGCTGCTCGGCGTGGGCGGCCTCGATATCCTGCCCACCGCCCTGCTCTGGGCGTTGCAGGCTGCCGGAATGCACGGCGTGCTGCCGAGCATGGAATGGTGGAATGAGCAGGTGGACGGCTTCGTCTTCACCACTCTTTGGGAGAGCCACTATTTGTGCGGACTGATCGGCTGCCTGATGGCCTTTTTGCTGCTCTGGCACTCCCCGCGCCGCTCCGGCTCCGGCCTGCGTCCCGCCTATGTGATCTTTGCCGGTTTGGCCCTGGCGTCGGCCGGCGGCGCCTCCATCTACGTGGCTTTCGTCTTCGGCGTGTTTCTGGGCGTGTGGACCGTCGCAGCCCTGGTGCAAGGCAGGCGGCAGGATGCCGGCGCCGTCATCGCGGCGGGAGTGTTGGCGTTGGCGCTCATACTTCCGTACGCCGCCTCACTCCGCGGCCCCGGATCGGGCGGACCCATGTTCCAGGCGTGGGTGCGGCCGTTTTACCCGCTCGATGCCCTGTATGCCGGGCAGTCCGTGGGGCGCGCCTGGGTTCTTCCGGTGGCCAACGCACTGGTTCTGCCGTTGAACTATTTCCTGGAGCTCGGACTTTTTTTCGCCACCGGTGCTCTTTGGTGGAAGAAGCATCGTGCCGGCGGCCGGCGCCTCTCGCCCGCGGAAACCGCTACCGCGCTGATGATCGCGACCAGCGTGGTCATCTGCACCTTTCTGCGATCCTCCGTAATCGGCAACAACGATCTGGGCTGGCGCGGATTCCTGATCGCGCAGTTCGGATTGCTGCTCTGGGCGGTGGACGTGCTGTGCGACCGCGATACCGCATCCCGGCGCGATTACCGCCTGCTCACCGCTCTGCTGGTGTTGGGCGTGGCGGGGTCGGTTTACGAAGTCGCCATCAACCGTTTTTATCCGCTGCTGGCCGATCGGGGAACGGTCAATACGGTTTCCTGGATGGCGTCCGACCGTCAGGCCGGCAAACGGATCTACGCCGCACGCGAGGCCGGCGAATGGGCCGAGGCCGCCACACCGCGCAATGCCATCGTGCAGTTCAATCCCCACGTCCCCACGCAGGACACGGAGGCCTTTCTGTATGCCGGCCGCCGGATGATCGCGGGCAGCGATAACTGCCTCAGCGCTTTTGGCGGCGACCCGGCCCTGTGCCCGCCAATCCTTCGCACGCTGGCGCGCATTTATTCTCCCGCCGGCCAGACCGAGCCGGCGCTTGAGGGCGTCTGCCGGTCCCTGCCGATCGATATCATTGCGGTCGACGATACAGACCCCGTGTGGAAGGATCGCGCCAGTTGGGTGTGGACCCGCCGGCCGGCATTCGCCAATTCCTATGTGCGCCTGTTCCGCTGCCCGCATTAAGGGAATGCAGGCCGCTTGCGCCCGCCGCCCGTTCCGTCCTATGCTCGTGTCGTGACCCTCTCCAGACGCACTGTCCTAACCGCACTGTCCGCGGCCGCCGCGGCGCAGGCCCAGCGCAACCGCCCGCCGAATTGGAAACCGAGGCTCGGCGTCCTGATGCAGTACTCCGATTCCAACCTGGATTTCGTGAAGGCCGAAGGATTCACCAGCGCGCAACTGCGCATTAATCCCGACCAGGTGGACGATGCCGCCATCGCCGCGATCAAAGACAAGATCGCCAAGAGCGGTATTTACATCTCGTCGCTGGCGGTGGACGGCAACCACATCGATCCGGACCCCGCCAAACGCGCCCATCAGAACGAGTTCACCGTGAAGTGCCTGGACCTGTGCGGCAAGCTCGGCATCCCGAATATCGGGGGCCAGAGCGGCACCATCCCCAACATGCCGTTGCAGCAGCAGGTGGACGAAATCGTCAAGGTCTACAACGAGAAGTATTTCGCCGCCTGCGAGCGGAACAAGGTGCGCATCCTGTGGGAGCCCTACGCCGGCGGACCCAATATCGCCACCGGACCGGTGGGTTGGGAGGCCCTCTTCAAAGCGTTTGGGAACAGCCCGCACGTAGGCCTGCAGTTCGATCCCTCGCACCTGGTGTGGCAGTTCATGGACCCGGTGGCGGCAGCCCGCGAGTTCGCCGACAAGATCTACGACGTGCACTTGAAGGACACCGAAATTCTCTGGCAC